>JBBSNT010000177.1:0-8742 GCA_038260485.1 Aggregatilineales bacterium | reverse complement strand
GCAACGGTCGGATATGCAGATCGAATTGTTCTTCGGTTACACTGGTCGGGATAGTGCTCATGAGAAATCACCTTTGGTCAGGTTTTTCTCTCATGATGCACTATCCATCCTGCTCAATCAAATAGTTTGAATCAGTTCATTATGTATAGACCCGTCGAACTAACAGACCTTGAACTACCCCAATTTGGCTTACCCACCGTTCAACCGACCATCCCTGCCGACCTCTACCGCGAGCGCCTCAAGCGCCTCGTTGAGCGCGCCCGCGCCGAAGGCGACGACGTCTTTGTCGTCTCTGGTGACCGTGAACACTTCCCCAACCTCGCTTACCTCACCGGCTACGATCCGCGTTTCGAGGAAGCCCTGCTGGTCATCGACCTTCAGCACTTCGGCGATCAAAAACCGCTGCTGCTCGTCGGCAATGAGGGCATCGGTTACGCCAACGTCAGCCCCATCAAAGACGATCTCCAGTTCGTCATGTTCCAGAGCATGAGCCTGCTCGGTCAGCCGCGTGATGCCAGTCAATCGCTGGCGCAGATTCTGCAATCCGGCGGTGTCGCTCAAGGCAAAAGGGTCGGCGTCGCGGGCTGGAAATACTTCGGCAGCAGCGACGGCGTGAACGCCGCTTCATGGATCGAAATCCCCAGCTATATCGTCGATACCCTGCGCGACCTTGTCGGATCAAGCGGCAGCGTCCGCAACGCTGGACACCTGTTCATGGATGCCGCGACCGGCTTGCGCGCGACCAACGAGGTCGAGCAGCTAGCAGCCTTCGAGTTCGCCGAAACCTTCGCCTCGCAGTCCGTTCGCAACGTCTTATTCGGCGTCAAACCGGGCATGACCGAACTCGAAGCCGGCGAACTCATGCACTTAAACGGACTGCCGCTCTCCACTCACGTCTTTCTGGCGTCGGGGCAGCGCGCCTTTCTCGGTATGGCGAGTCCCGGACTCAACCGTATCGCGCAGGGCGACCCCTTCACCGTCTGCTGCGCGCCTTGGGGCGGGCTGACCAGCCGCGCGGGTTTCGTCGTCGCCAACGCCGATCAGCTTCCGGCGGGCATTGAGGATTACGTCGAGAAGCTCGTCACACCCTACTTTCAGGCGATAGTCGCATGGTACGAACACATCGGCATCGGCGTCACCGGCGGCGAACTCTACCAGATCATCCATGACCACATTGGCGACCCGTTCTACGGCGTCAAGCTCAATCCCGGTCACCTGATCCACCTTGATGAGTGGGTGCATTCGCCCATTTACAAAGATTCAACCGAGCAGCTTCAATCCGGCATGGCAATACAGGTAGACGTCATTCCCGCGACCGGCGGCCCGTACTACACCAGCAACATTGAGGACGGCATCGCGCTGGCGGATGAAGCGCTGCGGGCAGCCTTCGCCGAACTGTATCCCGAAGCGTGGGGACGCATTCAGGCGCGCCGCCAATTCATGCACGACGTGCTCGGCATTACCCTCAAGCCAGAAGTCCTGCCCTTCTCGAATATTCCGGCTTACCTGCCGCCCTATGTCCTGTCGGCGCACCGCGCCATGCGCGCACGCTAGGAGCGAGCACTTATGCGGATTGCCGTTGGCGGACTCGCCATCGAGTGCTGCTCGTTTTCGCCGCTCCCGACTCGCCTCAACGACCTAACGCACCAGCAGAAGTTGATCGCCTTGCAGAAGTTCCTGTCAGCTATTGAGGGAATATAAACATCGTGCGCTGGCGACGGAGGCGCACCGCTGAAGCAGCCTCAAGTCTGAAGCAGCGCCTACAGAGTTACATCTCAAAAGACCAATCCTCAGCGACTGGTCTTTTTTGTTTTCGCCGTCAAAGCGACATAATTAAGCAGCAAATCGATTCCACTCGCGTGGGCTGCCCTGTGGGAAAGACCTTAATATGCCTACTTTGCTCTTTTCGAGGAAAAATGCTTATGGCGACCATTACGATTCGGGACGTTCAAATTATTCTGACCCAACCGTTGGGGCAGCGCTTAGCCGTCGTCAAGATCGTCACGTCCGAACCCGGTCTATATGGCTTGGGCTGCGCAACCTTCACCCAGCGCTTTCACGGCGTCCAAGCCGCGCTCGAGCATCATCTCAAGCCCTTCTTGATCGGGCGCGACGTCAGCCAGATTGAGGACATCTGGCAAATGTCGATGGTCAACGGCTACTGGCGCAATGGTCCCGTCCTCAATAACGCCATTTCCGGCGTCGATATTGCCCTCTGGGACATCAAAGGCAAGCTGGCGAACATGCCGGTTTATCAACTGCTCGGCGGTAAATGCCGCGAAGCCGCCGCGCTCTACACCCACGCTGATGGGCACGACCCGCAGGAAGTGATCGATAACGCTCAGCAGTTCATCGACGAAGGCTATCGCTACGTCCGCGTGCAGATGGGCGGCTACGGTGGCAAACACGCCCGCGATATTCGTCCCGACGGCGCGCCAGAAGGCGCGTACTTTGACCCGCGTGTCTATGGACGTAACATGCTGCATATGCTCGAAACCGTGCGCGCAACCCTCGGCGACGAAATCGAACTGCTCCACGACATTCACGAGCGCATGTCGCCGATTGACGCGGTTGGCTTTGCCAAAGCGGTCGAGCCGCTCAACCTATTCTTTCTAGAGGACGCGCTCGCCCCCGAAGACATCGAATGGTTCACCCAGATTCGCGCTCAATGCGCCACGCCGCTGGCAATGGGCGAACTGTTCAACAACCCGCTCGAATGGCGTTCGCTGATCGAGCGCCGCCTGATCGACTTTATTCGGATGCACATCAGCCAGATGGGTGGGCTGACGCCCGCGCGTAACGCCGCCATCCACGCCAACATCTACGGCATTCGCACGGCATGGCACGGTCCCGGCGACGTTTCCCCACTCGGTCACGCGGCAAACCTGCATCTTGATCTCTGGTCGCCCAACTTCGGCATTCAGGAGTGGTGTCGTTTCCCTGAACTCATTTATGAGATGTTCCCCGGCACGCCCGAAGTGCGCGGCGGTTATATGTATCCTAATGATAAACCCGGCTTTGGCGTTGACATCGACGAAGCGCTTGCCGCAAAATATCCCTGCACCGACGAGGTGCTGCAATGGACGCAAACCCGCCTGCCCGATGGCAGTCCTGCCCGCCCCTAACGAAAGCAGAGACACGTTGATGACGACTTCCAAACTTCAAACGATCTACGTTGGCACTTATACCGAACAAGCCGCGCCCGCGCTCGGTCGGTCACAAGGCATTTACGTCTATGATTTCGACCCATCTAACGGCGAACTGCACTTCAAGCACACGATCAGCGGCGTAGACAACCCCTCGTTTCTCGCTCTGACAAGGGATCAGCGCCGTCTCTTTGCTGTCAATGAAACGGCGGAATTTGCGGGCGTGCCGGGAGGCGGCGTCTCCATACTGCGCGTCGATCCCGCAACGGCGAACGCGACGCTGATCAACGCACAGCCGACGCATGGCGTCTCGCCCTGCTATGTCAGGCTTTCACCCGATGAGCAGTGGGTATTCGTCGCCAATTACAGCAGCGGCAACGTGACCGTGCTGCCTGTCCTCGCGGATGGCAGCTTGGGCGAAGCAAGCAGCATTTTTCAGAGTCATGGGCACGGCGCTGACCCCGAACGACAAGAATCAGCCCATGCGCATTCGGTCACATTCGATCCAAGTGAGCGCTTCGTGCTCGTCGCTGATCTTGGACTCGATCAAATTCTGATTTTTACGTTCGACGACCACGCTGGACAGCTTATACCGCACGATCCGCCGAGTGCTGCCGCTTCCGCGCCGGGCGCAGGACCCCGCCATCTCCAGTTTCACCCTAACGGGCGCATCCTTTACGCAATCAACGAACTCGATTCGACCGTCGCCGTTTATGCGTGGGATCAGGGCAATGGCACGCTTGAACTTCAGCAGACGCTCTCGGCGCTCCCCGCCGATTTCACAAGCGCGAGCGCGGCAGCGGACATTCACATCACGTCGTCTGGTCGTTTCCTCTACACATCCAACCGCTGGCACGATAGTATCGCCGTCTTTGCCGTTGACCCGGTCACGAGTCTGCTCTCGTTGGTCGAAATCGTCCCGTCAGGCGGGCGAACACCGCGCAACTTCGGCTTTGACCTCACCGAAAATTACCTGCTGGTTGCCAATCAAGAGAGTGATAATCTGGTGACGATGCGCGTCGATCAAGTGACAGGGCGGTTGATGCCGACGGGCTTCAGTCTCGACGTTCCGCGCCCCGTTTTCGTGATCGCAGTAGAGAGTCGCACTTAGGCAATTATGAAGTGTCGCAAATTTTTCATAACTTATCCACGTTTCTGAGTCAGAGTTAAGTTATCATGAAAAGAGAGACTATTGTCGGTAACACCCTATCCCAAAAGAAGTGAACCCATGCATGAGCAGCCTGTGTACCTGCGTATCCCGACCGAAAACGAGCAGCCCCTCCTCGAGCGTCGCAGCTGCGCCGAAGTGCTCATCAGCGCCGTGATGCGAGCACAGCAGTCCAGTTGGATGCACCTGCATGGATTCGTCGTCGTGCCTGAAGCGCTGGAAATGGTGGCGACGCCCTTGAAATTCAGCGTGAGCGCGCTCGTGGGGCACATCCAGTCCGAGACGATTCCCTTGCTCAGCATCCTAATCCCCAACGCGAACCTGATCTGGAGTCCGCATTTTCTCCACACGGCACTCAAGTCCCAGCGCGCGCTTGACGCGCGCCTGAGTATGCTGCTGCTCTCTCCGGTCGCCACTGGGCTCGCGGAGTCTGCGTCGGCATACGTCTACAGTTCCGCTAATCCGCGCTACATGGGCGGGATCACAGTCTATCCCGGCTTTCAAGCCCTATCCCCAACGCTACCGGTCGAGCGCTCCATCGCCGCAACCGAGTCGTAATTTGACTGCCCAGAAGTGGTATTACAGCTGCATTTGAGTTTTCTAACAAATTCAGCATGGTGCTGCGCACCAAGAATAAAACTGACCCATGCTCTAGATATATATGGGTTAAATCCGCGCTCACCAACGCCCATATAGCGACTGTGACAATCGATTTGACATGCTGTAAGGTTCAGTTTTGTTAAGGTTTACATACCTTTCACATCTGCTTAGCCGATGAGTACTAAATAGCCTTCTTTTCACGAGCATAGAGTTCTGCTAATATGTGAAAATAGTATTTATGCACGTCGAGTCTTGGTGGATAAATTCATGCTGCGCTTAGTAATGCGTCGAGGACCAACACCGGGAATGGTCTATGATCTCGAAACCGACGAGATTTCTGTTGGACGTGGCAGCAAGAACAGTATCGTCATCCGCGACAATGAAGTCAGCCGCGATCACTGCCGCCTGACACGGTTCTCAGGAAATTATCAAATCCACGATCTCCGCTCAAGCAACGGCACTTTTGTCAATGGACAGCGCGTTGTCGGGCAATGGCTGTTGCAAGCGGGCGACTTGATCGAGTTTGGCGACACGATTACGCTTGAGTATCAGCTTACGTCGAGCGATGATATTCCCGACGATATTCCTAATATCAGTCCAGTCGAAGAAATTTTCTCCAGCGAGGTTCACTTCAGCATAAACATGTTGAAAGGTCCTAACGTCGGGCGTATCTACATGCTCAATCAGGACAACCTCACGATTGGGCGCGACTTGAACAACGAGATCGTAATCCAAGACCCTGAGGTCAGCCGTCAGCACCTGCGCCTGCGCATCGATCAAGAAGGCTACCAGATCGACGACCTCGATACGACCAATGGGACGTTCATCAACGGCGAACGGCTGGAAGGATCGCGCTGTCTCGAAGCGGGCGATATCATTCGGCTCGGCACGATGGTGCAGCTTCAGTACGTTTTGCGCCAATCCGTATCGAACGTCGAAGAAAACGAAACCTTAGTGCAGCGCCCGCTCCAGAGCGGCAAGTACGAAACGTCCCTACACGATTTTCTCGGCTTGGAGAATATCCCTGTCGCCGCTTCAGCGCACACGACCGGGCTTGAACCCGGCACACTGCGCGATCATCTGGTGATCGTCTACGCCCGCGAAGACTGGGAAATGGTCGTCGCGCCGCTGCTCGTGCGCTTGCAAGACACCCACTTGAGCGCTTGGGTTGATCAATACCTCGTGCTTGGCAGCGATAACTGGCGCAGCGCTATTGAGCAAGCGTTGGACGAATGTTGGCTGATGGTCTTGGTCGTCTCGCAAGAATCACTGCACTCGGATTACGTGCGTATGATTTACCGCCATTTCCTCGGCGAAAATAAGCCCATCGTCCCACTGCTGATCGACCCGACGCAGACGCTGCCCAGCGAACTCGCGCGCTTGCGCAGCATCATCTACGACACGCACAATTACCAGCGCAGCTTTCATAAGCTGATCTTCGAGATCATGCAGATGCGCCAGCAGCAGTAAGCGTGAAAATCCATCAGTATCGGGCACAGCCTTCTGTGCCCGACGCATCTTCGAAATTCCTAACCCTAAGCGATCTATTCCGATGTCTGCTCCGGCTTGAGGGCGATGAGCATTGTCCATTCGCCAGACTGTACCGTTTTGCCCTCTTGATTGATGATCTTGACGTCGAGCGTCACCCACCCGCCGCCCATCCGCCGTGCTTCCTTCTTCTCACGAACTTTCAGTTCAGTGTGCAGCGTATCACCGATGAATACGGGTAAGCTGAATTTCATTTCCAGCCCGCGAAAAGCGATCACGGTCTGCTCCATGAAGCCGAGTTGGTACGCCTGCCCGACCGCATAGCTCAGCGTCAGCATTCCGTGGGCGATGCGCTGCCCGAATACCGAGTTTTTCATGTATTCGGCATTGGTGTGCATCGGATTATAGTCTCCGGTGAGTCCCGCAAATTGGACGAGATCAGCTTCGGTGATCGTGCGCCCGCGCGTGACCATATCCGCGCCGATCTCGATTTCCTCGTAATAAAGCCCCATAGGTGCCATCAAGTCTAATCCTTTGTGCAAAAATCCTATCTTACCCGAACCCCAAATCCCCGTAAACGATTCGCGCTTACGCCGCGCCCGCTGCTGCTGCATTTGCAGATTAAGCTCCCCCTGTGCTTGTAAGCGCGCCGTTTCTAACGCGATTGCCCCCTGCCGTGCCAGTGCGAAGGCATTACTGGCATCTTTCTGGGTATACGCACCCGGTGACATTTTGCCGAGCAAGACTAGCCCGCTGGTGCGATCCCGTACCACCAGCGGAACGATCAGCCACGCTCGCGCGAGTGGCGCATCGCCCAAATTACCATCCCACCACCCCGTGAAATCCTGCGTGTCGCTGATCACTATCGGCTGCTGCGACGCCAACGACTGCGCCAGCGGGCTGAGATCAGCAAGGCGCAGTTCACTCCCTTTGATAAACAAGTCTGGGTCATGCGATGCGCCGACGATTAAGCGGTCGGTCGCGTCGATTTCCGCCAGCAGGATTGCAGCGCTGTCGTAGCCGCTCACCCGCTGAAGCTGGTCGAGCAGCCGTTCGAGCACCTCGTCGTAATCCTCGTGCGCACCGGCAAGCTGCCCGATCTCCATTAGCGCGGTGGCGATCAAGCGCCGTTCGCGCTCGGTGTCGATCAAGCGAAGGTTGTCCAACGCCAGCGAGAGCGGTGCGGCAATCGCCATCAACAGCGATAGATCGAGATCGTTGAAGCTTTGCGGCAGCACATTTTGCAATGCGATCAAACCTGTGACTTCACTCTGCCGCGACCGCAGCGGCACGCCGATCCACGAGCGCGCCCAGCGCCCCGGCTCACGCTCATCCGGCTCGACATTCATCGCCGTCAGGCGGTCGCGCTCAGCATCAATGTCTCCAACGTAGAATTCAACCCCATGCAGCATCACGGCGCGGCTCAGCCCGCAGACGGGCATCGGGTCGTGCTGCGTTCGCAGCCCCCCCTCCGAGACGACCGGAAACGTCAATTGATCACGCTCGTAGTCGTACAGTGCGACGAAAAACGAGGTCGTATCAAACGATAAATTGATGTTATCGTGCAGCGCATCCCAGATCGCCTCAGCGTCGAGGTTGTAGCTCAACATGCGGCTCATGTCGATAATACCCGCCAACGTCACGTCCCAGCGCTCGCGGAGACGATTAGGGCGGCGCTTTCGAACTTGAGGCGTCCGGCGCTCTTTGTTCTTCATGGTTTTCACTAACGATCAAAGCGTATCTTGATTATGCCACGACTACGCTTTTGCCGCTGATAACCGCGCAACCTTTTTATCGCCTGAGCGTATTAGAGAATATAGATAATCATGCAGACTATCAATGAGGGTTCAACCATGTACTCAAAATCCTACGCGGATCGTGTTTCTGGTGCGGTGTTCTTGATCGGGCTGGGGCTGCTGTTCACGTCGTTGGGGGGCATCGTCGGCGGCTTTTTCCCCGGCATCCTGTTCGTGATTGGTGCGTCAGCGTTCGCGCGCGGCATGGCAGAGGGACAGCAGTGGTATAGCGTTTCCGGCGCTATGTGGATGGTCGGCATTGGCTTGGTCTTCCTGCTTGGCTTCAATCTGCCGCTGCTGCTGATTTTGATCGGCTTGACCATGCTCTTTGGCTTCTCATTCCGCTCCGGCACGTTTAGCGATAGGCTCAAGCACGACAATTTGGGCGATTCCCGCAGCGAAAAGGCGAAGCACGATAGCTACGTCTAGACCCCGCAAATCCCGCATAGGGTTGCTTTCGTAGAGGCACGGTGCAATCGTGCGAACCTGTGGTTCGCCTCTTGCTTGCCGTGCCCGCCCTGTTCCTCAATATTCTCTACGCTCT
>JBBSNT010000176.1:0-8745 GCA_038260485.1 Aggregatilineales bacterium | reverse complement strand
GAGATCGGCGCAAGCGCAGGGACACTGAAGACTAATCTGGAAATGATGATTGAGGGCTTTTTTGTGCGGCGCGAGGGTGAACTTGTGCCGATTGACATTGGGGCGGGACTCAAAACATTCGCTTTCGCTGATGGCATGCGTACCGCCGTTCCTGTTCCGTGGGGCGACATCGTGACTGCCTATCACACAACCGGAATCCCGAACATCACGGCGTACATGACATTCCCCGCAGCACAAGCACAGATTTTACGCTACGGCGGCTATCTGGTGAAGCGGTTGGTTCAAGTGCCGGCGCTGCGCCGAGGGGCGGCGCGTCTGATCGAGCAGGCGATTAGCGGACCGAGCGAACACTTGCGGGCAACCGGACAGTCACAACTTTACGCCTGCGCGCTAGGGCGCGACGGTCAAAAGGCTGAGGCATGGCTCGATACCTGCGAAGCCTATCGCTTTACGGCTTTGGCGGCGCTCAATGCGGTCGATCACGTGCTTGCTGGTTCATATCAGGGCGCGCTGACTCCGGCGCAAGCTTTTGGTGCTGACTTCGTTCTGGAAGTTCCCCAAACCACACGGTGTGATACGCTGTCCTCGTTCAGTTAACGGCTCGCGCGCGCGTACTATCAGCCCGTAATATGCTCTGTGCAATAGTGGTGCGCTATTCGCCGCTGAGTTCCGGCTCATTTTGGAAGGTGTATCTGAGAGAATCGCAGGCGGGCAAATTGCTAACGCTTCTGCTCTCCCGATATACCTATCTATAAAGCGATCAGCTTAGACCGACGTGCCGCCGCTGCCGTCAGGTTGACCATTGCTCGGCAGATTAGCGGGGGGCTGTCCGTTGTCTTCGGGGAGTGTACTATCAGGTGTGCTTGGTCGAAGGTCGCCCTGACCATTGCGACCGGGGTTGCCCGGCTGGTGATTGCCCTGAACGTTGCCACCGGGGAACCCACCACGCCCACGACGGTGACCGCCAAAGAAGGAGAACTGCCCCTCAAGCGAGGTTTCCGCGCCATCGCGCTGCATCGTCAGCGTGACGGTAGTGTCGCTGCCCAATGTCACCAGCGTCGTCCAATCGACCGAGTCAATCGCTTCCTCGTTGATCGCTGTGATCACATCGCTGACGGCGAGGTCAAAGGTTGCGTCGTCGCTGATCTAGACGACCTGATAGCCGCCATCGACTGCTTCAAGCTCGGTGTCCAATGCGAATTCTGCCACTTGCAGCAGGTCACTCATAGGGACGAATCCGGGGGCGAAACCGCCACGACCCATACGAGTCGTCAGGGTAACGTCTACGCTGATCTGTTCCGATTCGCGCTCAATCGTAAGCGACACGACGTCACCATCTGCTGCCGATTCGATGATCGCTTGCAGGTCGCTGGCGCTGGTGATGCTCGTGCCGTTGACTGCGAGAATGACGTCACCGTCGGCGAGTTCAGCGGTTTCAGCGGGCGAGTTCGGGCTAATGCGGGCGATGGTCACGCCGCCGTCCGCTTCGCTTACTGAAACGCCTAACCACGTCCGTTGTGTTGCCATCGCTGGCGCAGCCATTTCCGCAGCCGATGGTTCTGGCGTGGTTGTGGTGTCCTGAGTATAGCTGATGCTCACCGCTGACGAAATCACGAGCAGCGGCGCTGCTCTATACATTGCATACTTAGGCATGGTCTAGCTTCCTTTTCCGACGACGAACTTGGCGAATTGGCGCAAGCCTTCAACCAGATGAGTGCGGATATTCATCACGCCAACCAACTGCGTAAGCAGATGACCGCCGATATCGCGCATGATCTGCGCACGCCGTTGACTGTCATCATGAGCTATCTTGAAGGGCTGACGGATGGGACACTCACGGCGACGCCGCAGGGTTTCGAGGCGATGTGTAATGAGATGATTTTGCTCAAGCGCTTAATCGATGATTTGCAAATCCTCTCGCTTGCCGATGCGGGTGAATTAAAGCTGAAGTGGCAAGCAGTTCAACCACACGACTTACTCGAACAAGTCAGACAGTCGTTCGATCCGCTCAGTCAAGAAGGGTAAATCACGTTTCATCTGAAGTTAGACCAGAACCTGCTCGACGTGCAGATCGACCGCGAACGGATGGCGCAAGTGCTGGCGAATCTGGTCAGGAATGCACTGCGCTACACGCCCGCCGGAGGGGTGCTCAGTTTGGAAGGGTGTAAGCGCGGCGATGACGTTCAGTTGGTTATAAGCGATTGTGTTTGGCGTCGAGCGCGGGCAGTTGAGCGACGTGTGCCCGCTGTTTTGGCAGTCGGATACGTCGGTGGCAACGAACTCTTGGGGCTACACGACTGAACAGAACCATCGCTCATCGACGGCGATTCTGCACGATCTGATCAATATCGTCAGCAAGAATGGCACGCTGCTGCTGAATATCGGTCCGCGTGCTGACGGCACAATCTCTGAAGGCGACATAGCAATCCTACGCAGCATTGGGCGTTGGCTGAAAATCAACGGTGAGGCGATCTACGATACGCGGACGTGGAAAACTTATGGCGAAGGTCCGACTAGCGTCATCGAAGGAGCGTTCACGGACGCCAAGCGGGCAGCGTTTAGCGCGCGCGACGTGCGCTTCACGACGAAGGGCGATGTGCTTTACGCGATTCTGCTTGGCGTACCAGAGGCTGGTGAGGTCGTTATCGAGTCGCTGGGGAAGCAGCGCGGATTGTATGAAGGGGATGTGCAAATGATCGAAATGATCGGCGGGGCAGCGGTCGAGTGGTCGCAGGGCGACGAGGGCTTGAAAGTCAGCCTGCCTATGCTGGCGGATAGTCCGGCGTTAGTGCTGAAAATTCGCTAATTCGTTCAAGATGGGGCGCAGTACGCTTGCGCCCCATCTATCATTTACACAAGTTGCGTGCTGCCGCGCACGATCAGCTTCGGAATAAGCACCCGCTGGTGAATTGGCGCTAGCGGGTTCGCGATCTGCTCGACAGAATACACGACCGCCAAGCGCCTCATAAAATCAAAATCCTGATAGACCGTCGTCAAACCGGGCGCAAAATGCGCCGATTCGGGGATGTCGTCGAAGTTCACTAGCTACCCAGTGTTCTAGCTCACCGTAATAGGTCGAAACGATATGGAGAAGTTGACTATGCGCGCTCGATCCTAGACAACGTGAATTATGGTTAAGCTGATTTCTGTGATGGGTTTTCCCGTGTAGGGGCGCAGCGCGCTGCGCCCCTACGATGAGAATTCTCGCTCAAATTTCCTATCCATAACTGACGTTAGATAAGGCTTGGTATGCTAATCTGCCTGTGCTTGAGTATGCTGGTGGCAACAGTTCTAATAGTTCGGAGCCAGTCGCCAATTTCAGTTCAGACGACTTGCACTGACGAATGGATTCAGTCTCAGCCGCTCAATTTCTCGGGGGTGATGTATCGCGTTTTGACGCCTCAAGAAGGTTATTCTACCTATCAACTAGAGCGCAGCACGGCAACTGGGATAGAAATCACTGATATTAACATAGCAGAAACATTGTTCGGGAAAATATACCCGACGGCAGTGTCGCCCAACGGGGATTACATCGTCTGGTAGCCCACTGTTCGGTTATCGAGCGTGGCAGCGGCGCGCCGCAGTTCCGCTTGTTCAATGTGACTGCTGGCGGATCGCTCACACTGCAAAATCTGACGGTTCGCAACGGCAACGCAGGTGAGCGAATATACGGCAGATAGCGGCGCGCTGCTCATCCTCGCTGACGATCTCGATGCGCCGACGAATATCACCTATGCCGCCGGAGCGCTCTACGTCTCTACGGGACAGGGTACGCCGGATCGCCCGATCTGGGGGCGAAGCGGCGCAACGCGAATTGTCGGGGAAATCTACAAAATCTCGCTTTCACTGCCTTTGCTAAGCGATAGTCCTTGATCGTCTGATCCGTTTCTCGGAATCCTGCGCATGGGCTTGGCTGGTGTCAGACTATTTGGGATATAGTTGAGATCGCGCTGAGGCACAGTCGAAGAATAGACGATGAAGATCATAGGATATACGGTCAAGGATATTCGCTTTCCCACCTCACGGACGCTGGATGGCAGTGATGCGATGAACCTTGCCCCCGATTATTCCGCTGCCTACGTCATTCTCCATACCGATCACGACTCCCTTTCGGGGCACGGACTCACCTTTACCATCGGGCGGGGTACCCAGTTATGCGTCGCCGCAGTTGAAGCTATTGTGCCATTGGTAGTTGGACACGATCTGGAGGAGTTCACGCAGAATATGGGCGCATTTTGGCGCACCATCACGGGCGATAGCCACCTGCGCTGGTTGGGTCCAGAGAAAGGCGTGATTCATTTAGCGACGGCGGCGGTTGTCAATGCGGTCTGGGATTTGTGGGCGAAAGCTGAAGGCAAACCGTTGTGGCATCTGCTGACGGATATGTCACCTGAAGCGCTGGTGCGCTGCGTGGACTTTAGATATATCACGGATGCTATCCTGCCCGAACAAGCGCTTGATCTGCTCCGTCGGGTCGAGGCAGGGAAATCGCGTCGCATCGACGAATTGCAGGCGAACGGTTATCCCGCCTACACCACGTCTGCTGGATGGCTTGGCTACGACGACGACAAAATTCGCGGATTGTGTCGGCAAGGGCTTGCTGCCGGATGGTCGCATTTTAAGCTCAAAGTGGGCGGGAATTTGGAAGATGACATCCGCCGCTGCCGTATCGTGCGCGAGGAAATTGGCGCTCAAAACCGCCTGATGGTCGATGCCAATCAAGTCTGGGATGTGGACGAAGCCATTCAATGGATGAGTCACCTCGCCCAATTCGATCCTTGGTGGATCGAGGAACCCACCAGCCCCGATGATGTGCTTGGTCATGCCAAAATTCGCCAAGCGGTTGCACCGATCAAGGTCGCAACCGGCGAGCATTGCCAGAATCGAGTCATGTTCAAGCAGTTGATGCAGGCAAAGGCGATTGATTTCTGCCAGATTGACTCGTGTCGTCTGGGCGGCGTCAACGAAGTGATTGCGGTCTACTTGATGGCGGCAAAGTTCGGCGTGCCAGTTTGCCCTCATGCGGGTGGGGTCGGGTTGTGTGAGTACGTTCAGCACCTTCAAATGTTTGATTACGTCAGCGTCAGCGCCAGTATGGAAAATCGGATCATCGAATACGTTGATCATCTTCACGAACATTTTGTGGATCCGGTCGTCGTCAAGAGTGGCAGATATATGCCCCCGACCGCGCCCGGGTACAGCATCGAAATGAAGCCGGAGAGCCTCGAACAATACGCTTATCCCGAAAGTCAAATCTGGAAGGCGATCATCCATGAGCGTTAAGCGTATCGGGCAAATTATTCATCTGAAACTAGAGGCTTACGAAGAATACAAGCGTTTACATGCGGATGTGTGGCAGGATGTGCTGGCGACGATTCACCGAGCCAACATCCGTAATTACAGCATCTTTCATTGGGGCGGATTTCTGTTTGCCTACATGGAATATATCGGGGATGATTTTGAAAGCGACATGCATCTGATCGCGGACGATCCGCAAACGCGGGCATGGTGGTCGCTGACCGACCCCTTGCAGCAGCCGGTACAGGGGCAGTCGTCGGGCAGTCTTGAGGGGAATTGGTGGACAGATATGGACATACTCTTTCACACGGATTAAGGAAAGCTCCAATGCAGATCATCGACAGTCACGTCCATTTTTGGAATCCCCCTCAGCTCCGTTATCCTTGGCTGGACGACCTGACCGCCATCAACCGTCCCTTCCTGCCTGCCGACTATCTCGCCGTGACCGGTGAGATTCAGGTCAGCAGTGTCGTCTTTGTTCAGGCGGACGGGCTGCCCTCAGAAGCGTTGGATGAGGTGCACTGGGTGCAGTCACTTGACCCCTTGATCAAGGCGATTATCGCCTTTGCGCCTTTAGAGCAAGGGGATGCCGTCCGTCCACATTTGGAGCATCTAGCGTCCTCAGAGCGCGTGCGTGGAGTCCGTCGCCTCATTCAGTCGGAAGCCGTCGAATTTGCGACCCAGTCGGGTTTTGTGCGCGGCGTCCAAGCCCTAGCAGACTATCAGCTCTCGTTCGATATTTGTGTCTTGCATCACCAATTGGGCGCGGTGATCGATTTAGTGCGCCAATGCCCGCAAGTGTCCTTCGTCCTTGATCATGGCGGCAAGCCGGGGATTAAGGCGCAGTCGCTCGATCCTTGGCGCGACGCTATCCGCAGTCTCGCGTCTTTTGAGAACGTCTTCTGTAAACTCTCCGGTCTGGTGACCGAGGCTGATCCAGAAAACTGGAGCGTACATGATTTACGTCCCTACGTGATCCATCTCATCGAGTCATTTGGCACCGACCGCCTCATGTTTGGCAGTGATTGGTCTGTCGTCAATTTAGCAGGGGGGTATCGTCGCTGGTTCAACGCCTTAGCGTCGCTCCTCGCTGAACTGAGCGAGGAGGAACGGCAGTCTATTTATAAGCGCAACGCGGCACAATTTTATGGGATCGACTTAAATGATTTATAGAGCACTCGGTCAAACGGGACTTCAAGTTTCAATTATTGGCTTTGGCGCAGCGCCTTTAGGCAATGAATACGGAGTAATCAACCCGACCGTCGGTGAACGCGCTGTCCACGCAGCAATCGAACAGGGCGTAAACTACTTCGATACGTCGCCTTACTATGGGCGAACGTTGAGTGAAACTCGTCTCGGACACGCTTTGCGCGGGTATCGCAATAAGGTCTACCTTGCGACCAAAGGCGGGCGCTATGGTGTTGATGGATTCGATTTCTCGGCGCAGGGTTTAGCAACGTCGGTCGAGGAGAGTCTTCGGCGCTTACAGACGGACACGATTGACGTCTATCAGCTTCACGATATCGAGTTCGTTGATCGCCGTCTCATCATTGACGAGGCGCTGCCCGCATTAGAGCGTCTGCGTGAGCAGGGCAAGTTTCGCTACATTGGCATCACGGGTTATCCCTTGCCTTTGCTGCGCGAGGTAGGGTCGGTGCACCCTGTCGATACCATCCTCTCCTATTGCCACTACAATTTGATGAACACTACGCTTTCCAGCAGCCTCATGCTTTTCGCCAAGCAGCAGAATATCGCCGTGATCAACGCTTCCGCCTTGCACATGGGGATATTGACCGATCAGGGCGCACCCGCTTGGCACCCTGCACCTGCGTCGGTTCATGGAGCAGCATGTGAAGCGGCAGCGCTAGCGCGTGACTATGGCACAAATATCACGACGATTGCGTTGCAATTTGCGCTGCAAAACGAGGATGTCAGTACGACGCTGGTCGGGATGGGGACGGAAAGTGAAGTGCTGGATAATCTCGCTTTGGTTGACACCTTACCCGATGGAGAAGCGCTCGCAAAGATTTTAGCGGTGATCGCGCCAGTGAAGGATGTGAACTGGCACACCGGATTACGCGAGAACGATGAACCGAATGTAGTGGGCTAGAGAGATGAATTTCGAGAGCATATTTGCAGCGCAAAGTGGGCGTTTGGAGGCAGCGTTATGACGGTGATGGTGACGGGCGGGCTAGGGTGTATCGGTGCGTGGGCGCTCTATCATTTGGTGCAGCAGGGGCAGCAGCCAATCTGTTTTGATCTTTCGCAGTCTCGTCATCGCCTCGATCTGCTGATGGATCGCGAACAACAGCAGAACATTACCTTCGCTCAGGGTGATTTGACGGACTTCAACACGGTCAAGTCAGCATTTGAAACCTATGGTGTTGATCAAGTGATCCATTTGGCGGCGCTGCAAGTCCCCGCTTGTAAATCCAATCCCGTCCTTGGAGCGCAGGTCAACGTCGTGGGCAGCACCAATATTTTCGAGGCTGCGCTTCAGAGCGGGCTAAACCACATCGCTTACGCCTCGTCGATTGCGATTTACGGACCGCCCGATGTGTACGACACCTCAATTTTGCCCCCTAACGCGCCTAAACTGCCGCGCACGCTCTATGGTGTCTACAAGGTCGCGCTCGAAAATATGGCGGACGTCTACTGGCGCGACTACGAATTAGCCAGCACGGGGTTGCGCCCTTATACTGTCTACGGGCTTGGGCGTGATCAAGGGTTGACGAGCGCGCCGACCAAAGCGATGGAGTCAGCGGCGAATGGCAGCGACTATCTGATCCCCTTTGGCGGGAACATGCAATTTCATCTTGCGTCTGATGTCGCGCTGCAATTCATCGCAGCTAGCCAGCATTCACTGAAAGGCGCGCATGTCTTTGCACTGGGAACGCCGCCGATTGCAGTGCAAGCGGTGGCAAACTTGATTATGGAAATTGTCCCGGAGGTCACGATTCGCGTTGACGAGACACGGCTCGCGTTTCCCGAGGGCTGTGATCCTGCGCCGCTTCACGCCGCGTTTGAGGAAGTCTATGAGACAGCGTTGGAAGCAGGGATCAGACAGACGATTGACGGCTTCAAACGCGCTCGTACCTGAGCTGTTTGGCTGTTTATGTCTCACGCTGTGCCGGAACAAAGATTAGCTGGGCTGCTCCTAAGGGTGTTTTGCACGCGCTGATCAGAGTCAAACTCCAATGGTGAGAGAAAAAGCGCTTCTGGTAGCTTCGGAAGGGCTTTTTGGGGACTCGTTGCGCCGGGTATCCGCTTACTCCTCTGCTGCTTCCTCGTCCACGATCTGCAAGGGCTAAGCCACTGACCGAAATTTATCCAACAGACGTAGGCGATTGGGGTGGTGCAGAGTGTTCTGTTGCTGCATCACTTCATCGACCGAGACTTGGAGTGTTGCCAGCGAACGGTGCATACGATTGGCGACCGCCAATTGCT
>JBBSNT010000175.1:0-8851 GCA_038260485.1 Aggregatilineales bacterium | reverse complement strand
CTTGACCGAGGATCGCCCAGCGCGTCTCCTGATCGGAGAGAACGTCATTGATCAGGTAGGCGAGCTTGTCTTGCAGCAGCGGCGTGCAGACGTCGAGCGTGCCGCAGGTCGCCGCTTCAGCCTGATCATACTGCCAGAGGATGCTGCCGTCGGCGTCCTGAATCTCGAACACGGCGACCGGATTACGCCCGCGAAAGCCGCGCGCGACCGGTTGGGTCGGCACGCCACGCATACTGCCGAGCGTAGCAAAGACTGAATACGAATAGGCGGCGTCGAGCAGCGATACCTGCCCACCGCGTTCGAGCAGCATCAGGTCATAGCTGCTCTCGTCGAGGCTGTTCAACCCCAACTGGTGCGCCGTCTGCAAAATGGTGTTCATGCCCGCTTTGTTAGCGATATCGGCGGCGGCGGGGAGCAAGCCCGCGCCCATCGCTTCGCGCAGGTTCATCGGTCCGCGAAATTTGCCGTCGGGATTGCCGACGGTGTAGATCAGCCCTTCTTCAGAGCCGGGGAACTGGTTCGGAATGTCAAAGACCATTGTCGCGGGCGTGTAGCTGCCGCCGGACGTGAAGGCGCTCAGGTACACGTAGGGCTGCAAGATCGGTCCCGGCTCGTACTGCTCGGCGCTGGCGTCCCCGACCATGCTCTTGATCGCGCCCGTCGCCGCGTCGATGATGATCAGCGCGCCCGTATTGGGCGGGGCGCTTCCTGATGGCGCGGTCAGCGGCGGCAGGTAGGACGCGGCGGGGCACGTGCCGGGATCGTCTGCTGTGCCGAGGCGGGCAAGCTGCGTTTGAAGCGTGCAGACACTCTGCTGATAGAGGTCGAGGTCGAGCGTGGTCGTGATCTTGAGACTGCCGCGCGCCAGCAAACGCGATCCATCGTAGCCGAGCGTGTTGAGGATGTCCTCGGCTTGGGCGCGGGCGTAGACGGTGAACTCTGGCGCGACCGGGGGTAAGTAATTCCCGCGACTGATCGGCGTGTCGATTGCCGCCGCTGTCGTATAGGTCTCCTGCGAAATCGAACCGTAGTTCATCATCGAGCGCAGCAGATCGGTCTGTCGCCCGCGCGCCGCCGTCTCGTTGGCGAACGGGTTGTACTGAGGCGCGGTGGGGATGGCGGCGAGCAGTGCCGCTTCATCGAGCGTCAGGTCAACCGCGCGCTTGTTCAGGTAGATGTGGGCGGCGGCTTCGACGCCATAGGCTTCGTTGCCGTAATAGTCGGTGTTCAAATGCCATTCGAGCACTTGGCGCGGCGTGTAGCGGCGGTTGATCTCGGCGGTTAGAGCGATCTCGTGGGCGCGGGCGTCGTTGGCGCTGCCGTGCAGGTCGGCGAAGGGGGCGATCACGTTGCGGACGAGCCGTCCGGTGATGGTCGAGTCGGGTTGGAGCGTGCCAATCAAGGCGTTGCGCCAGAGCTTGACCAGCGTATCAAGCGGATTGAAGCCCGCGCGGGTGAGAAAGACGGGGTCTTCCGCCGCGAGCGTCGCGTCGATCAGGTAGGGCGGCAGTGTGTCGATTGAGACCCACGCGCCATTTTCCGAATCGGTGTTGAGCGGATTTTGCAGCGCATAGACCAGCGTCCTGCCGGTGCTGTCGTAGAATCCGGTTGGCGCTGCGCCGTTGGCATCGGCTTCACCGGGCACGGGCAGGTTCTGGATCGCCTGCCAGTAAGTGACCGCCGCGCCGCCGACTGCCGCGCCGCCGGGAAGCACGACGAGCACGAGCAGCGCGATGCCTATCACGGTGTTCCAGAGGCGTCGCTGATTCTGCTGCGTTTGCCGCCGTGCCTGGCGTTTATGCCGCCGCCGGATGATTTGTGGTACCGATGCCATAGATGCCCTTTAGCGCTAACTTTCGGCGGTCGCGACCGGTTCGGCGGCGGGGAAGCCATACGTCCAAACCGACGTCATCACGCAGTCGCGGTCGAGATTGACGCCCGTCACCACAGACGCGGACAGCGCTTCGTCAGTGAGCGCTGGCAGCGGCAGCGCTTCGATGACCGCCTCGCCGTTGACGAATGCCGTCACTTGATTATCGCGCACGATGTAGAGCAGGTGCTGCGGTCCGTAGAAGTCAGCATCGACCACATCCGACTCATAGTAGAACGGTTCAAGATCAGGATCATATTTATCGACGACCGCGATGGTGTTCACCTCAGTCGGCCCGACGGCGAGGAAGGTGTTCAGCGTATCGTCTTCGCTCGCCGCGCGCGTGATCAGCCCGCAGAAAACGAGATCGCCCTCATTAAGGATGCGAAGGCTGATGACCGCACTCATGACGAAATCGCTGTAGTCCGAAGCTGAGGCGGGTTCGAGCGTCACACCGGGCGTGAAACCATAGCTGAGAAAATCCTCAGTATAGAGCGATTCGCCGCCGGACGGCACAAGATCGGCGCGTTCGAGCGCATTGACCAAAGGCTGCGGCACATCGACGGACAAATTGCTGCCAAGCTCGCCCAGATTAGGCAGCGTGCCCGTGACCGCACCGGCAGCACTGAATTCGCCTGCTTCGAACGAGTCCGCGACTATGTAGGTCACGACGGTGAGCGCGTCAATATTTTCCGCATCACCGATGCTGACGACGATAGCGAAGCTGTCGCCAACGGGGACAGCGAGCGCGAATGCGCTTGTCTCCGGCGTGGGGGACTGTTGCTTGATGCTGAGGGGTGCGCGGACAGCGACCGCGCCGGATGGAAGCTGGACTTTTTCGGGCGCTCCATAGTCGAACTGCTGCCCGGTCACGGCGATGAAAGCGTCGAGCAAATCGCCCGCCGTCCTCGCAGCAGCGACGTCAGCGCCAAAGGGGGCGAGCATCGCGGGCGGGATGATCCAGAGCGACATATCACCGTGTCCCAGTATCAGTGTGCCGTCGTCGCGTTCGTGGATGTCCCACGTAGCGGGGTGCTCAAAACGGAACGCCCCATCGCTGCTGATGAAGGTTGCCGTTAGAAAGTCCTGCGCGCTGACGCTCACGCAGAGCGCGAGCACCATGATGAAGAGGCTTCCTCTTACCAAGAGGCTGCCTCTTACCAGTCGTTTAATCATCATTGTTGTTCCTAAACCGTATTGACGCCCATTTTACTGCTTTTGCAGCTCCTGTATTGTAGCGGAATTGTCCAACTGGACGTTAAATCGCTGTGAAGGCGGCGTGCGCTGCTTGTGACGAGGCAGAAGGTTACCGCGTGCGCGACATTAAGAAAACTTGAGGAATATCAATTATTACGGACGAAATAGGTCTAGATTTATTGTTACATTCGTTGTATATTCATTACAATACAACCTTCAATCTTCGTTAGATTTGGAGTGCTCCAGATGGGTAAAACCAAAATACTGCTCGTTGAAGACGACAAAAACATCAATAAACTCATCACGGATTACATGACAGCACATGGCTTCGACGTGACCTCGTTCGAAGATGGCCCGGACGCACTTGACCACGTCCAGATGCGCGGTTTGCCGCACATCGCCTTGATCGACCTGACGCTGCCGACGATGCACGGCTTTGAACTCAGTAATCGTTTGAAGTCGATGGCAGACGTGCCTCTGATTTTCATCACCGCCACCAGTGACACCGAAACGGTGGTACAGGGCTTAAAGAAATACGCCGAAGATTTCATCGTCAAACCGTTCGAACTGCGCGAACTCGAAGCGCGCGTACAGGTTGTGCTGGCACGGATGCCCAGCCTCGACTACGCCAGCGAGCCGATCATTCGGATTGACGAAAACTTGAGCATCGACTTCGCCCATAACCGGATCGTCGTCAATGGCAAGGGCTACGGACTCACGCCGACGGAATCGATTTTGCTGCACGTCCTGCTGCGCAACGCGGGGCGCGTCGTCGAGAACCGGATGCTGATCGCGCGGGTGTGGCCGTCTGAAGAAGTCTACGAAGATACGCTGCGCGTCCACATGCACCGGCTGCGCCGCAAGCTAGAAGCTGATTCGCATCACCCGCATTACATTCGCACCGAGCGGGGTATCGGTTACATGTTCACAGTCCGCCCCCCGGAAGGAATCGCCCTTGAGGGTGACGAAACCGGCGCTGAAGCATAGCCGTAATCGGCACTGAATTCCATCAACCCTGAGCAGCACTGCTCAGGGTTTTTATTTCCCCAAACAGCCTGATATAATCATTGAAATTACGTTAGGACGATCTTTAGATCACCGCTAAAGCTAGCAAAGATTGAGATGACGATTAGCATAGATAATATCTTCCCGGTGTATCGCCCTAAAGCGATGCCGAGCGAGCAGCTTCGCTTTCTATTGGAAACGGTGACGACTCACGTTCCGGTCGATATGGCGTGTATTTTTGAGTACGATGCCGCCGCCGACACGATGGATATGGTTGCAGCGGAGTCGTTTGGCAAACTGAGCGACGCCGATCAAAAGCACGTCTGCGAACTGGTCAGCGATCACGTGTTGGGGCTGCTGCCGCTGAACGCGCCGCAGATCATCCCGTTGGAGAAGCTGGATCATGCGTCGCTGCAAACGGCGCTGCTCTACCCCTTCCCGATCACCGACACGATCAGCGGCGTGCTGTCGCTGGGTTCCGTCAACGCGGACACCTACAACGAGACGCATTTCGAGAACTGCGCGACGCTGGTCAGCTTGATCCGCGTGGTGCTGGAAAACCATCACCTCTACAATGTGCTGGCGGAAAATCTCTCGACGGCGCAGTCGATTTTGCAGACGGCGCAGGCAATTGCCGAGAATCCGTCGCCGCAGCACGTCGTCAACATCCTGCGCGACACGATGTTCGAGGGGCATATCTCAAGCTGCGCGATGCTGCTCTATGGTCCCGTGCGCGAGGACAGCCCGAATGGGCCGTTCGAGTATCTGGAACTGCGCGGATCATGGTCACGACGGCACGGCAGCGGGATCGGCATTGGTGTGCGGCTGTACATGAAGGATTATCCCGACCTGCTGGAACAGCTTCAGCAGAACGAGATCGTGACCTTTCAGAGCGTCAACAAGATCAAAGACCGCTTTGACCCGCTGATTCGCGGCTTCCTGAAAGCCGAACGAATGCGCTCGCTGACGCTGATCGCGCTGCAATCGCCGCGCCAGCGCTTGGGCGTGATCGCCATCGGCACGGATCGGCGGCAGCAGCTTGACGAACGCGAACTGCAAAGCTACCGCACCGTCAGCGAATTTTTGGCGATCAGCGCGATGGCGCAGGTTTTGCAGCAGCAGCACGAACGGCTCGAACAGCACCGCGCGGCGATTCTCGACGCAGTGACTGACGGCGTGATCATGGTGCTGCCTTTCGGTCAAGGTGGGCACGTCCTGACGGTCAACAAACGCTTCACGCGCATGTTTGAAGTCACTGAACAGCGCGCTGAGGGCGATTCGCTGATGCACCTGCTCAAGCAGATGCAAATTCCCGAAGGCGTGCGGCTCGACCTGCGCGCGGCGTGGCTGAGCACGCCCGTGCGCGACCCGGCAGTCCGGCATGAAGAATTCAGGATGGTCACGAGCGAGGGACAGCCGCTCGATGTGGAGTGGTACAGCGCGCCGGTCTATCAGGACTCGGACGTGCTGGGGCGCATTTACATCTTCCACGACGCGACGCCGGAACGGACGGCACAGCGCTTGCGCGCGGCGTTCCTGTCACGCATTTCGCACGAACTGCGCACGCCCTTGACCTCGATTCGCGGCTTTGCCGAGTTCATCCTCGAAGCGACAGGCGACCAACTGCCCGACCTCGCCCGCGAATACACCGAGATCATCCTCAACAGCGCCAAGCACCTCAACAACGTCTTCACCGACATGATCGAGATCACGCGCGCCGACGCGGGCGAACTCAAGCTGAATAAGACTGAGGCGCATTTGCCCGACATCGTGATCGAGGTGGTCGCGCGGATGGAACTGCATTACAAAGGGCGCAGCCAAAAAGTGATCATGGATTTGGACGACGACCTGCCACTTGTCAACGTGGACATCGACCGGATTTCGCAAGTGCTGACCAACCTACTGACCAACGCGATCAAGTATTCGCCGGAGGGCGGCGAAATCCGCATCTCGACCGACTTGATCACCTCGACCGATACGCTGCCCGACAGCGCGCCCAACGATGTAGTGCTGCCCGCAGTCCTGATCAGCGTCAGCGACGAGGGCAAGGGCTTGAGCAAAGACGATGCCGAGAAGGTGTTCATGCCCTTCTTCCGCACCGAAGAAGCGAAGGTCAAGCGCATCGAGGGTGTGGGCTTAGGCTTGGCGGTGACGCGCAGCATCGTCGAAATTCATCGCGGGAAAATCTGGGCAGTGCCGAACACGAAAGCGAAGGGCGGCTGCTTCATGTTCACCGTGCCGACGGTGCGCCCGTAGTTACGCGCGCTTGCGCCACCAGTTCCACGCATAAACGACGGCAATCAGGAGCAGGATGATCGGCAGCCACGCGATTCGGATTCTGCCGACGAGAAAGACGCGCAGCCCGATGCCGCCGAGCGTGAGGACGAGTCCCAACACCCACGTCAGCAGGCTGACGTGCCAGCCTTTGCTGGTCTGGTAGACGCCTGAACCGAGCAGCACCACGCCGCCGAGCAGCATGGCGATCCCCTGAGTGAAGATGCTAATCCCGTAGAGGACAAAGACGAGCACAAGTAAGCCCGCCGTCACCAGTTCGGCGAAGGTTTCACGCGAGTCGGTCATATTTCCGCCGTCCTAGTGGGATGATATCGTGCGTGACCCACGAGATCGGTTCGGCTTCAGAGCCGATGATCAGATGGAGACGACGCACTTTAAAGGAAATCGGTTTGTAATGCGGGAACTCTGCTGCTTTACGTTCGGCTTCGCTCTCGAATTCGCCGACGGTCATGTGCGGCGTGATGTCATCGCTGCTGAACGCGCCGCGATAGGGCGGATAGTCGGGGAATTCAGCATGGACGATGCGAAACAGCGCCTTGATCGGTTCGGGGTCGGCGGGCTTAAGGTAAGTCGCCCTCGGGAAATGCCCGTAGCCGTCGAGCGTGACCTCGAAGATCGGGAAATCGTCAAAGAGCCGCTTCAATTTTGGGCACACATCGTCGAGTTGATCGACCGGCACGAACGGAAAGAGCACGGTGATGTGCGCTGGAACGCGCTGCATCCCGTCAAAGCTGTAGCGGCGTCTCATCGGTGTGGTGAGCGCCTGCACGCGCGGCGGCGCGATGATCACGATTGCTGAACTGAGTTCCATCTTGACCTGCTTTCTAACCTCACCCCGTTGATTACTCGTGTGAGCGTCGCTGTTGAGCGATGGTGACGCGCTGCGGCGCTCATTCGGCGTAGACGGCTTCGCGCAGCCCCTTGAGATAGCCAATGGCGAACAAACGTCCGATTGCCGAATAGCCCGCTTGATCGTTGCTGTCGCCGACCATCGTCGGGACGTGATCGGGGCGGCAGACGCCCTCGAAGCCAACCTCACGGTAGGCACGCAGGCACGCCAGCATGTCGGTTTGCCCATCGTCGTGAAACGTTTCTTGGAACTTTTCCGGCGTGCCGCGCACGTCGCGCAGATGGACGAAGAAGATTTTCCCCTGCTGCCCGAACTGGCGGATCACGCCGGGCAGGTCGTCGGTCATCAGCGCGAAATTGCCCTGACAGAGCGTGATGCCGTTGACCGGACTGGGGATCAGGTCGAGCAGGCGTTGGAAATTCTCGACGCTGCGCATGATGCGCCCCAAGCCGCGAATTGGCGAGAGCGGCGGATCGTCGGGGTGCATCGCCAGCTTGACGCCCGCGCTTTCAGCCACCGGAATCACGCGCTGGAGGAAGTAGCGCAGGTTCTCCCACAACTGCTCCTCAGTGACGATGCCGTACTCGGTCAGCGGGGCGTTCTGCATCAGCGCGTTGTCGTAGCCGGTGACCAGCGCCCCGCCGCGCGAGACGATGGTGGTCGAGGTGCGCATCCAGTTAAAGACAGGCATCCACTCGTAGCACCAAACAGGAATGCCGAGCGCGCCCATGTTCTCGATCAGTTCGCACACGGTGTCGATCTGCTCGTCGCGTCCAGGCAAACCAAGCTTCGCTTTGTCCAGCGGCGGACGGCTCTCCAGCACGTCAAATGAGAAGCCCGCGTCTTCGTAGGCGCTCTTGAGCCGCACCAGCGACATATAGCTCCAAGGGAGGTCTTCTTTGCTGCGGCTCGCTTTGTCCAACTCCATCACGCCGACGACGTGATCAATGCCACACTGTTTCGCCAGCCTCCACAAGCCAGTATCGTGCGGCGAAAAAATTTCTGCAATCTCAATCATGTTTACTCCACCATATTTCTATAGATATGGCTGTATGCGTAGATGGTGTCCGCAGTGGCTAGCTGATTTCGTAGGGGTGTTATATATAACACCCCTACAAGCGAAGCGTCCCAACGATTGTCTGTCCGAATTGATCAGCGACGTTACAAAAACTGCGTTACGCCAACCCCAACGCCGCGAGCGAGTGTTCCGGCTCGAAGCCGATCAAGGCGCGCGCTTTGTCGATGCTGACGAGCGCCGACGCGCCCGACAAGCCACGTAGATCGTGAACCGTCGGGTAAAAGACGCGCGCCAGCGTTGGCGCGTCGTAGCCCAGATAATTCACGCTGTCGTTGATGAACAGCGGGTGCGCGCCGTCATAGCGGGCGGTGACGCCCAGTTCGAGCGACAGCGCCGCGTCACGCTCATCGACGAAGGCGAAGAAGTTGAAGCGGTCGAAGGCGTAGAGGCGAAAGACTGGATCGCTGGCGGCAGGCGGCGGCGTTCGGTGACCGTCGTTCGGGTAGTCGAACGGACGCAGACGACGGAAATCTGCCGTGAGTTCGCGCGCCACGTCGATGCGCGCTTCTAGCTCCGACTGTGCCAGACTCGCCAGTTCGCTGATCAGGTCGTGATG
>JBBSNT010000174.1:0-8897 GCA_038260485.1 Aggregatilineales bacterium | reverse complement strand
TGATGTGACGTCGATCATGGCTGTAGCATTCGCCAAACGGTTATCGCAGTGGAAACTTGGGACGACATCGAAGTGATGCAGCGCATCATGCTGCGCGACGAGCAGGCACTCCTAACGCTTTACGAGCGTTACGGCAGAATCGTCTACAGCCTTGCTTACCGCGTGCTCGATAGCAGCGTCCTCGCCGAAGAAGTGGCTCAGGATACCTTCCTCAAGGTCTGGAAACAGTCCAATCGTTGGGATTCCGAGAAGGGGCAGTTGAAAAATTGGCTCCTGACCATCACCCAGTTCACAGCAATCGACCGCCTGCGTAAAGAGAAGCGTCAACCAACCGTCCATCCTGATTCCATTGAAGACACCGACGAAAACCTGCTCACCGCGAAGAATGCCTCGCGCTGGCAGGAAGGGTCAGCTCTGCGCATGGTGGTCGCTCAGTTGCCGCCAGAACAGGCGCGCTTGATCGAGCTAGCCTTTTTTCAGGGGATGAGCCACAGCGAAATTGCCGACGCACTTCAGATGCCCTTGGGGACGGTCAAAACCCGTGTTCGTGCGGGCTTGCAGCGTTTGCGCGACCTCTGGTTGGAATCTGCTAACAGTCCATCCAATCCGTGATAATCGAGCGTATTATCAACATACCGTGAAGTATTGTCAGAATTATGACTGTGAATCGATTAACTAAAAACGCCCCTGATTGCGAGGCGCTCACCCAACTGATTCCCGAATATGCCTTCGGGCTTACCGATGCTGACGAAACGTACATGGTCGAGTCAAATCTCGCCCAATGCCCCGAAGCATCGTCGCTCTTAACGGAATACCGCGCGCTGCAAAATGAACTGCGTGCATCGGTCGAAATTATCGAGCCGCCGCCCGAACTAGGCATCCGCTTGATGGCGGTCGTCGCTGAAGAAACCGCTCAATTGCAGCGCCCGATGCTCAGCCCGTCAGCTAGCACCGCACCGATCACGCCAAACGCTAAGCCGCGCCGGTCTTACGCCGTCTGGCTGGTCGCCGCTGCCGCCCTGATTGCGCTGGTACTCACCAATCTCTACTGGTTCAGCCGCGTCAATACCCTAAGCGACCGGCTCGACACGCTCAGCGCATCCGATCATGCCTTTATCCTCACCGACACCAGCGCGCTACATTGGGTGCGGCTGGCGGGCGTTACCGACGAGGTCAACGCCTCGGCGTTCATGATGTGGAATGCCGACAGCCAAACCGGGCTGCTCTACGCACGCGGCTTTCCCGAACTGCCCGCAGGCGAAACCTATCACCTGTGGCTGACGCGCGACGGCGAACGTGTCTTCGCGGGCGTCTTCAAGGTTGACCCTGACGGCGACGGCGCGCTCCTGTTCAGCAGCCCCGAACCGATCAACAATTTCACCCGCGCAGGCATCACCGCCGAAACTCAGCCTGACCCGAATGCCACGTCCAGCACGCCTAATCCGCCGAGCCAGCCGATTGTCACGGGCGAACTCTAAAGCGAATGCGCGAGTCGCTTTAGCCGCCCCACGATTTCCTTTGTTGGCGCACACTCTGGTAAGGCATTAAAATAACCTGAGAACGCGCCGCTTACGTCCGTAAAAGACTTTTACGTCTCGGACGCTTTACGTCCGCAAAGGAAACCGTGATGCTGCGAAGAAACGCCCGCCCGTTATACCTGCTCCTGCTGCTTCTGCTGTTCGTCGTCGCTCCGGTCGCCGCGCTTGCCGGTCCCGACTTAACGGTGACGGTCACCCATACTGGCACGTCGGGCGCAAATTTCACCACCAACAGCACGACCGGCACGGTGAGCGTCGCGGTTCAAAATGTTGGCGATCTTGATACCGCCGGAAACATCACCGTGACCGTGACACTGGCAGGCGGGCTGACCTATCACGCCTTTGGCAGTTCATCCAGCGGTCTGTTCACGACCTGTACCGGCACATCGACCGTAAGCTGCACGACCAGCGGCGTCATCACAGCGGGTGCGACCGAAACGGTGACCTTCACCGTCAATGCGCCAGCAGACCCTAACGCCGGTCCCTTCACCAACAGCGCCAGCATCTCCGGCGGCGGCGATGTCAATAACGCCAACAACAGCGCCGACGATGCCACGACCTTCGGTATCTACAACGCGGGCGTCGATTTACGCCTGACGGTGTCGCATGTGGGTAATGCGGGCAACAACTACGTCGTCAACACCACCGACGGCACGGTGACGGTCAAAGTCCAGAACTTGGGGACAGACCCCACCGTAGGCACAATAACGGTCTTCATCCTAACGAACAGCGATCTCGCTTTTAACACGCAAACCGCCGGAAACTTCTTTACCAATTGCAGCGGCACTTCAAGTATCACCTGTTCGACGGCAACCTCGTTTGCATCCGGTCAAGGCGATACCATCACCTTTACGGTAAAAGCCCCATCGACAATCGACTACGATAATCGCATCAACGCCTTTCTCACAGGCGGCAGTGATCCTGATGGCGCGGTGACTCAAGACGCGCAGATGTACAGCATTATCGCCAGCGGGACAGAAACAGCGACTGTGACCGCCGGTCCCTCCCCGACGGCAACCTTCCCGCTGCCGACCTTCACCGTCGCGCCAACGCTCATTCCGGCGACCGCCGTCCCTTCGGCAACGCTGATCCCGCCGCCAGCGACCCGCACCCCGCTGCCGCGTCCCGCCAACGCCGGACAAGCCGTTGGTCCCATCCCGCACCCCAATGTGACCATCGTCATCGACCGGGATGGCGTCAACGTGCGTCTGCTTCCGGCAATCGGCGCAGAAGTGATCGCCACCGTCAACGGCGGCTACTCGACTAATATTCTCGCCCGCAGCGGCGATGGACAGTGGGTGCAGGTCGAAATCGGCGGGCAGTTGGGCTGGATCGGTCAGCCCGTCTTTGTCGTCGTCGCGGGTGATCTCAACAGCGCGCCCGTTGCCGACCCGCGCACCATCCCCTACGGCGGCTTTGAAAACCCGCGTGCCGGACTCACCAGCGTGACCAGTCCCCTCACCGGCAAGCTGCAAGACAGCGGCTTGCGCGTGCGCGGCGGTCCCGGTCGCGCCTATCCCGTGCTGGCGAACGCCCCACGCTACACGATTTTCTCGCTCTTAGGGCGCACAGAGAACAATACGTGGGTGCAGGTCAATTTCGAAGGCACGCTCGGTTGGGTCGCGGCGCAGTTCGTCGATTTCCAGCAGGGCTTAGGCACATTCGATCAACTGCCCATCGACGGTATCGTCGCCGACGCGCTGCCCATCTCCGAACCTACTGGCGACAGCTACACCGATACGCTCAAGCTGATGCTCGCGCGCGTCGAACTGTCGCAGCCATCGCTCGACGAGGTTCGCGCCATCTGGACGAATGTCGCGCTTGGTGGGCGCGCAACCTGCGGCAGCTATCCGGCACGCCCGACCGACTTCAACATCCCGAATCCGGTGCTCGCGCCCTTCTACGCCACGCTTTACCCGCTGCAAACCGACTTCAATGCCGCGATGAGCAATCTACGTCAGGCGATAGACCTCTTGATCAACGCTTGCCGCACACCGCAGCCACCCGAAGGCTTGGTCGGTCAGCCCGTCGTCCAAGCCGCCCTCGACGCCGTCAACGCGGCGGACGCCAACTTCGCCAGCCTGCGCCAGCGCTTGAACGCGCTTCTGCCGCCCGATCAGCCCGTGACTGACGACGAATGCTTGTTCACCTTCGCCAACCGCAGCGAGATCGTCCCGCGCTTACGCATCAACGAAGCGCAGATCGTCACACTGTCCGCGACCCACTTCGTCAAGGGCTTCTGCTTCGACGGGGGCACCGGGCAATCGCTCAAGATCGAGACGCTGCTCGTCAGCGGCAACGCCCGCCCGCGCCTGACCGTCAGCGCCTTCGACAACGCGACCAACTTCATCGGCACAGCGCAAATGGACGAAACATCAACCCTCGCGTCGATCCAGCCCATCCTGATCACGCAGACCGGACGCTACATCCTGATCTTCGCCGACCTCGACGGCGCTGCCAATAATGCGCCGCTGCAAGGCGAAAACGCCGTGCTGCTGACCGACATCACCGGCGGCACAGGCGCGATTTCGCCCAGCCTCGCCATCGACCCGACCACCGGCAACGTGATCGTCACGACCGGCAGCATCGCCGCCGCGACGTTCGCGCCGGGGGTCACACCCGGTGTCGGCGTCACACCGGGAATCCCGTTGGAAATCACGAAAGCCCCGTAAGCCACCTTAACACAAAGGGGCATGGTGCAATCTACCATGCCCCTTAACGCCGCCAACGGCAGTGGGAAATATCGAAGACTTGCAATTTAAAACAGCGCTGTTTTTCCCCTCTCCCCGCTTGCGTGGGAGAGGGGAAAGCTAACCGAAGGTTAGCCGGGGTGAGGGGTTGCGGCATCACCTCAGTATTCCCCACTCTCCATTGGCAAACTATCTACACCCCCTCAGCAGATATGTTACAATTTCGCGCAATCGAATGACCTCAACCGTAGGAAGACCCATGAGCGATTGGACACTGATTGTCGGCTTGGAAATCCACGCCGAATTGATGACGCAGAGCAAAATGTTCAGCGCTTGCCCGGTCGTGGATAGCGTGACCGCGCCGCCCAACACCGCCGTCGATCCCGTCTCGATGGGGCTGCCCGGAACGCTGCCCGTCATCAACGAGGCGGCGGTCGAAATGGCGATCATGGTCGGCTTGGCGCTTCACTGCGAAATCCCGCCCGTCAACCAGTTCGCCCGCAAGAGCTACTTCTATCCCGACCTGCCCAAAGGCTACCAGATCAGCCAGTACGACCGCCCGATCTGCGTCAACGGCTACCTCGACATCGAACTGAGCGACAGCAGTACCGAGCGCATTCGCATTCGCCGCGCCCACCTTGAGGAAGACACCGGCAAATCAATTCACACCGATCACGGCAGCTTGATCGACCTCAACCGCGCGGGCGTGCCGCTGCTCGAAATCGTCACCGAGCCGGACATTCACAGCGCCGAAGCCGCCGAAGTCTTTGCCCGCAAGCTGCGCGCGATTTTGCAGTATCTCGGCGTCAACAACGGCGATATGTCGAAGGGTGTCATGCGCGTCGAGCCGAACATCAGCGTGCGCCACAAGGACGATACCGGCTACCGCACCCGCACCGAAGTCAAGAACCTCAACAGCATCCGCAGCCTCTACCGCTCAATCGAGTACGAAACCGCGCGCCAGATCAAAGCGTGGGAGAATCACGAGGGCGTGCGCCAAGCGACGATGGGTTGGGACGAGCAGCGCCAGCGCGCGGTCGTCCAGCGCTTCAAAGAGAGCGCCGAAGAATATCGCTATTTCCCTGAACCCGACTTGCCGATCCTCGAAATCAGCCGCGAATGGGTCGAACAGGTGCGCGCGAAGCTGCCCGAACTGCCCGACGCCAAGCGCGACCGCTTCACCGCCGAACTCGGCTTGAGCGCCTACGATGCCTCCGTGCTGGTCGCGGATCAAGCCGTCGCGGGTTACTACGAGGACGTGATCACGGCGGGCGCGAACCCCAAAGCCGCCGCCAACTGGATCATCAGCAACCTCTTTAGCCTCGTCAACCGCGATGGCGTCGAGCGCGAAAACGTCGCTGATCGCGTCTCCGCCGCAGACATGGCAGACTTCGTCAAACTGGTCGATGGCGGGATGATCAACAAGGCGACCGGCGTCGAGGTGCTGACGGAAATGTGGGAGAAGGGCAGCGCTCCGGCGGGGATTGTCGAGTCGAAGGGCTTGGCGCAAGTCTCGGACGAGGCGGCGGTTGAAGCGGCGGTCGCGCAGGTGCTGGCAGATAACGAGGCGTGGGTACAGGACTATCTCGGCGGCAAGGACAAGCTCTTGGGCGCGCTGATGGGCAAAGCGATGGGCGCGATGCAGGGTAAGGGTAATCCGGCGGTCGTCAAAGACGTGCTTACCCGCTTGATCGAGGCGAAGCGAGCATAAATTGAGCGGGGCAGGGCTGAATCCTGCCCCTACAGCGGCATTGTGCCTATCATGCCGCAGCCCTGTTCAGAAGCAGTCTATCCATTGTAAATAAGGGTGAATCGGCGCGCATAAACCCGCAGTTTTGGCATCTATTTTGCGAAAATATGTTCGTATTTTTAGTGAAATTTATGGTATAATTTATGTTATACATTTGGAGTATTTCGGTTTCTGTCCCAAACAAGTTCGACCTAGAGGAGACAGCAATGGCAGGCTGGGCACAAACGGTAATTATTGGCAACGTCGGGCGTGACCCGGAGATGCGTTATCTCCAAAGCGGGACGCCCGTATGCTCATTTTCAGTTGCGGTCAGCCGTCGCTGGAATGATAAGTCTTCAAACGAACAGCGCGAGAAGACGGTCTGGTATCGAGTAAGCTGCTGGCGTCAACTCGCAGAGACAGCGAACAGCTACGTCCATAAAGGGATGCAGATTATGGTCGTTGGAGAACTTGAACCTGCCCGAGGCTATTTAGATAATAGTGGACAGCCAGCGGCAAGTCTGGACTTAACGGCACTGAACATGCAGTTTCTCGGTTCGCGCGACGATGGCGGTGGCGGTTCCTCCGGCGGCGACGATTACGGCGCGCCGCAGTCGAACGACGTCAACGACATCCCGTTCTAAGTGCGGCGGGCGCTGCGCCGTCGATTGATGAGCGGTGTGAATGCGTAAGGGTGAGCAGCGTTATGCTGCTCACCCTTTTTATTTTGTCATCACCGCAGGATTCAGCGACTGCTCACGGGTGGTGATTGGCTGGATCCATGGTGAGATAAAAATTGCCGTCGAACGGGGTGTTCTCCCACACGCCAAGCCAGACGTGATACTCCCCTGCTGCGGCATTGTAGATGACAACCTCCGGATTCATTCCCTCCGGGCCGCCGTCGTCGTTGCATAGGAATCCGCCATCCGGTTTTTGGACGATCAAGGTAGGATTGGGATTACCCGGAATGGGGCGATTGCCCAGATTGGACAGGAAGAAAACCCCAAATGTAAAGAGGTTTGCGCTGTAGTCTATATTTATTGTGGGTTGACTGGTGGTATAACCTGCGCAGCCCGCACCCAGATAGGACGCATCGACGGGACCGCCAACCACCCTGTAACCATAGGAATAGGTATCTGTACCTAGACCCTCGATGGGCCAAACTAGCGACGCCCCTATATAGGTATTCCCATTCAGCCTCGGCGCGGGAACGTCCGGCGTGACCAGTGTTGGCTGCGACGGTGCGCTGGTCGTTGGGACACTGGGCGGCAGCGCGGTCGGCGGGATCGCCGTTGGCAGCGTGACCACGCTGATGCCGCCGCAGTTGCCGCCGAGGATCACGACGGTCGCCGAGACCCAGCCAAGCACACCGTTGACGTTGACCTGAAACCAACTGTTGTCCGCCAGCCTGCCGATCACTAGTCCGGTGCCGTTCGGAGACAAGCTGCCGACAATCGCGTTATTCGTGCTAGCACCAGCGCGCACGTTGATCGCCGTGCCGCGCGCCGATGTCACCTGACACGCTCCGTTCGGGTCAAGCGCCACCGGCGCGAAGGTTGGCGTCAGCGAGGGCAGACCGACGACTACCGTCGGCGTGACCTCTGCGCTTGTCACCGCTGGATTCGGCGTGCCGGGGCAGGTCGCGGATGCGCTTTCGGTCGCCAAACACACGACGAAATGGGTCGGTTCGCTCGCGCCGCCGTGCGTCACTTCGAGCAGATAATTCGCCTCGCCGCTCAAAATCCGGTAGTTAATTCCGCCCAACCGCGCACCGTTCAGGGCAAGCAGCTCATCGCTGTCGGCATCGCGCAGCGCGATCACCATGCCGGTCGTCGCGTCATGGGCGCGCACCGCCAGCAAGAGCACGTCGTCCGGCGTGCCGCTGAACCTGTACGCCTGCCGTGTCGTCCGTTCATCGACCGTGCCATCAAGCGGCGTCCCTGCCGTCAACGGATGCGGCGCTGCCAGCGGCGCGCCCGCTTCAAGGCTGATCAAGAACTGACCGGGCGTACTGTTAGCGCTGCTGACTTCAATCGTATAGGCGTCGCTGCTGGAGAGATTGACCGATCCGTGTACCGTCGCTTGGCTGCTGGCGTTAGCGCTGTCGAGGATCGCCACGCCAGCTGGATCAAGCACGCGGAAATTCGGCGCGAAGCCCGACGTGATCGCCAGCACTTGCAGGTTGATGCTCATCGGCGCGCCGACCGTGACGCTGTAGAGCACGGGTACATCCGCAGCAACGACTTCACCGGTCTTGTTCTCACCCACATTGATCGGCGTCGGCGCTTGAGCGCTGACGGTCAGCGCACCCATCAGAAACATGCAAATAGAGGTTATAAGGATAACCCAGAGGGATCGACGGCTTGCTCGATTCATTTCAATGACTCCTGAGCGCGAAATACGCCTTCAAGAAGAATGCAGTCTAACCGTAAAAGGGCAAACGCAGACTTGCGCTGCGTTTGCCCCTGCTGACAAAACGGCTCACGGGTGGTGATTGTCTGGGTCAGTCGTGACATACAAATCGCCGATGAGTTGAGTGCCGGGCACATCCCACACGCCAACCCAGACGTTATAAATCCCTACTGCGGCATTCTGGATGACAACCTCTGGATTCATTCCCTGCGGGCCGCCGTCGTCGTTGCACAGGAAGCCGCCATCCGGTTTTTGGACGATCAAGGTAGGATTGGGATTACCCGGAATGGGGAGATTACCCTGACTGGAGAGAAAGAAAATCCCCATTGGGATAAGCTCATAAAAATAGAACTCATTGGATATCTTCATCAGCGGGGCGCTGGTGGTATAACCCGCGCAGCCACCGCCCAGATAGGACACATCGACGGGACCGCCGACCGTGAAGGTATCGTTATATGTATTAGTATTCATCCCGGGAATAGGAGGCCAACTGAGCGTGTAAGCGATGGCAGTGGCATTCCCATTGAG
>JBBSNT010000173.1:0-8907 GCA_038260485.1 Aggregatilineales bacterium | reverse complement strand
GGAGAGCGCTGATCTGGTGACGAGTTTCCTGACCGACCACGACATCAGCGGCTTGAAGGTGCTGCTCGACGCCGACAGCAGCGTCGCCAACAGCTACGGCATCTATAACCTGCCCGTCACCTTCGTCATCGACCAGAACGGCATCGTGCGCTATCCTAAGTTCGGGGAGATGACCGCTGCCGATTTGCAAAGCTATCTGACAGCGCTCGACGCGACCTAGCAGGAAACTGGTACAATTCTCTGAAATTGTGAACCACATGAAGGAATGCCCTCAAATGGACATTATGCGCGCGCTCACCTATGCCTTTGACGACCGGGAGTGGGTCACCAAGCTTGGCATCACACTGATCATCACGGCGATCTCGCTGCTGCTGACGCCCGTATTCGTCGGCTTGCTCGGCTGGGCGGCGCTGATGGGCTACGTGATTGACCTCGTGCGCAACGTTCGGCGCGGTAGCCAAACGCCATTACCCGCGTGGGATAACTTCAGCCGCTACGTCTCCAACGGCGCGAACGTGCTGGTCGCGGTGATCGTCTACAGCCTGCCCAACCTCTTGCTCGGCTGTGTCGGCAGCATCGTCGCCCAGAACATGAGCAGTGGGTTTATCGGCAGCACGCTCGTCTTGGCGCTAAGCTGCTGCCTGTTTCCGGTGCTGCTGGTCTACAGCCTCATCACCGTACCGATGATCGCGTTAGGGATCGGGCGCTACGTCGAAGACCCGCGCATCAACGTGTTCTTCGAATTTAGCTTCCTGCTCGAAAACCTGCGCAAAAACATCGATCAGGTTATCCAGTGGTGGTTGGCTGCGATTGTCGCAAACATCGTCTTCCTGATTCTCGGCGTCATTCCCGTGATCGGTTGGGCAATCGCCGCCGCGCTGCTCGTCCCCGTCTATGGGATGTTGACCGGGCAGTTCGCGCTAGCGATCTTCGGCAAGCTCAAGGAGAAGCCGAAGAATCAACCGCCCGCCAACCCGCCGAGATCAGCGCCGCCGCAGTCGCCACAGCGACGGCGCTAGAGTCACGCTTTCGACGCGACCTCATCGAATCGCCCCGTGCGGCAAAATCGCGTGAACGCCCACCGTCTCATTGACGATCTGCGTGACGTGAAGGTCAACCGTCAGGCTCGCCAGCGCAATCGCATCGAGCCGTTCCAGCCCGTATTGGTTTTGCATCAGCGTAAACATCGCGTCGAGCGCGGCATAAGTCGCGTCGTCGAGCGTAGCGCCAATCCCCATCGTCAGCCAGCCCGTCGGCGTGTGCGCGGTCGGCGTCGTCACAGGGAAGTCGTCGCGCAGGTCGAACGTCAAGTCGAGCCGCTCCATACCGCACTCAATCGCCGTGATGCTGACCTCGCCGTCCCCTTGAACCGCGTGCCCATCTCCGGTCGAAAACAGCGCGCCCTCAACCGTAATCGGCAGGTAGAGCGTACTGCCCGCGATCAGTTCCTTGCAGTCGAGGTTGCCCCCACATAGGCGCGGCGGCGTGGTTGACTGCCTGCCCGCTTCGTCCGGCGGCAGCCCCATCACGCCCATGAACGGGCGCAGCGACACGGTATGTCCGTGCTGATTACGTCCGATCATCCGTTCGGTATCGAGCGTCCAGCGGTGGATCACGCCCTGATCCTCAATGCCGTAGCGGGCGCTCACCGGCGATTTCCAGCCCCCTGCCAGACACGTTCCCCACGTATTCGGAATCACCGTGTCGATCCGCACCGCCAGCGTCATGCCGGGGTGCGCGCCGCGCACGGCGACCGGCCCGATCATAGCGTGTCCTCTGCCGTACTCGTCGGCAGCGTAGCCGGGAAAACGCGGCACAGCGTTGTACGCATCGCCATCACCGCCTGCGAATGGCTCGACACGCCAGCCCGCCTCAAGCGTGCGGTAGCGGACGGTATCGCCGGGGTCAATCGTCAGGACAGGCGCGCGCTCGCGCGAGAAATAGCCGTGCAGCGTCGTCAAGTCAGGTTCAAGGCGGTGAATGGTGGGCATAGTCTCCGGGTTTCCATCATTTTCGAACAGAACTAGAAAGCTGCAACGTACTACGATCTGGATTTGTAGGGGCGTTACATAGAACGCCCCTACGTCGTTTGCACGTTCGATTAGTCTTTATTCCCAAACGCGGCATCGAAGGCGACCGACGACGGCGCAAAGTCGGTGCGCCGGACGAACTCGACCGCTTCGCGCGCTCCGTGTTCCCGATCCATGCCCGTGTCTTCCCACTCGACCGAGAGCGGACCACTGTAGCCAATCCGGTTGAGCGCCCGAATAATGCCTTCGAGATCAACGTCACCGCGCCCCGGCGAGACAAAGTTCCAGCCCCGGCGCGGATCGCCAAAGTTGAGATGCGAACCGAGGATGCTCGTCCGCCCGTTGAGGTTGAGCTTCGAGTCCTTGATGTGAACGTGATAAATCCGATCAGGGAAGGCGTTGATGAATTCCACCGGGTCAAACTGCTGGTGGATGAAGTGACTGGGATCGAAGTTGAAGCCGAATATCTCGCGTCCGCCGAGCGCGTCGAGCGTCTTTTGCGCGGTGTAGATGTCGTAGGCGATCTCGCCCGGATGCACTTCGAGCGCAAAACGAACACCCGCCTCGTCGTAGGCGTCGAGGATCGGATTCCAGCGGTCAGCGAACTCGCGGAAACCCGCATCGACCATCTCGTCAGTCGTGGGCGGGAAGCGATAGATCAGGTGCCAGTTCGGGCTGCCCGTGAAGCCATTAACGACGTTCACGCCGAACAGCCTCGCCGCCTGCGCCGTGTTCGCCATCTCCTGCGCCGCGCGCGAACGCACGCCTTCGGCATCGCCATTACCCCACAAGCGCGGCGGCAGAATACTCTTATGGCGCTCGTCAATGATCGCGTCGCTGACCGCCTGCCCGACAAGGTGGTTGCTGATGGCGTAGCACTTCAGCCCATGCTTGTTGAGGATGTCCCAGCGCGATTGAACGTAGCTGTCGTCGGACAGCGCCTTATCGACCTCGAAGTGATCGCCCCAGCAAGCGAGTTCTAGACCATCGTAACCGAAGCTCGCGGCTTTCTTCGCCAGCGTTTCGAGCGGCAAATCTGCCCATTGTCCCGTGAATAAAGTGATCGGTCTTGCCATAATATTTTTCTCCTTAAGTCTTCCTCATGCTGTAAGTTTGACGTTTCTGCCGGAGCGCGTCAAGTCGGACAGTTTGCCGCATCTGTGCCCGCTATTGACACTCAGCCTGATCGCTCTTATGCTGTCTGGATAGAACATAAATTCTTATCGGAGGATAGCGTCATGGAGATGCCAAGTTTCGATGAAGTGATGGCGCAAGCGCTGGCACAGGTCATGGTGGATGTACCCGGCGCGAAGGCGGGCAAGATGTTCGGGATGCCCGGTTACAAGGTCAATGGCAAGTTGGCGGTGGGCATGTTCTACGACCGAGTCGTTGCCAAAGTAGGCGCGGCACGCGCGGCTGAACTGATCGCAGGCGGCGATGCGGAACCCTTCGAGCCGCAGCCGAAGCACGTCTGGAAAGACTGGGTGCAGTTCGGCGGTGACCTCGTCGCGCATCAAACGCTGCTCGAAGAAGCCGTCCAGTACGTCGCTGAGAACAGCTAACGCTGACGACACAATCATTTTGCCTATAATAAAGTTGTCATTTGCGGGTAGAGGTAGGGATATGGCATATCAGCTTGCGCAAATCAACGTCGGGCAGATCGTCGATCTGATGGACAGCGAAGCGATGTTCGGCTTTGCCTCACGGCTGGACGAGATCAACGCGCTGGCGGAAAGCGCGCCCGGTTTCATCTGGCGGCTGAAAGATACCGCTGGCAACGACGCAACCTCGATTCACGTTTTCGATGACCCCTATATGCTGATCAATATGTCGGTCTGGGAATCGTTGGAAACCCTGTTCAAGTTCACCTATAAGACGGTACACACCGAACTGCTGCGTGGTCGGCGTGACTGGTTCAACAAAATGAGCACGCCCTTTATGGCACTCTGGTGGATTCCCGAAGGGCACGTTCCTACAACTGACGAAGCCAAAGCCAAGCTCGAATATCTAGAGACGCACGGCGTCACGCCGCACGCCTTTACCTTTAAGGAGCGCTACACCGTCGAGGAATGGCAGGAAGCGCTGGCAGCGGAAGGCGTGTCGTAAAAAAATCCCTCCGCTGCGATGTGAACCTGCGGAGCGCTTTTAGCTTCCCCTCTCCACAAGGTGGAGAGGGGAAGGCAACCGAGTCAAACCTTCAGTTTGACGGTTGCACGGGGTTGAGGTGAATTACTGCCGCCGTTCGCCCGCCAGTTCAATCGCGTCGAGCAGCGTTTGCAGCCCTGCGATCAAGTCGCCTTCGATCTGCAAACGCAGCGCGCGGCGGTTTTTGCTTTGCAGCGCCTCGAGGTCGCCCGCTGCCTGTGCCGCTTCGAGGACGCCGAAGGTGTAAGGCGCTTCCGGGATCGAGATATCGACATCGCTTTTGTGCGTGAACTGGATGAACACGCCGTTATTCGCGCCGCCCTTGTGAAGCTGTCCCGTGCTGTGCAGGAAACGCGGACCAAAGCCGAGCGTGACCGCGCGCCGCGTGACGTGACGCAGCCGCCGCTGGATATCGTCCAGTTTGGCGTTGACTTCGTCGGTCGCGGGCAGGTAAGCGAGCAGCGCGAAGTAATCGCCCGCTTGCGTCGCGTTTAACTGCGCGGCGATTAAGCCGGACATGGTGTTGTGCTCATATTGGTGCTGCGTGCAGAGGTCGTAGAGCATTTTCGCCATCTTCTCGTCGGCGTAGAGCGCCGTATTCTCGGCAATGATCAGCGGCTTCGTCTCCGGCAGATGCCCGTTTTCCTTGTAGTAGTCGAGCAAGCGGCTGGTGTTGTTCTTGCTTTCGGTGACGTTCGGCTCGTCAAACGGATTAATGTTGAGGATTTTGCCGACGACCGCCGTCGCAAATTCCCAGCGGAAGAACTCGCCGCCGACTGCGTAGGTGTCATCCAGCTTGAGCGTCACGCACGGCTGACCCGCCTGCTGCAAACCGATGAATCCGGCGTCGGTTTCGTCGTTGTCGTCGCCTTCAACGCGCAGATAAATGAACAAGCGGTCGGTCGAATAATCGTGCGGCTTGCCAATCGTCGCGCCCACAACTGGCACCAGTCCCTTGCCTTCTTTACCCGTGCTTTCCGCGATCAACTGCTCGACCCAACTGCCGAAGCTGGCAATCGATGGGCTGGTATGAATCGTCACTTTGTCGTGACCGTCTGCCGCCAGCGCACCCATGATCGCGCCCAGCCACATACCCGGATGATCAGTCGCGTTGATGCTCGAACCGCAGGCTGCCATCATCCGTTCAGCACTCGCCCACAGCCGCTTGATGTCCACGCCAATCAGCGCCGCCGGGACAAGCCCGAAGTAGCTCAATGCGCTGTAGCGCCCGCCAATGTCCGCTGGATTCAGGAACACGTCACGGAAGCTCTTTTCCTCGGCTTCGGTTTGGAGTTGGCTGCCCTCGTCGGTGATGGCGATAAACTGGCTGCCCTTGCCGCCCGTTTTGTCGTAGAAATACTTGTAGAACGACCACGTTTCAATCGTCCCACCGGACTTGCTGGAGACAACGAAGATCGTCCGGTCGAGGTCGATGCTGTCCTCGACGTGCTTGATATTCGCCGGATCAGTGCTGTCAAGCATCAGCAGCGTGGGGCGTCCCTGTGCCGCGCCGAAAGTGCGATACATCACCTCAGGCGCGAGACTGCTGCCGCCCATGCCGAGCAAGACGACGTGATCGGCATCGACCGGAGTCGTTTGCAGCGCCACCAAACGATCAATGTCAATCGTCTTCGGCACATCGAGCCAGCCTAAGCGATTCTTGATCTTGGCGACGATCTGCGGGTGTTCCTTCCAGAGCGCGCCGTCATGTTCCCAGATACGCACGTTGGTGTGGTGCGATGCGAGGTCTTTCAACGCTGCCTGCACCTGCTGCGTATGAACGCCGAGCGCTGTTTCCTGCTGGCGCATCACGCCCGTCTTGAGGACGTCACGCTTAGCGGAAACCTGTTCAAGCAGACTGTGGAACGACTCGGCGAACGAGTCCACGCCGTCAACCTGAAGCTGGCGCGTCACGTCGTCGAGGTCGATGCCGACTTCCGCCAGCATGTCGAGCGTCTGTTCGGCTTCTTCCAGCCCGTCTTCGAGCGTATTCCCGACCATGCCGTGATCCTTGAAAAGTTTCAGCGTCTCCGGCGGCACCGTGTTGACGGTGTCGCGCCCGATCAGGCTATCGACATACATCGTATCCGGATAGGCAGCATTCTTGGTACTGGTCGATGCCCACAACACGCGCTGCGGCATCGCGCCAGCGTCACGCAGGTCAGCAAAGCGGTCGCCGTAAAACAGGTCTTTGAAGCGCTTGTAGGCGACCTTCGCATTGGCAATCGCCGTCTTGCCCTTGAGCTTGTTGTTGAGCGAGACGCGCCCGATGTCGCCGCGCGTTTGCGCCGCGCGGATGTTGTTATCAAGCGTCCGGTCAACCGCAACGTCGATACGACTGAGGAAGAAGCTCGCCACTGAAGCGATCTTACCGACTTCCTGCCCATCGGCTTTGCGCCGTTCCAGCCCACGAATGTAGGCATGGGCAACGTCCACATAGTTCTCGACGCCGAAGATCAGCGTCACATTGACGTTGACGCCGGAAGCAATCGCTTCCTCAATCGCCGGAATGCCCGCCTCGGTCGCCGGGATTTTGATCATCGCGTTGGGACGGTTGAGCGCTTTAAACAGGCGCTTGGCTTCGTTGGTGGTCGTTTCCGTGTCGTTAGCGATCAACGGCGACACTTCAAGGCTGACGTAACCATCGCGTCCGCCGGTACGGTCGTAAATCGGACGCAGCATATCGAGCGCGCTCTGAATGTCCTCAATCGCCAATTCTTCGAAAATCGCATAGGGATCGAGGTCGAGCATATGCTCTAGCGCGGTGTCGTAATCGTCCGACCCGCCGATGGCTTTTTGGAAGATCGTCGGGTTCGAGGTGATGCCCAAAACACCGTCGTCATCGATCAAACGCTGAAGCTCGCCGTTCGAGATCATGCTGCGGCGGATGTTGTCGTACCAGATACTCTGCCCGTACTGTTGAATGTCTACAGGTGGATTACCTGCCATGAGAGAATCTCCTGAATAATTTCCATTTAGATAACCTATTGTACCGAACGCATGTCGATAATGCGTTAGATTGATGACACGAGTCGGGGATAGACGTGACTAAAAGCGTCTCTCTATTGAGGCGTTAATCTTGTGGACAATTTAGTCGTGGCGCGCCTCGATTGCCTGCACTTTAGCGAAGCGGCGGCGATGGCGTTCCGCATCGCTTGGCTGCGCGGCGATAAAGGCGTCCGCCAGTTCTTCGGCGGTGGTGGGTCCGATAATCCGCGCGCCAATCGTCAGCACGTTCATGCGGTCATGCTCGACGCCCTGATGCGCGCTGTAGTGATCGTGGCAGACGGCGGCGTAAATACCGGGAATCTTGTTGGCGGCAATCGACGCGCCGACACCGCTGCCGCAGGCGAGAATGCCGCGTTCAGCGCGCCCGTCGAGGACGGCGTGACCAAGCGCCTCCGCCGAGTCAGGGTAATCACTGGGGACAGCATCCGTATCGACGCCGAGATCGATCACGTCATGCCCCTGCTGCTTGAGATATTCGACGAGGTGCTGCTTCAGCGGATAACCCGCGTGGTCTGAGGCGAGGGCAATTTTCATGTGTAACGAATCCTTTTCAATAATGATCACTATTTTACCCGACTAAAAAAGTTACCCAAAAACTACTGATCTACCCCGATAAAATAGAGTAACAGTTTCCCAAGCGAGTACACTCAACGAGATAGGGGAGACTGAAGAAATAAGCAAGCGATCGCAAATCACAGAAGCATTCAAACGGGAAGCCGTACGCAAGGCAGAGGCGAGTCAGAATGTCTCGCGTAGCGCCCGTGAGCTGGGCATTGCCAATAAGATGCTGCATCAGTGGCTGAAGCAATTTGGGCAAGCGCGCATTCTGGATGTGAACACAGCGACGCTGAGCGAACTGAGCGCACGGATGCGGGAGTTGGCGCGCACGGTCGCTCAGAAGAAGGCGACGATTCAAGTGTTAAAAAAGGCTAGCTCGATTGTCCGCCAAGAAAAGTCGAGCGATATGCTGTGATGGAGCAGGCACACGAAAAGGTTTCGGTCGGGGAGTTGTGTCGGGTGTTGGACGTGTCTGAGAGCGGGTACTGCGCTTGGCGCGCCACCGGAACGAACGCGCATGAACAGCGCGATGCCGAAGTCAGTGGAGGGATTCAAAGCGTCTTTGACGACAACCGCCACACCGATGGCAGCTTGAGTGACTGTTACTCCATTAAACTGGGGGTAGAGTCGGTTTTTGCCATCGGTAGCTGAAGGCAGAAATTGCTACCGTCCTTTCCGGTTTCCTTCACAAACAGGCTGCCCCCCAATATCTTTGCTAATGCCAGCGCCAGCGGCAGCCCAAGCCCCGCCCCCGCCGTTGGCAGTTGAGGACGTTGCTCACCGCGCCAAAATGGTTCGAATATGTGCGGGTAATCCTCATCAGGAATCCCAGTTCCAGTATCTTGGATAGAGATCAGCCATTCTTGACTGGGGGACCAATCCGTGGTGACGCGAATAGCTCCCTGTTCGGTATAGCCAACAGCGTTCCACAAGAGCGCCGTCACGATTCGTCCCACGAGCGTTACGTCCCCGACTAGCTGTACAGGAACAGCTTCTAGGGTTGTTGTCTGCAACGTCAACCCTTTTTCCTCAAGTACGGAACGTACCTGATACCGTGATTGCTAGTTGAAGTCGTTCATGTGGTACTTGTTAAAATGGGAGTTATCAGACAACCATTGAGCGAGAAACCGACATGAACGACACCTATATTGTAACGACGTATGTG
>JBBSNT010000172.1:0-9046 GCA_038260485.1 Aggregatilineales bacterium | reverse complement strand
GATCGCCTTCAGCGCTTCCAAATCGTTCCGCACCAAGCTTTGATCCCTTGTGAACTCTGCGTCGGTCATCTCCGGCTGACGAAACAGCGTCAGCGTGACCTCGCAGCCATCCCCATTGGCGACAGCGCGCATCGGCACGTAAACCACGCTGGCATCCGGCGGATACACCCAGTGATCCGCGACGCCAAACGGATTCTTGTCCGTGAACCGAATTTTCGCGTCGCCGTTTCCAAACACCCACTCATTGCCCACGCGCCGGAATCCCTGCCCTAACCCCGCCGCCCAATCCTCGAAGTTCTGCGGCACATACAGGTAGTCGTTCACGTCATCGGACGTCCGCTTGATCGTCACGCTAATAAATTGCGCTTCCAGCATCGCCACCATCTCAAATTCTCCTATGCTTCATGGGGTCAAAAATGCGCGCAGAGGTTTCCCCCTCTCCATGCAAGGGAGAGGGGGTCAGGAGGTGAGGTTGAAGTGTACTACCTCAGTATCGGCTTCAAATACATGCCCGTGAAGCTCTCCGGCACTTGCGCGATCTCCTCCGGCGTCCCCGTAGCGATCACGTAGCCGCCCGCGTCGCCACCCTCAGGTCCCAGATCGATCAGGTGATCCGCCACCTTGATGATGTCGAGGTTGTGCTCGATCACCAGCACCGTATTCCCGTTATCGACCAACTGTTGCAACACGGCGATCAGCCGCTTGACGTCCGCCGCGTGCAGTCCGGTCGAGGGTTCATCGAGGATGTAGAGCGTCTGTCCGGTCGCGCGCTTCGAGAGTTCGCGGCTCAGCTTGATGCGCTGTGCCTCGCCGCCGCTCAGCGTCGTCGCCGGCTGCCCGATCCGGATGTACCCCAGCCCGACCTGTTCCAGCGTCTCCAGCTTATTGACAATCGTCGGGATATTGGCGAAGAACGCCGACCCCTCGCTGACCGTCATGTTCAGCACGTCCGAGATACTCTTGCCCTTGTACTTGACTTGCAGCGTTTCGCGGTTGTAGCGCGCCCCGTGACACACATCGCACGGGACGTACACGTCCGGCAGGAACTGCATCTCGATTTGCAGCACGCCCTGTCCTTCGCACTTCTCACAGCGCCCGCCCTTGACGTTGAAGCTGTAACGCCCCGCCGTATAGCCTCGAATCTTGCTCTCCGGCATGTCCGCGAACAGCGAGCGCACCGCGTCAAAGACTTTTGTGTACGTGCCGGGGTTACTGCGCGGCGTCCGTCCAATCGGGCTTTGGTCGATGTTGATGATCTTGTCGATGTTGTCCAGTCCGTCGATGCTGTCGTGCGCACCGGGTCGAGCCTTGCTGCCATTGATCGCTTGCGCGACGCGCTTATACAGCACGTCGATCATCAGCGTGCTTTTGCCGCTGCCGCTCACGCCCGTCACGCACACAAACTTACCGAGCGGGAACTCGGCATCGACGTTCTTCAGGTTGTTCTCGCGCGCGCCGCGCACAAACAGCGATTTGCCGTTGCCCGCTCGCCGCGAATCAGGCACGTCGATCTTCAGCCGACCGGAGAGGTACGCCCCCGTCAAGCTGCCTTCGGTCTGCTCGACTTGCTCAGGCGTCCCTTCCGCCACAATCCAGCCGCCGTGTTCGCCCGCGCCCGGCCCGAGGTCGATCAGCCAGTCCGCCATCCGCATCGTTTCTTCGTCGTGCTCGACCACCAGCAGCGTGTTGCCGAGGTCGCGCAGTTCCATCAACGTCTGGATCAGCTTGGCGTTGTCGCGCTGATGCAGTCCAATCGACGGCTCGTCGAGGACGTACAGCACGCCCGTCAGTTGGCTGCCGATCTGCGTCGCCAGCCGGATGCGCTGGGCTTCGCCGCCGCTCAGCGACCCCGACGAGCGACCGAGGCTCAGGTAGCCCAAGCCGACGTTGTTAAGGAAGTTCACCCGCGCTTCGATCTCTTTTAGGATTTGATAACCAATCTGCTGATCGCGGTCGTTCAGCAGCGCAGGCGTCCCGTTATGACCGCGCAGGTCAGCCACCCAGCCGACCAACTGTGACACCGGCAGCAGCGTCGCATCAAAGATCGAACTCTCCGCCACCGTCACCGCCAGCGCTTCAGGGCGCAGCCGCTTGCCCTCGCAGGTGCTGCACGGCACTTGCGCCATGAACGATTCGATTTGCTCACGGATGTAATCGGAGTCGGTTTCGCGGTAGCGCCGCTGCAAGTTGTTGAGCACGCCCTCGAACGAGGTCATGTACTCGCGCGCGTTACCGTTCGTGTTGGTGTAGCGCACCTTCACCTTGCGCCCATCCGTGCCGTACAGGAACACGTCCTGCTGCGCGGGCTTCAGGTCGCGCCACGGCTTATCAATCGGAACGTGATACATCTCCGCGACCGATTGCATCATGTTCGCCCCCCAGCTGTTCGAATCGCTAGAGTTCCATCCGCTGACGTCAATCGCGCCGTCAGCGATGCTCAATTCAGGATTCGGCACCACCAGATCGCGGTCGAGTTCCAGCCGGAAGCCCAAGCCCTGACAATCAGGACAAGCGCCCTTCGGCGTATTGAAGCTGAAGCTGCGCGGCTCAATCTCCGGCAAGCTGCCGTGACCGTTCACGCACGCCAGCAGTTCGCTGAACAGCATATCGCTCGGCGGCTCGGTGCTCAGGTTGTTGACGATCACGACGCCCTCGCCCATTTCCAGTGCCGTCTCGATGGCGTCGGTCAAGCGCGTCTCAGCGCTGTTGGCGTCCTCGCTGTTCGGGTCGTCGTATTGGTGAATCACCAGACGATCCACCACCACCTCGATGTTGTGGATGCCATAGCGATCCATCGTGATGTCTTCTTCAAGGTCGTAGACCTCGCCGTCGATCCGCACGCGCTGAAATCCCGCCTTGCGCACTTCTTCCAGCACCTTCTCGTGATGCCCCTTGCGCCCCTTGATCACTGGCGCGAGGATTTGCGTCCGTGTACCGTCCGGCAGCGCCTTGACCGCATCAACAATCTGCTGTGCGCTCTGCGCGACCACTTCCTCGCCGCAAACCGGACAATGCGGCACGCCAATTCGCGCATACAGCAAGCGCAGATAGTCGTAAATCTCCGTGACCGTGCCGACCGTTGAGCGCGGGTTGTGGCTCACGCCCTTCTGGTCAATCGACACCGCCGGACTGAGTCCTTCGATCTGGTCAACGTCGGGCTTTTCCATCTGTCCGAGGAACTGACGGGCATAAGCGCTCAGGCTCTCGACGTAGCGTCGCTGTCCTTCCGCGAAGATCGTGTCGAATGCCAGCGACGACTTCCCCGACCCCGAAAGCCCCGTAATAACAACCAGCCGATTACGTGGAATCTCCACGTCAATATTCTTGAGATTGTGCTCGCGCGCACCGCGCACGACGATCTTGTCTTGCGCCATAATTTTTGGCTCTGACCTAGTAGGGGAACTGTACATGCGTTCTATTATACTTTCCGATAGTGTGTTCGCAACCTATCAATTGTACCAATCTATGATAAACATTCCGTTAGATGTGACGGAGAAAAAGCCGCTATAATCGAATGAGGGGATACACAGTTTAAGGAGAACTCACATGGCGGATACAGCTTTAGAGCGCACCGCCGTCACGCTTGACGATTTAATGGCACTTGGCGAAGACGCCCACGTCGAAGTCATCAATGGGGTAGTTATTGAAATGGCACCTGTCGGCGGATTGCATCAGATCGTCAGCGGAAATATGCTTCGCCCCCTTGATACCTACGTCAACGAGCGCGAACTCGGCATCGTCTTTATGGATAATTTCCTCTACTTGATGAACGAGAACGAGCGCTATCTAAGTGGATCGTTTTCGCCGGACGTGTCCTTCATCCGCCGCGAAAATATCCCCGCTAATTGGAACTTGGAACTGCCCTTTCCCGGCGTGCCTGACCTCGCCGTCGAGGTCATTTCGCCTAGCGAGAACGCTCAAAATGTGCAGTCGAAAATACGCACCTATCTCGACAAAGGGACAGAGCAGGTCTGGATCGTTTATCTACTCACGCGCGAACTGCATCAATACCGCCGCGACCAGCAAACCGTTCACATCTACACTGGCAGCGATCAGATCGACGCCGAATCGATCTTTCCCGGCTTGATCTTGACGCTCGACATGATCTTTAAATTACCCGCGTGGCTGGGAAAATCCGACCCCAGCGATGCTGAATAATCGCTAAATAACACCGCTTGACTTGCTTCACTCTGCTTCGTGTGCCTCCCCCTCTCCATTGCATCTGAGGAGACGACAGTTTTAAGCATTAACGTTGATCTTCTTCCAAATCGGCATTTTTCGCCCCTCTCCCCAACTTGTTGGGACGCCCGCCTTGCGTGGGAGAGGGGCAGGCAAACCGCAGGTTAGCACGGGATGAGGGGTGAGGCAAAATCCGCACCCGACAACCCTGCTCTCCAAAAACTGTCGTCTCCCCCTCTCCATGCAATGGAGGGGGAAAGCTCAGCTTGCTGAGCCGGGGTGAGGTTAGCTTTACTTATTAGACACCCTCATGCCGTGCCCCTGTGGAAGTTTGTTTCCCTAAGCTGCAGGCGTTGGCGTATCGAAGCGGTGATCCGGTGTCGGCCAAGGCGTATTGGTCGGCGTCAACGCGATACTCGTCGCCGTTGCCGCCATGTCCGGCTGCTGATCCGCAATCGTGACGTAGTTCATCCAGCGCGTCACCATCACCCATGTCCGACCCGGCTTCAGATGAATCGGCGAATTATCGCCAAACACCAGTTGCAGCGCGTCGCCCGTGCGGTAGTAGCATTGGCTGTCCTGCGTGCCCACAATCGGCGTCGGCGTCGGGTCAGGCACTTCGCCCTTGCAGTCGCGCCGCCAGTAGCCTTCGTAATAGACGCCATCACGGAAGACGTAAGCGCGTCCCTGCCCCCACAAATCGATCTGCTGCGAGGCGGACTTGCTCTCTTCTTCGAACAGGTCAGGGCGTTCTTCGTGCGGCACTTCAATGATCACCACGTTATCCGCCCACAACTGTTCGCCGTCAGCGGCATCCAAATGCGGCACGCTGTCGGTGTAGCGGACGTAGCGTCCCGTATCCTCGCGGTACTGCCAGCGACCATCGGTCTGCCCGTAATAATCGACGAACACGTCGTTCGCGGCGATTCCGCCATCGTCCGCAAGGTCACTGAAGGCGAAGCCGCGTGCGCGGTGTCCTTCGTTGACGCCGCGTGCCGTTGCCCGCGTCCACACCATGTTCGTATCGGCGTACAGCGTATGCTCGAACGCCTTGCCATCTTCAGGGAAGCGGCAGAAACCCGCTTCTTCGCAGTTGTCACCAATCGCGGGCGAAATGATCCACGGACGCCAAGGCTCATGCAGGAACGTCTGTTGGATCGGTGCGCTCGCCCCCGAATACGAGAACAGCGCCTCATACATCGGCACGAGGTTCGTATCCATCAAGCGACCGCTGCGCACCGGTCCCACATGGTCGGGCGAATTGCTGCGAAAGATCGCCGCGAACCGCGTCACGCCGCCCTCGACTTCGTATTCGTAAACGAGATCAGCCTGATTAATGCCGCTCTGGGGGCGCACAACCGGCGGATAATTCGAAATCTTGATCAGCAAATTCCGCCGTGCCATCGCTTCGTCGTTGGGATACGGCAGCCCGGTCAGCGGATTAAACCCGTCAGGGTACTGCGCCGGCCCGACCAGCGTCGGTGTAGGCGAAGGCGTCAGTGTTGGCGATGGAGTCAGGGTTAAAGAGGGCGTAATCGTCGGCGTGAGGCTCGGCGTTAGTGTTTCAGTCGGTATCAGGGTTTGAGTAGGTGTTGAGGGGACGAGGGTATTCGTCGCAAAAACCAGTGGAACGGGTGTATTTGTCCCCGGCAGATCAACTTGAGCCGCCGGAGATGCGGAGAGCGCCACCGTGCTAATCACGATCAACGCTGCCGACGAAAGGATCACGAATATGCTAAAAACCCGACGCATAGAATTCCTTCATCTGTCTTTGCCACAATTGTCTTTGACATACTATCCACCCACCTAAGGGCGGTTGAAGTATACTCGATCCAATCGGATTGACTAGGGCTTATCGTTGCCCGCTGCCTTGTACTATAATTTAAGGACAACAACGCAAACAGAGCCTACAGGTAGAGTAATGTCCCGTCGTCTGCTCATCGCTTACGCCCATCCTGATGACGAAAGTTTCGGTTTAGGCGGCTTGATCGCTCGTTACGTCGCTGAAGGCGTCGAAGTCGATTTGATCTGCGCCACCAATGGCGAGCGCGGCACGGTCAACCCCGAAATGCTCGACGGCTACGAATCGATTAAGGCGCTCCGCCTCGCTGAACTTGACTGTGCCAGCGAGAAACTCGGTCTGAAACACGTCATCAAGTTGGGCTATAAAGACAGCGGCATGATGGGTTCGGAATTTTGCAGCGACACCGAATGCCTCTGGCAAGCCCCCGAAGACGAAGTTACACGCCGCGTCGTCGAAGTCATTCGCGCCCTTCAGCCGCAGGTCGTGCTCACCTTCAACCGCTACGGTGGCTACGGTCACCCCGATCATATCGCCATCCAGCGCGCGACCACGCAGGCGTTCAAACGCGCCGGCGATAGCCAATACGTCACTGATCAAGCGCCCTACCAGCCGCAGAAGCTCTACTTCAGCAGCATCTCGACCCGCCAGATTCGGCTCGGCATCATGCTGACGCGCCTGCGCGGTGAAGACCCGCGCCATTTGGGGCGCAACAAAGATATGGATTTGGTCGCCATCCTCGACCACGTCGAGCCGACCCATACGCTGATCAATATTCGCGATTGGCACGAGGCATGGGACGCGGCAAGCGCCTGTCACGCCAGCCAGCTTGGCGGCGGTGCGTTCCGTTTCCCCTTGTGGCTGCGCCGCTTCGTCTCCGCCAATCAGGGCTTCACGCGCATCTCGCCCGCGCCCGCGCACAATCGCGTTGACGAATTCGATTTGTTCGACGGCGTGAAAATTGACGAACCCGTCACCACATGACCGACGCGCGCGCATCTTCGTCGGATACCGCGTCCGATCCGGCCGCTGAAGCAGAAGCGCAAGCCCGGATAGACCGGCTGCTTGATGCGATTGAACTCGTCAAGGAGGATCGCCGCGCCGAAGCCCGTCACCTGCTCCGCGACTTGATCCGCGAGGACACCGATTTCGAGGATGCGTGGCTCTGGATGAGCGTCGCCGTCGATTCGCTCGACCAGAGTTCGATCTGCCTCGATAACGTGCTGCGCATCAACACCAAAAATTCAGAAGCAGCGGGCGCGCTCTACCGCATTCGCATCCCCGAAATGGAGATGGAGAAGCGGCGGGCGCGTCTGCGCCTCTACCGTGATTTCGCCTTAAGTTCGATGTGGATTGTCATCACCGTGCTGCTGATTTCAGCCTTCGCGACCATCATGTCATTCGGCGCGTGATCTTAATCCGGGCGCAGCAGCGGCGCGTAACCCTGCTCGACCAGCGCTTGACCATCAGGACTCTGCACCCACGCGATAAACGCGCGGTAGTGCCGTTCGATCTCGTCGTCAGCGCTGGGTTCGCGCTGTCCGGCAATGTAGACAATCGAACGCAGTGGGTAAATGTTGTCGTAGACGTTCTCCAGCGTCGGCGCAGCACCGTCGAGCGTGAGCGCTCTCACGCGCTCGTCAACGGAACTCATCGAGACGTAGCCAATGCTCTCCGGCTCTCGCGCCACGCTCAAGACCATCGCCTCGCTGGATGGCGCGATCTGGGCAGTCGGCGTCGTCCGCCGCGCGCCCATGATCAGACTCTCGAACTCCGCCCGCGTCCCGGAACCATCCTCGCGGCTGACGACGACCATCTCGCCATCGTGACCGCCAAGATCGTCCCAGCTATCGATCCAACCCTGATAGATATTGCGCAGTTCTGCCGTCGTCAGTTCGCTGATGTCGTTGTCAGGATGAACGATAATCGCAATCCCATCCTGGGCAATCGGCGCAGCCCACAAGAGGCTGTCCTTGTCCAGATGCGTGCTAATCAAGTAGGCACTTTCGTTCCGCAAGACTTCCTGCACCACCGTCTTGTAATCGCCGGTCGTCACGTCGAAGGAGATCGACGGATTCAAGCGCGTGTACGCCGTCGTCAAGTTGTGGATCAACGGGATCGTTGGCGTCGTCGCATACAGCCGCAGCGCGGTGCCGTGCGTCATCGGGGTCGCTGCCGGGACGATTTGACTACTGCAACTCACGAGTGTGAAGGCAACAGCAGCGAGCGTGCGCTTAGTTCGCCTCATACGGCTATGATCGACCTCGGCGTTCTAAGGGCAACCGGAGTTGAGGCAAGTTCGACGGCTTCAATGCATCGTCCTTAGGCGGTTTGCAAATAGCGTTGGAGAAAAGTCTCGACGTATTGGGGCAGGCTGTCCGCGAGAATCGCCGCGCGCATCGCCTCGACGTGCCGGATCAGGAAGCGAATGTTATGGATGCTCAGCAGCGTATGCGCCAGCAGTTCTTTCGCTTTGATCAGGTGACGCAGGTAAGCGCGCGTAAAATTCGTGCAGCAGTAGCAGTCACATTCAGGGTCAACCGGCAGCGGATCGCGCGCATACGCGAGGTTGCCCATGTTTCTCGTTCCGTCCGGCGTGAACGCCGCGCCGTGTCGGGCGATCCGCGTCGGCAGCACACAGTCGAAAATATCAACGCCCCGCAGCACCGCCTGCGCCAAATCATCCGGCGCGCCGACGCCCATCAGGTAGCGCGGCTTGTCGTCCGGCAGCAGCGGAATACACGCATCGAGGGTACGATACATGTCGGCTTTGCTCTCGCCCACCGCCAGCCCGCCAATCGCGTAGCCGGGGAAGTCGAGCGCCCGCAGCGCCGCCGACGATTGCTCGCGCAGGTCCTCAAAAATGCCGCCCTGCTGGATGCCAAACACCGCCTGCCGCGACATATCAGGATGCGCCTCGCGGCAGCGTGCCGCCCATGCGCTCGTTCGCGCCACCGCCCGCTCGACAATCGCGCGATCAGTCGGCGTTGGGCATTGGTCGAAGCACATGATGATGTCCGCGCCGAGGTTCTCCTGAATTTGAATCGACAGTTCCGGCGTGAAGCG
>JBBSNT010000171.1:0-9074 GCA_038260485.1 Aggregatilineales bacterium | reverse complement strand
TCGATCTCGCCGCGCAGTGTGCGCCTGCCGTCGAAGTCACGATGCTTCCAACCGCCGCCCCGCCGCCCATTCCGGCACAAGTCCTGCCCGAAGCCATGCTCGCCCCTGCGGGTGAATCCGGCGCAACCTACAACGCCCCGTTCCCCGTTTCCATCACCCTTGACGGCAGCTTCGGTGATTGGGCGGGCGTCCCCCGCGTGGCTGTGCCGCAGGACGCCGATCTAGCTTCGACCGCGCCGTCCGTCACCTTCGCCGCCGCTGCCGACGACACCAATCTCTACCTGTTCGCCAGCGTTATCGATGACAACATCATCAGCGGGCAGCACGACCAGAATTACTGGAACGAGGACTCAGTCGAGTTCTATGTCAACGCCACCGGCGATTTGATGCTCACCAGCTACGTCGATGGCGTCGCCCAGATCAATATCCCGGCGATGGATGTTGATTTGCCCGCCGACCAAGCCGTCTTCTCCGGCGTCAATGGGGCGAGCGTCGGCGCGACCGTCGCCGGATCGCGTACGTCGAACGGCTACGCGGTCGAGGTCGCCGTGCCGCTCCACAACGACGTCTGGGACATCACCCCCGCCGATGGAAGCGAAATCGGCTTTCAGGTGCATCTCAACGGCGCATCGACCGCTGATCGCGACACCAAGCTGATCTGGTCGTCAGCCGACACCAGCGACCAGTCCTATCAGAATCCCAGCGTGTTCGGCAAGCTGATCTTCACGCCAGCGGCTCAGCCGAGTGCTTCATCCGCGCCCGATCATTTTGCCTCACAGTTGAGAGCGGACGGTATGATCAACGACTTCGAGAGCGGAATTTGGATGGGTGTTGACCCGTTCAACGCGGGCATCGGCTTCGTCCCTTGGGGCGACACCTTCGAGAACGTTAAGCTGGCGGTCGCGCAGCTTCAACCGAATGCCGCCTTAGCTATCCCCGGCATGAGCGACGCGCCCAACAACGTGCTGGCAGTCGCCTATGACATCGCCTCGTGGGGCGGTTTCACTCACGCTTTCACCGACGGGACGAATTGGATCTCGCAAGATTGGACATCCTACGATGCCGTGAGCTTCTGGCTCTACGGCAACAATACTGGCGGGGTCGTCCAGCTTGATCTGTTCGACAACCGCAGCCCTGATCAAAATGGCGACACTGCCGAGCGCTGGTATTATCGGGTCACCAACGATTACACAGGTTGGCAGCAGTTCACCATCCCGCTTGACGAGTTCCAGCGCCGGACAGACTTCCAGCCCGGCGGCGCGCCCGATGATGGCTTAGGTTTGAACGAAGTCTCCGGCTACGCCTTCGGTTTTCCAGCGGGAGCTGGCGCGCAAATCGCCTATCTCGATGATTTCCGCCTCGTCAAAACGGACGTGGCGCAAGCCACCGCCATTCAACCGACAGCCCAACCAACGGAGGTTCCAGTCGAAGTGGACAGCAGCGTGACGTGGGAGTCGCGTCAGTGGAATTTGCTCTGGTCGGACGAGTTCGACGGCGACGCCGGAATGCCCATTAGCAGCGATAACTGGACAGCCGAGCTTGGCGGCGCGGGTTGGGGCAATAATGAACTCGAATACTACACCGACCGCACCGAAAACGCCTCGCTCGACGGCGATGGCAATCTCGCCATCGTCGCGCGTCAGGAGAACCCCGCCAGCTATAACTGTCATTACGGCACGTGCGAGTACACCTCCGCCCGCCTCGTCAGCAAAGATAAGGTCGAATTCACCTATGGGCGCGTCGAGGCGCGCATCCGCATCCCGCACGGGCAGGGCATCTGGCCCGCCTTCTGGATGCTCGGCAGCAATATCGACAGCATCGGCTGGCCTACCTCCGGCGAGATCGACATCATGGAGAACGTCGGCTTCGAGCCGCAGACCGTACACGGCACGATTCACGGACCGGGCTACTCCGGTGCGAATGGCATCGGCGCACTCTACAAGAGCGACGCTGATTTTGCCGACGACTTCCACGTCTATGCCGTAGATTGGGATCCCGATGTGATCCGCTGGTACGTCGATGGCGAACTCTACAACACCCTCAGCCGCAGCGACGTTCACGGCAACGACTGGGTCTTTGACCACGATTTCTTCATCATCTTGAACGTGGCGGTTGGCGGCTATTGGCCCGGCAATCCTGACGACACGACCGAATTCCCGCAGACCATGCAGGTCGATTACGTTCGCGTCTACCAACTCACGGATACCGCCGAAGCCACGCCCGCTTCGTAACAAATCGCTTATGCCAACGTCACAGGGGCGCACAATTGTGCGCCCCTCTTTTAAATCTGTTTAGTGTTCACTCAAATCCCAGTCGTCAAACCCGTGTTTTTCCCCCCTATCTACATAGTAGAGAGGGACAGGCGTGCATGGCACGCACGGGGTGAGGGTTTCTTAGCAGTCCGCGATCACCTGTCGCAGCGTCGCCATATCGAGCGTCTTTTTGTCGAGGAAAGCCACCGCGCCCGCTTCCAACCCCAACCGCCGGAACTCGCTGTCCGGGTACGCGCTGATCAGGATAATACGCGACGATGGCGACTGCGCCGTGATCTGCTGCGCGCACGTAATCCCGCTTTCGTCCCCCAGCACCACGTCCACCAGCACGAGCCTCGGCTTAACCCGCGTCAGCACGGCATGCACTTGGCGCATATTTTCTGCTTCGTAAATCAGCGTGTGCAGGCTCAGCGAGGTGATCGTCCGCATCAGTTGTTGGCGGTAGCGGTCGTTGTCGTCCACGATCAGCAGCGTCAGTGATCCCGCGCTCGGCATCGCGGCGGGCGACCGCATCGATCCGCTGCTGGTGAGTGTGCCGGTTAAGATTTCAGGATGCTGCACGATGAAATTCGACGCTTCCAATCGGCTGCGCACGTCGATCATCCGATACAGCCGCGTCAGATGATTTTCGACCGTCTTGATGCTCAAACGGAGTTCAAGCGCAATCGTCCGGTTATCGTAGCCTCGGTGCAGCAGCCGCAGCAGGTCGATCTGTCGCTCGGTTAGGCGGCTGAATGGCGACTGGACTTCCCGTAAGTGAATCAGCTTGTCGAGGATGCGGCTCGAAATCCAGCGCTCGCCCTCAAGCACCCGCGTTACCGCCAACCGCAGGTCGCTTAATGGCTGATCCTTGAGGTGATAGCCATTGACGCCAATGCCGAGCAACCCCTGCACATAAACGTCGTCGTCATATGCGCTCACGACTAGAATTTTCATGTTCGGGTAGCTGGCGCGAATCTGAGCGATAGCGGAAATCGGCTCGAAATCCGGCATCGTCACGTCAATCAGCAGGCAGTCCGGTTGAAGCTGCTCCAGCAGCACGAATAACTCGTGCCCGTTGCCCACTTCACCCTCGACTTGCACGTTGGGTAAATCTTTAATCGCGTTCAGAATGCCGGCGCGCACAACCGCATGATCGTCGGCAACCAGTAGACGATAAGGAGTCATAATAAAAACCAGTCACTAAATAAAGACTATAACTTAATCCTTCGCGCCTCTGAACTATAGCATAGTTCTGCTCAGCGACGGCGAAAAAGCGAATTCGCGCGCACGTAGGGGGATTTCCCCTAATCGCAGTAGGGGGATTTCCGTCTGACTCCTCAAGGGGATTTGTTCACGCAAAACTTAGCTAGTTTCGCTATATTTTGAACGACTAACCTGTAAAGGTAGTCCCATGTGCGGCTAGAAATTGAGGAGGTCAATTGCGCGAACGCACGGTAAGCAAGATTACCAATCAATTGCACTTTTTTCCACAAATTCTCATCAGGAGGAAACAATGTCTAAACTTGGTTTTCGTGTAGCGATGCTCGTCGTACTGCTGATGAGCGTGTTTGGGGTTGCCCTGAGCGCGAGCGCGCAGGATACGGTTGACGTTGCCGTTCTGCTGCCCGACAGCGCTTCATCGGCTCGTTGGGAAGCGGACGACCGTCGTTTTCTCGCCGCCGCCTTCGATGACGCTGGCGTGAGCTATTCTATCGTCAACGCTGAAGGCGACCGCCAGACCCAGATCACACAGGCTGAGCAGGCGATCACCAATGGCGCGAAGGTGCTGCTGTTCGTCAACCTCGACAGCGGCAGCGGCGCAGCAATTGTTGCGATGGCGCACGACGCAGGCGTTAAGGTCATCGACTATGACCGTCTGACCGTCGAAGGCGACGGCGCGGACTTCTATGTCAGCTTCGACAACGAATCCGTTGGCAAGCTGCAAGGGCAGGGCTTGGTTGATGCCGTGACCGCAGCGCAAGCTGCCGGCACGATGGGTGACGAAGTCAACGTCGCCATCCTCAACGGTTCGCCCACCGACAACAACGCCACGCTCTTCGCCAATGGCTATCACTCAGTCATTGACCCGCTTTTCGATGACGAAACCAGCGGTTGGACCAACGTCGCCGAGCAGTCCGTCCCCGATTGGGACAACCAGCAGGCGCTGTTGATTTTCGAAGGTATGCAGACAGACAATCCGGACATCAACGCCGCAGTCGCCGCCAATGACGGTCTGGCTCAGGCAGTGATTACCGCCCGTCAGAACGCCAACCTCGACTTCATCCCGGTCACGGGTCAAGATGCCACCGTTGGCGGTATCCAGAACGTTCTGGCAGGTCGCCAGAGCATGACTGTCTACAAAGCCATCAAGCAGGAAGCCGAAGGCGCTGCAGCCTTGGCGATTGCATTGGTCAACGGTGACGATACGACTGACTTGGTCACGGGCGCTGTCAACAACGGCACCAATGACGTCCCGTCGGTCTTGCTCGTCCCCGTCTCGGTCACGTCAGACAATGTCGCTGATACCGTCATCGCGGACGCCTTCCGCACGTGGGAAGAAATCTGCGTCGGTGAATTTGCCGACTATTGCCCGGCGGACGCCATGATGATGATGACCCCCGAAGCAACAATGGAAATGGGCAGCTAAGCCCAATCACGACAGAGGCGCGGCGCTGTGTGCGCCGCGCCTGTTCATTTCTCGCAAAAGTTGGATACCATCAGTCCAGCGTTACACCCTTTAAATTACGCAGTTGATCAGTACAGAGTCTTTAGTTCAGAACTAAAAACTAACCCCTAATAACTTGGAAAAGAAGTTGTTCTTTTAGAAGGAGTACATGTTGTCGGAACATCCATTACTCCAATTGGTTGGCGTTTCCAAGCGCTTCGGCGCGGTACAGGCACTTTCTCACGTCGATTTTGAGGTCAAGGCGGGCGAAGTCATGGCGCTCGTTGGTGACAACGGCGCGGGAAAATCAACGCTGATCAAGGGTATTGCCGGGATTTACCCCTTCAATGAAGGTCAAGTCTTCTTCGACGGCAAGCTGGTACACATCCACAGCCCGCGCGCGACGGCGGCGCTCGGCATCGAAATTGTGTATCAAGACCTTGCCCTTGCCGATAACCTCGACGTCGTCGCCAATATGTTCTTGGGGCGCGAACGCACGACTTATGGTCGTCTCGACGAGGCGAGTATGGAAAAATCCTGTGTCGAGACGCTCGAATCACTCTCCGTCTCGACCTTGCGTTCTGTACGCCAGCAGGTCGCTGGCTTGTCCGGTGGTCAGCGGCAGGCAATAGCGGTCGCCAAAGCGGTCATGTGGAACTCGCGGCTGGTCATCCTCGACGAGCCGACGGCGGCGCTCGGCGTCGCCCAAACACGGCAGGTGCTCGACTTAGTCACCCGCCTCTCCGAAAAGGGGCTTGCCGTAATCCTCATTACCCACAATATGCATGACGTATTTGAAGTTGCGGATCGGATCACAGTGCTGCGCCTAGGGCAAAACGCGGGCATGTTTAATCGTAGCGACGTTGACCAGCGTGATATTGTCTACGCGATCACCTCTGGCGACCTCGAAGTTGTGCCGGGGATGAAAGAGAATGTCTAGTATGGATGCACCTAACCCGGAAGCCGTCATGACCAAAACGGAGGATCGGGTATCGCTCAGGGAATATATGCGCGGCTATGTCCGCCGCTTGGTTTCCGGCGATCTCGGTTCGCTGCCGATCATCGTCGGCTTGCTGATCATTGCAGTCATTTTTCAAACGCAAAACTCGAATTTCCTGACGCCGCGCAACTTCGTCAACCTGATTCTGCAAATGTCAGGCATTACCATGATGGCGTATGGCGTCGTTTTCGTCCTGCTCTTGGGTGAAATCGACCTCTCGATTGGCTACGTCAGCGCCATCAGTGGCGTGACGGCAGCCATGCTCCTGCGTGATCCTGCGGCGGGCTGGACGTGGTATACCGCCATTCCCGTCGGCTTGCTGGCGACAGCGGGCATCGGGTTGCTGCAAGGTTGGATCATCACGACCTTTCGCGTTCCCTCGTTTATCGTCACGTTGGCGGGGCTGTTGGCGTGGAACGGGGTTGTTCTGCGCTTGATCGGCAACGGTGGCACGGTCATCATTCAGGACGCGACAGTCGTCGGCATTGCCAATTCCTACATTCCGCCGCAAACCCTCTGGAGTTGGCTGGTCACGGGGCTTTTCATCGTTGTCTACGCCATTATTCAGTTCATCCAGTACCGCAATCGCCGCAGTCAGGGCTTAAGCACGCGCCCTGTTGCCTTCATCGCCCTCGAAATCGCCTTCTTGACCGTCATTAGCGTCATCGTGGTCGCCGTCGCCAATCAGGATCGCGGTGTGCCGGTCGTCGGCATCATCCTCTTGATCGGGCTGATGATTTTGACCTTCGTCGCCCGCAGCACCAAGTTCGGGCGTTACGTCTATGCCGTCGGCGGCAGTCAAGAAGCCGCGCGACGCGCGGGCATTAGCGTCCAGCGTATCCGCGTGATCGTCTTTATCATGTCGAGCACGTTGGCGGGCTGTGGCGGCATTATTCTCGCCTCGCGCTTGCGCTCGGTCGATACCGGCGCGGGTGGCGGCAACCTGCTGCTCAATGCCATTGCCGCCGCTGTGATTGGCGGAACCAGCTTGTTCGGCGGACGCGGTCGCGTATCCAGCGCTGTCCTCGGCGCGCTGATCATCGCCAGCGTCGAAAACGGCATGAGCCTGCTCAATCTTGCCTCCGGCGATAAGTTCGTCATCACAGGCATCGTTCTGCTCGTCGCCGTCATCGTCGACTCGCTCTCGCGCCGCCGCCAGCAGCAGTCCGGCATCGCCTAACCATCGGCTAAACCGCTCCCGTTGTGCCGCGCCGCTTTTTCCCCTCTCCACAAAGCGGAGAGGGGTGCGACCGAATCAAACCGAAGGTTTGATTCGGTCGCACAGGGTGAGGTTTCTTTTCGTCTTCCTGCACCTCACCTCCCCCTTTAGGTGTATAGTTAAGCCACAAATCCACTAACGGAAAATGAGATCACGCCTTTAGATATGAAACCCCTGCTGCGGGTTGAGAAACTCTATAAGCGCTTCGGCACACTCGAAGTCATTCGCGGCGTTAGCCTTGACGTCTACCCGAACGAGATCGTCGGGCTGGCAGGCTTGAGCGGCAGCGGCAAGTCTGTCATCGCCCAGCTTTTGGCAGGATCATATCCCGCGAACAGCGGTGCGATTTACTTCGACGGGCTGCGCTTGTCGCCCAATTTCAAAGCCTCGCAGGTCGGCTTGGAAGTCATTCATCAGTATCCCGAACTCGTCGAGCAGTTGAGCGTCACCCACAATATCTTTCTCGGTCAAGAACTCTATCAGCCTTACGTCGGGCGCTTTCTCCGCTGGATCGACCAGCCGCGTATGGACGCGGAAGCCAGCCGCCTGTTACAGCAGTTAGACGCGCCCGTTGCCTCGCCCGATGAGAAAATTCTCAACCTGACCAACGAACAGCGCCAGTTGATCGCCATTGCCCGCGCGATGGCGGGGACGGCGAAGCTGATTTTCATCGACGAGCCGATTTTGCTCAGCTACGGCTACCAGCAGAAAATCCTCACCCTCATCGAGCAGTGGCGGCAGCAGGGGCGTACCGTCATTTTCAGCAGTACCAATCTCGATCACCTCTTTGCCGTGACCGACCGCATCCTCGTCTTGCGCGGCGGCAAGCACATCGATTCGTTCCGCACCGATGTCACCAGCCGTGAGGAGATCGTCGCCGCGATGGTCGGCTATACCAACCAGGAGCAGCCGACCCCCGCCTTTTGGGCGCTCGACTCGTACTATCGCGCCCGCGAAAAAGCTGAGTTACTCCACCGTCAAATGCTCTTGCTCGAAAAAGACCTCGAAGTGCAGGGGACGCTCAATCAGCAGTTGCTCTCGCAGCTTGCCGAACAGGTCAAAGCGCTCGATCAGGCGAATGTTGCCCTTCAAGACGCCCACCGCCGTCTGCTCACCGAGCGCGAGCAGGAGCGCAAGCACCTCGCTCGCGAACTCCACGATCAGGTCATTCAGGATTTGCTCGGCACCAATTACCAGCTAGAGGAAATCGAATCGCGCGACACACTCTCACCAGCGACTCAGCGCGAACTAGAGGACGTGCGCGGCACGATTCGCCAGTTGGTGGACGACGTTCGCCGCATCTGTGGCAATTTGCGCCCGCCCACGATTGACAGTCTCGGCTTGCCTTCCGCCCTCCAGTCCTACACCCGCGATTGGGCGAAACGCACCGGCATCGAAGTCCAGCTTCGTTTGCGCCTTAATGCCGGACGCCTCCCCGAAGCCATCGAACTCTCGATTTTTCGCATCGTGCAGGAAGGCTTAAGCAACATTCAGCGCCACGCCCAAGCCACCCGCGTCGAGATCACTCTCGAACACACCTCGCCGCGTACGCTCATGGTTTCCATAGCCGACAACGGGCATGGACTGGATGAGGATTTCGACCTGTCCAAATTGGCGACCTTAGGGCATTACGGGCTGCTCGGTATCAGCGAGCGAGTCGCGCTGCTCAGCGGGCATCTTCGCATTCACAATCGCGGCGCGGGCGGGCTGCTGCTTCAGGTCGAAGTCCCGCATCCACGCCTCGACACGCCCGTCGCCACGCCCGCCAGCCGCCCCGATGTGGTCTATCACTACTAGTGGGTCACTTGGGACGCAGCCTGGCATAAAAAGCACGAACAGATCGTGGGGAGGCTGCACCTGAAGCGCCGAGGCGATGCATCGAGCGAGCGGTTCTCGTACGGCGCGTTCGGCGTTTACCGGCCCAAACAAAGGGAG
>JBBSNT010000170.1:0-9147 GCA_038260485.1 Aggregatilineales bacterium | reverse complement strand
GGCGTGTTCGTCCGCTGTGACAGATCGACCGAGCGCTGCCAGTGTTCACCGAGGATCATCGTCTCGACCGGCAGCGTATGCCCGGAACAGTTGACGACGACCACATCATCGGGCTTAATAATACCTTCCCTTACCATTTTAAACAGCCCTGCGAACGTGACGCCAGTCGCGGGTTCGACCGAAATACCGTCGTTGCGCGCCAAAATGCGGATCGCATTGAAGGCTTCTTCGTCGCTGGCAGAGATGAAATGACCGCCATATTGATCGACGTAGTCATAGAGCAGTTCGTAAGCGCGACCGGGATTCCCCGTCGCCAGCGTAGCGATGATCGTCTCAGGGTTTTCGACGGGCGTAGCGATGCGCTGTCCGCGATCAAAGGCTTCGACCATCGGCGCGCAGCCGCTGGACTGGATCAGACCGAGCGCGGGCATCTTGTCGATGATGCCGAAGTCGTACATCTCGCGGAAACCCTTGCCCACGCCAATCGGTCCCATGCCGCCGCTGACGCCTTGAATGAACCAGTCCGGCGAACGCCAGCGCTGATCTTCCTCGTCGAGCATATAGCCCAGTTGCTCGGCGATCTCGTAAGCCATCGTTTTCATTGCTTCGATAGCGGCGACGCTTTTGATGCCCCGGTCGAGGAATATGCCCTGCCGCTTGGCAAAACGCGCGGCAAGTTCTTTAGTCTGGTCATACGTCCCGGTGATTTTGATGACTTCCGCGCCGTAGAGCGCCGCCTCGCGCATTTTATCGCCCGGCGTGAGGCTGGGGAAGAATGCCCACAGCTTCATCCCCGCGCGCGCGGCGTATGCGCCGTAAGCGATAGCGACGTTGCCTGTGCTGGCGACGACCACCGCATCGACCCCCATCTCCTTAAGCGCGGAAATGGCGACCGTTGCCTGTCGATCTTTGAAACTGGCGGTGGGTCCCTGCCGTTCATCCTTGATATAGAGGTTTTTGAGTCCGAGGCTCGCCGCTAGCGCGCGCGACTTGATCAGCGGCGTGCCGCCTTCGCCTAGGCTGACGATGTTCTTTCGGTCATAAATCGGAAGGACTTCATGATAGCGCCAAAGCCCTTCCGGTCGGCTCTTGATCGTATTCAGCCACTCACTGACATTGATTTTATTCAGTTCGTAACGTGCTTCGAGGATATTCTCCCCGCAAACCGGACAACCATCTACTGATTTATCGAAAGGAATGCGCGTCCGGCAGTTAATACATTCCAGTTCGATATATTTTGTTTCACGTGACAAAGTCCACTAATCTCCGTTCAGGTAACTCCTGACACCATCTACAAATTGGTGATACTGCTCGGCGCTAATGTCCGCCTTGTGAAGCACCGCTAAATTCGTCAACTGGTCGCGTTCATCCGTGCTGAGCGTATCTCCCGTCACCACAAGTATCGGAATGGTAGCCGTCTCAGGGTTGTTACGCAACTCCTGAACGACTTGGAATCCATCCATTTCGGGCATCCGTAGGTCGAGGATGACGAGGTCGGGGCGGCGTCGTGCGACCAGTGCAATACCCTCCACACCATTGGCTGCGCTGAAGACGCGGTACTGTCCTTCTTCGTCCAGCAGGTTGGTGAGCAAACGCACACTTTCCGGCTGGTCATCGATAATCAGGATGCGGTTGATTCGGCTTTCATGTTCGGCTTCATGGACTGCCGTGACAAGTGCTTCGGGCGTGAATGGACGCTGAATGAAGCGGTATGCGCCCATACTGACGGCGCGCTCCTGCTCTTGGCTAAGCGTCACGATGATCACCGGAATATCGAAGGTGTCGTCGCGCGCCTTGAGCTTGCCGAGAATATCCCAACCCTGATTGCCGCCAAAGGTAACGTCCATGACGATCAGCGTGGGGTGCAAGCCGCTTGCCATCGCCTCCGCTTCGAGCGGGATCGACGCGGTGAAGATGTCGAAGCCCTCACGCTGGAGCGCGCGGCGGTATTGGTCAACCATATCCGGGTTGTCCTCGATCAAGAGGATTTGCCGTTTGGTGGAGTGTGTGAAGCCCATTGCGCCAGTCTGCTGTGTCGATTTTCCGTCGCCATTGGGCAGCTTGAGCGCACCCGTGACCACTGATTTGCGCGGGCGGGGGGCGAGGTCGTCCGTCTTCTTCTTGGGCTTTTCCTCCTCTTCGACGATAGGTTCGACCGGCATAAAGATCGAGAATGTCGAGCCGACGTTGACCTGCGAGTTTACTTCGACCCTGCCACCCTGCATTTCAACCAGCGACTTGGAAATCGGCAGACCTAAGCCCGTGCCGCCCTGCGTCCGCGTCAGCGACGAGTCCACCTGCCGGAAGGCTTCAAATAGCAAGTGAATGTCGGTTTCGGCAATACCGATCCCCGTGTCGGTCACGTCGGTGCGGATCATCATGCGTCCGCTGTCTTCGTCCATTACCGGATAGGCGCTGAGGGTGATCGCCCCTTCGCGCGTGAACTTCGCCGCGTTCGAGACCAGATTGATCAACACCTGCCGCGTGCGGAACTCGTCACCGTAAACCTGCGCCAAACCGGGCGCGATGTCCACGAAGATGTCAATCGGCTTGTCCTTGACCAGACCGATACCAATCGAGCGCACGCCGTCAACGACCGCTTTCATCTCGAAGTAGTCGAACTGCAAGTCCATCTTGCCCGCCGCGATCTTCGCCTGATCGAGAATGTCGTTGATCAGGTTGAGCAGGTGCTGACCGCTGTTGTAGATCGTGGTTAGGTCTTGCTCCTGCATTTCGGTCAGCGGTCCGTCGATACCCTTGAGGATCACGCGGCTGAAGCCAATGATCGAGTTGAGCGGCGTCCGCAGCTCGTGGCTCATGTTGGCGAGGAAGTCACTCTTGAGGCGGTCAAGCTCACGAAGCTGTTCGTTCGTTTCCTGCACCTGTTCCAGCAGTTGCTGGTTCTGGATAATGGCGGACAGCGTACCGGAGAGCGTCAGCAGCAGAGTCAGCGTGTTGTTGTCATAAGCCTTGAGTTCGTCGCTTTCCAGCCCGACTAAGCCGATCAATTGACCGCCTGAGGTCAGCGGCACGATGATGGCGGAATTCGCACTCTCGACGACCGATAGATAATTCGGCTCGCGGTGAATGTTATCGACGATCATCGCGCGGCGTGCCTGCGCGACCTGCGCGATCAAATTGTCCTGCATATCCAGCCGCACTTCGGAGAGTTCCGACAGCGGTTGATCCGGTCCTGCCAGCGCCACTGGCTCTAGGACGATGAATTCGTTCTCCTCGCCATCCATGTAACTCTGGGGTAGATAGATGCTGGCGGACAGCGCTTGCAGTGAGGAGAGCAGTTCGGCGGCGACGTTCTGAAGCGCTTCGTGCAGCGTATCTGCCGAGGTAGCAGCGGTCGTCACGTTGAACAGGAACGACATTTCGCTCGCACGGCTGCTCGACTCTTCAAACAACTGGGCGTTATCGATGGCGACCGACACCTGCGCCGAGAGCGTCTGCAAGACCGTGATGTCGTCGTCGTCGAAGGCGTTCGGTTGGTTCGACTGCACGTCGAGCGCGCCGACGACCCGTCCCTTGAGCTTGAGCGGGATCGCCATTTCCGAGCGCGTATTCGGCAGGTAGGGGTTGGGGCGGTGAACAACGCGCGCGTCTGCCGTGTCCGACGCAATCGTCGGTTCTCCGCTCGCCGTCACCTGACCGATAACGCTGGTTGAGCCTTTTTGCAGCTTGTGCTGAATCCCCAACAGTTGACGACCCGCGTCACCCGTACTGGCGCGCAGTACCGCGAAATCGTCCGCCTCGTCCATCAAGAAGATTTGAGCATGGTCGTAACCGAACGTCTCGCGAATGAGATCGACGATCCGTGGCAGCAGTTCGTTCAGGTCGAGGATCGAACTCGCGATCTGGCTGACTTCCGCCGACGTCGCCAGTTGGCGCGCGCGGCGTTCGGTCTGCGCGAGCAAGCGCGCGGCTTCCATTCTCAGCGAGGCTTGTTCCGCCAACGAGCGGTAAATACGCTGGTCACGCTCTGTATGTTTGTAGGGGTCGCGTCCACCAATCACGATTGCGCCAATCGAGCGCCCCGCGATACGGAGTGGCAGGATGCTGAGCGAGTGGAGTTCGAGGCTTTCGACGCCGCTGCGTTCCATCACATCGAGTTCTTCAGACATGCTCACGTCGTCCAGCATGAGAAGGGTCGGCGTTGCCAACAGCCGCCACGCAGGATACTGGTCTGCGACGAGGTTGATACCTGCAAGGTCGATGCCCGTTCCGCCTGCCCGCTGCCATGTCGCCACGACCTGCGCCATCGCCTTCGGGTGATCCCAAATCTCGGTCGAAAGCACCGCCATGAACACCTGCGAAATCGGGCGGTTCGTCAAGTGATTAACGATAACGTCGAGGATTTCTTCAGGCGTCGTCGCGTCGTTCAACGCGCGGCTTGCTTGATAGAGGATACTGGTTTCCTCCAGCGATTTCTGGATTTGTTCGAGCAGCAGATAGTTGTCAACAACGACCGAGGCGCTGTCCGCTACCGAGCTTAAGTATCGGGCATCACCGCCAGAAAAGCGGTGCGGTTGGTCATAGACGACGAAGAAGCTGCCGCTTGGCTGTCCCTGTGAACGCAATTGCAGCACCGCGATAGCGCGAATATTGCCCAGTTCGATCAAGTCGCGCTCGAAGGGGGTCGGGTCGGTGATGGTGCGCAAATCGTCGATAAAGAGACTCTCTTGGTTGGCGAGCAGACGATGCTTCTCCATCAGTGTGCGGAAATCGAGCGCCGGCGCATCGAGGTTTTCGTTGAACAACTCGACCAAGCCGTCTTCTGTCGCGACGTATGCCGCATACACATCCGGCGACAGCGTTTCGAGCGCGGCGTGAATGGCGTGTCCGATTTCTTCCACGCTGTGAGCGCGGCTCAGGTCAGTCGTTGCGCCGTAGAGTGCCGCCGTCTCTTGCAGCGCTGCTTCGGTGCTTTCGAACAGGTAACGGTTGTCGAGCACGACGGCGGTGTTGTCGTTCAGCGTCGTCAAGAACTGCTCGCGTTCCGGTGCGAAGTCCTGTGGCAGCGTGAAGGTGATCACCAGCCAGCCGAGCGGCGTTCCATGTCGGGAACGCGCCTGTAACGGCATCGACACCAGCGCGCCAACGTTCTGTTTAATCAGCGCGAGCCGTACAGCATCGTCAAGTTCGAGGCTTTCGCTCACATCGGGGATGAACAGCGGGAATTCTGCATCGAGGATGTCGCTCGGCAGTAGCCACGTATCTATTTCATCGTCGAGCGCGCGCGCCACGCTCACACCGCCGACCTTGTCATCCAGCAGCAGTACATAAGCGCCGTCGGCATCCTGCGTGCTCAACTGGAAGATAACTTGGTCGAGGATGTCGTCGATTTCACCCGCTTCTGAAAGCGCGCGGGCAGTTTCATAGAGCATAACCGTCTCGCGCAGGTTAGATTCAAGCGTGCGTTCGAGGTTACGTAACGCGCTGATGTCCTGAAAGGCGGCGACGATAGCCGTCATGTTGCCGTCTTCGTCCAAAACGGGCACGGCGTTCAACAGGAGGTCAACTTCTGAACCGTCCGGTAGGATGACGGAGATGTCGTCGCTGATGAACATCTGCTTGGACAGCGCCACCGAGAAAATCGGCAGGTTGTCGGTCGGATATAGTTCATCCGTACCGCTGCGATAGAGCTGGTAGGTTTCGACGTTGAACGCAGTCGCTTGCTGGATCGGGCGTCCCAGCATCTCCTCGACCTGCTGGTTGTGCTGGATCGGCTTGAAGGTTTGCGGGTCAAGCACGAGCACACCGGCAGGCAGGGACTCAAGGATCGAATTCAAGCGCTCGCGTTCGCCTTCCGCCGCGCGTAGCAGACGCTGATTGTCGGTAAGCGCCTGTACGTTTTCCTCGAACAAGCGGGCGTTCTCGATGGCGATGGCGACGCGGTCAGCGACAGCGCGCATAATGTTACGGTCGCCTTCAGTGAAGAACTCGCCTTCCGGCGCGGCGGCATCGAGCGAGCCGACCACTTCACCGCGAATGGCTATCGGCAGGCTCACGGCAGGTTGCACGTCATTTGCTTGATGGTCGAGCGTGAGCAGGTCGTAGCGGTAAATCGGCTCAAGGTTGGTGCGGCTGCTCGTTTCTTCCCAAGCCGTGCGCGTCAGTTGGCGGTTGAGGGCGTCGATTTGCGAAACGCGCTCCTCTGACTGCACCAGCAGGCGCACGTTCTGAATGGCGATAGCGATCTGGTCAGCGAGAATTTGGAACGTGCGCAGTTCGTCGGTTTGGAAGCTGTTGGGGCGCTTGCTCTGAATGTCGAGCGCGCCGATGATACGCTCGCCGATTTGCAGCGGCAGCGCCATTTCCGCGCGCGTTTCCGGCAGCAGCGGGTTGACCATGTGCGGCGCGGTCGTGCCGGAGTAGGACGTGTCGTTGACGATGACTGGCGTTCCAGAGTCCGCGACGCGACCGATTACCGACTGCGAACCGACTGCGAGCTTATGCTTACTTTCGAGCAAACGCTGCCCGATGTCACCGTGACTGTAAACCAATACCGCGTTTTCGCCGATGTCGTCGATCAGGAAGACTTGAGCGTGGTAAAAGTCGAACTCGTCGCAGATTAATTGGATCGTGCGGTTCAGCAGTTCGTCAATATCATAGAGTGTCGCCGTTTCACGACCGATACGGGCGGCGATGTCAATGTTGCGGCTGTAACGTCCCTGCTGCATGTCGAGCTGATGCTTAAGCGTCGAAACGCGCTCGGTGACGGCGTGGAACGATTGCAGCAGTTTTCCGATGTCGCTGTCTTCCGTGTTGTCGCCGGGTATGTTCGGCGACTCAACATCGCTTGCGGCAGCCCAACGGTCAACGACCGTTTGCGCTTCGGCGATGGGGCGCAGCGTGCGCTGCAAAATCGTGCCCATCAGCAAGGTCAGGACAGCACCACCCACCAAACTGCCGATCAGCGCCAGCAGCGAGATCGAGTTGCTGGTGCCCTGTGTTGCGCTCACGCTGTCCACCAGTGCAATCGTCCAGAACGAGTCAGTGACGCCGCTAAAAATGGCTTTTTCGGTCGAGACGACGTGATCGCCGCTGACGACTGCTTCTGCCGCTCCCGCGCTCGGCACGAGCATCGCTTCAGCGCCGGGATACTGTGCGCTCAGCGTGACGGCTTTGTGCTGTCCTAATGCGCCGAGAAAATCGAAGGTCGGGTCGTCGGTGTCGTAGAGCAGGTTGCCATTGTGATCCGCCACCAGCACGCGCCGTCCCGCTTGCGTGCCCAACTGTGCGTCGGCAGAGCTGCGCAGGCTTTCGAGGATGGGCGCTGCCTGCATGTCGATCTCGATGACGCCGGCGATGTTGGTCGCAAAATTACTATCCGGCGCGACCGGCGACGCCAAGCGTATGTAATCTAAGGGCGCATTTTCGTCGAGCGTGTCGGGATTCACTTCAAAGATGATGTCGCTGATGACGACCTCGCCGGGATTAACGGCGAGGCTGTGCGTGAGCGAATCATCGCCCGAAAAGATGCCGAGGCGAACGCGCGAATCGGCGCGGGGGATCGTGTTGTCGTAGTTGGTCACTTCTGACCAGACTGAGCCATTGAAGGTGACGTAGCGCACGGCGAGATATTCGGGATGCTGCTCCAACAGGCTGATGAAATCGCCCAAGAGGCGCGATTGTGTCTCATCGACTGAGGTGCCGGAGATATTGATCAGGGTGTCGCGCGCGAAGTCACGGGCATCACGGTTGCTCGTGATACCGACCAGCACGTCGGCGTGCCGTTTAAGTTCCTCCTGGACATCATTGGTGATGGCATTGACTTCGACGCGCTGCGTCTGCGTCACGGTGTCGCGGGCGTTCGCCCGAATCCCCAGCAGCAGCACCAAGCCAATAATCAAGAATACCCCCATGATCAGGGGGACGACGAGCCGCATGATACGACCATACATGGAACGAGCGCCTAATTGTTTTCTGCTGCTCACCATCATCTGTCCCTAGCCGCTATTCTTCGAATGATCATCATGACCATTACCATTGCTGATGCCAGTCAGCGCTTGCAGGCGAATGCTCACCTGCGGCGCGCGCAGCGCCTGCCCAACTTCGCGGACAGCAGTTTCCAAAATATCGTTGATTGTTGTTTGCGCGGTCAGTTTTGTGGCGATACTGTTGACCAATCGTTCGCGCTCAGTGGTACGTTGGCTCTCTTGGAACAGCCGCGCGTTATCGAGACTTAACGCGAGCCGGGTCGCTAATTCCTGTGCCAGTTCCAACTTCTCTTGGGATAAGCTCTGCGCTGGAATTTCCCATTCGACCGCGCCCAGAATTTGCCCGCGCAGTTCGACCGGAATGGCGACAGCAATCGTCTGGCGCTCGCTAAGTTCGCCGACGGCTGGCTTGCCCGTCAAAAATGCCTGACGGCGCAGGTCAGAAAGATCAACGTCGGACGTAAAGCCAGCGGATTTAATGATCTCGCCCGTGCGCTGGTCGTGCATGAATTCCTGCCACGCGCGACGGGTCGTGATTTGGCTGCTTTCCTCGATCTCGCGCACGCGCCGCAGCGACTCTTCGTAGAGCCGCGCGTTTTGGATGGCAACCGCGATTTGATCCGCCATCGTTTGCAGCACGCCGACTTGATCTTCTTCGAAGGCGTCACGGATTTTACTCTGCACATCGAGCGCGCCGATAACAGTGTCACCGATACGAAGCGGTACGGCGAGTTCAGCGCGGGTTTCCTGTAAGAACTCGTTGCGGCGGTGTACTTGGCTCGACGCCGCGTCACGGGCGACGATCAAGTGCCCCTGCTGCGTGACCTGACCGATCACGCTCAGGCTGCCCACGCTCAAGCGATGCCCACGACTGAGAAGCTGCTGACCCGCTTCGCCCGTACTGGCGCGCAGGACGGCGTCTAATCCGCCTTCCTCGATCAGGAAAATCTGAGCGTGATAGATATTGGGGAAGCGTTCGACGATCAAATCGACGACGCGGTTCATCAGCGTTTGCACGTCACGCTGAGTGGCTGCGTAACGGCTGATGTCCTGCGTCGCGCTGATGTCGCGCGTGCGGTTGGCGATGCGTTGCTCAAGGTCTTGGATGAGGACGTGGACTTGGTCGCGCATGTTGACGAAGGATGCTGCCAACTGCCCGATTTCGTCGCCCCGCACCGCGTCGGGCACAGGTTCATCG
>JBBSNT010000169.1:0-9183 GCA_038260485.1 Aggregatilineales bacterium | reverse complement strand
TGGCTTAGCGATCCATCTGTTACTGATGTATGGCTGGCGCAAGGGTTTGCGGCAAGCCGCGCTGCTGCTGATCGTTTACGCGCTGGTCGTTGGATCGTGGACGGTCTACAGCGTCGCGCGCTGGAATCGCTTTGTGATCGCGGGCGGTGGGCTGCCCGCTTTCCTCTACCTCGGCGCGACGGGCTGGGACAGCGCCGCGCAGGTTGACGAGCGCTTAGCCGAGCAAGCTCCCGATGGCAGCTACACGGGCACGGCAACGTCGAGCAGCTATACCGGCGCGGCAACGTCGGTCATTAGCAGCGATCCGCTTGGCTGGATCAAACGGCGCGTGACCGAACTGGCTGAGGCGTATCTTCAGCCGCACGGCACGAGCTTCTACGCGGGCGAAAGTCTGCGCGATCTCGTGTTCGGGACGCTGCGCGGTGATCGCTCATTTGCGTCGGTCGTGCAGGGCGATTACTTCTGGCAGAAGCTGGCGCTCTACGGGCTGCACTATACCGCGCTGATCGGCGGGCTGATCGGCATGTGGTTGTATCGCCGCCGCTGGCAAGTTGCGCTGCCGATGATCGGCTTGATCCTCTATCTGACGTTGGTACATCTGGCGCTGCTGGCGCTGCCGCGCTATCTTTTCCCCAACGAGGTCTTTTGGTGGGTGTTCGCGGCTGCCGCGCTGGTTCGTCTGATCGATTGGCGCTTTCGTTCGCGTGCCGCCAAACACTAAAAGGACTATCTATCGTCAGGTTCTCGGTCGGCTTGATCCGGAACTATTGGAAAAACACACCGCATTTTTCCTGCCCACCCTTGAAGAAACTCGCGCTGTGCTCGATGATTGGTTGTCGGAGCAAGCGTAAAAGTAAAGGTCGTGATGACTACTATTCTCGGCATTGAATCGTCATGTGACGAAACCGCCGCCGCCGTTGTGATCGACGGCAAGACAATCGCCTCGAACGTGATCGCCTCGCAGATTGACTTGCACGCTCAGTTCGGTGGTGTGTTCCCTGAAGTCGCCTCGCGTGCGCATGTTGAGGCGATCAGCTACGTGGTCGAACAGGCGATCACCGACGCGGGCGTCACGCCCGCCGAACTGGACGCGATTGCCGTGACGCGCGGTCCCGGCTTGGTCGGGTCGCTGCTGGTCGGCATCAATTACGCGAAGGGTTTGGCGCTGGCGACGGGTAAGCCGCTGCTCGGTATCAACCACTTAGAAGGGCACGTTTACTCGCTGTGGCTGACCGATCCGGGGCGCGAGATCGAATTTCCGGCGCTCGTGCTGATCGTCTCCGGCGGGCATACGGAACTGCTGCTAATGACGGATCACGGGCAGTATCAGCGGCTCGGCGGCACGCTCGACGATGCGGCGGGCGAAGCGTTCGACAAAGTCGGGCGGACGCTCGGCTTGCCTTTTCCCGGCGGTCCGAACATTGAGCGGGCGGCGGCGCAGGGCAGCGCGACCGCCTTTGACTTCCCGCGCGCTAAGCTCGACACGAGCTACGATTTTAGTTTCTCCGGCTTGAAAACTGCCGTCCTGCGCGAAGCGACCGTTCCTCCGTCAGCGGCGGCGCGACAAGGTGGGACGCACGCGACCCGCAACGCCGATAAGCACGCGCTGCTGCGCTCTGACCTATCGGTCAGCGATGTGGCGGCGAGTTTCCAGAAGGCATTAGTCGATGCGCTGGTCGAAAAGACCGCCCGCGCCGCTAAAGAGTACCGCGTCACCGAGATTCTGCTGGCGGGCGGCGTCAGCGCCAACGGCGCGCTGCGCAAAGAAATGCGCGCCCGCACTGAACTGCCGGTACGTTTTCCGCCGCTCAACCTGTGTACCGATAACGCCGCCATGATCGCGGCGGCGGCGTACTATCGCTTTAACGCGGGGCTGCGGAGCGACTTGGCGATGGACGTCAAACCGATGTGGCATCTGACCAGCGACGCTTATCAGGAATGAGCACGACGGCTAGAACATGCCTCGAATGAAAAACATATAATCCTGCGGGAAGGTCTCGCCGCCGACGTCGTTGATCAGCCGCAGCAGTTGGGCGCGATGATCCGTGCCGTGATTGGCAACGTGGATCAGTACTTGCCAGAGCGGCGTGGGCGGGTCATTAGGCATATCGATGACTTTCAGCAGCATGTCGTCGTGTATTTCGGCAAGATATGCGCGCATGAAGGCTTCAACCTCGTCCCAACTGGCGCGGATGGTTGCGCGGTCGGTGGTGTTCTCATCGAGTTCGCTGGGGTCAGGGTCGCCCTGCAAATTACCAAACCAGCCCATATCGACGTTGCGCATGTGAACGACGTGATTGCGAATCGACCCTAGCGAGTATTCAATCGGTTGGAGAAACTGCTCGTCAGTCAGCGGGACGATGCCGTAATCCCAGATCAGACGGTTGATTCGAAAGTGATACTCGTAGAGGTGGCGAAACGCATCGGCATTCACGGCAAATCCTTCCTGATATAAGCCAAAACAGCAGACGAATTATAAAAAGGGAGTGTGAAATCCGGTTTCACACTCCCCTACATGATGCTGCGGCGGGATTAGTGACGGCTTTAACTACGCTGGCGTGTCCTTAGCGGGCGCATCCCGTTGAGCGTTACCACCAGCGACGTGCCGACGTCTGCCAGTACTGCCGCCCAGAGCGACGTCGCGCCGAGGAGCGCCAGCACCAGAAAGACCAGCTTGATGCTGAAGCTGATGGTGACGTTCTGGCGAATCAGGGAGCGGGCGAAGCGTGCCAGCGTCAGCGTGAACGGCAGTTGGCTCAGGTCGTCCGCCATCAGCGCGACGTCGGCGGTTTCGAGCGCCTGTGCGCTGCCCGCGCCGCCCATCGCAATGCCGACGGTCGCGGCGGCGAGGGCGGGCGTGTCGTTGATGCCGTCGCCGATCATGGCGACCTGTCCATAATCACGCAGCAGTTCGCGCACTGCCGTAACTTTGTCTTCGGGCAGCAGGTCAGCGCGGACAGCATCAACACCGACTTGATCGGCGACGGCCTGCGCGACGACAGCGTGATCGCCCGTAAGCATGATCGTCTGCTGACCGAGATCGCGCAGTTGGCGCACGACGTCGGCGCTTTCAGGACGAACTTGATCAGCCACGCCGATGTAGCCGCGCACCTTGTCGCCGACACTGATCAGCATAGTCGTTTCGCCGCGCGCTTCAGCTTGGTGGACGAGGTCGCAGAAAGCGTCGCTGTGCGGGTATTCGGCGTCGAACAGCGTGTGACTGCCGACCGTCACCTGCTTGCCGCGAATCTGCCCCTGCACGCCGCGTCCTGCCAGCGATTCGACGGCTTCGGCGGACGGATAAACCGCCGCCAAGCCGCGATTCTGCGCGGCGGTCACGACTGCTTGCGCTAAGGGGTGGGCGCTGCGCCGCTCGACGGCGTTGGCGAGTGCCAGAACGTCGTCGCAGCGCGAACAATCTTCGCCTGTTTCGCAATCGACCGAGCGCGATGCCATGACGGTCGGCTTGCCCTGTGTGAGCGTGCCCGTTTTGTCGAAGGCAATCGCCCGGATGCCCGCCAGCGCTTCGAGATGCGCGCCACCTTTGATCAGGACTCCACGTCGCGCTGCCGCCGTGATCGCACTGATGACGGTCACGGGCGTGCTGATGACGAGGGCGCAGGGACAGGCGATCACGAGTAGGGAGAGGGCGCGGTAGAGCCAGCCATGCGTGTTGCCAACATCGTAGAAGGGCGCGTTGAAGATCAGCGGTGGCACGAGCGCCACCACCAGCCCGACGACGACAATCGCGGGGGTGTAGACGCGGGCGATCTGGTCAACGAGGCGCTGACTGGGCGCGCGGGCGCTCTGCGCTTCTTCGACCATGCGGATGATGCGGCTGATGGTGTTGTCGGCGGTGGCGCGAGTGACGGTGATTTCGAGCGCGCCCGATCCGTTGATTGTGCCCGCGAAAACCTCGTCGCCCGCGCGTTTAGAGACGGGAACGCTCTCGCCCGTCACGGGCGCTTGATCGATGCCGCTTTCGCCCGATGCGATCATGCCGTCGGCGGGTAGGCGTTCACCCGGTTTGACGAGGATCAGGTCGTCAACGACTAGTTCTTCGATCGGAACGATGTATTCGTGGTCACCGTGCAGCTTGATGGCTGTCGCGGGAACGAGCGTCATCAACGAGCGGATGCTCTGACGGGCGCGGTCGGTGGTGAAGCCTTCGAGCGCCTCGCCGACGGCGAACAGAAAGACGACCGTCGCCGCTTCGAGCGTTTCGCCGATGGCGAGCGCGCCGACCGCCGCAATCGTCATCAGCAGGTTGATGCTGAAATCGTGGTTGATGCGTAAATTGGCGATGCCGCTGCGCGCGACCGGATAGAGCGCGACCAGCGTGGCGGCGACGAACAGCGCTGTGCCGACTGCGTCGCTGAAGAAGGATACAACAATGCCGAGCAGGATCATCGCGCCGCCGATCACGGCGAGGCGGGTGTCGGTTTCGCGCAGCAGGTAGCGCGCGAACGCGAAGATCGCATTCTCACTTATAGGAGCGGGTTTCAAACCCGCCCCTACGTCGCCGTCCGCGACTTTGTAGCCGAGCACCGAAACGCGCTGCTTCAAGGCTGCTTCGGGCACCTCGCCCGCGAACTTGAGCGTGCCGCCAATATAATCGACTTCGACGTCACTGACGCCGGGAAATTTGCTCACGCCGTTAGTGATAGTGCGGGCACAGTTGGCACAGTCCATGCCTTCGATTTTGTAAGTTTTGATGGTTACTGCCATATGGCACTCGCCTGATAGATTGGCTAACGATACAATGTCTCAATACATGCGTAAGCGCGCATATAATAACCCCAGTATAAGCTAAATCAAGGCGCGGGTCAATAAACATGAGTTAACTTTGGAGATCAAAAAAGGGCAAAACTAAACAGATCAGCACCAAATGCTTAAGGTGGGTCGTTACGAGCGCCAAAAGACCTCGATTCATGCGCCGTTGACCTTCGCCGCCGCGTCAGAGCAGAGGAACAGGATCACGTCGGCGATCTCGTCCGCCGTCACCCATTTGGCGGGGTCGGCGTTGGGCATCTCGGCGCGGTTCTGCGGCGTGTCGATGATGCTCGGCAGAATCGCGTTGACGTTGATGCCTTGATCGCGCAGTTCGAGCGCCATGCTCTCGACAATCCGCAGCACGGCGGATTTGCTGGCGCTGTAGGCGGCATTTTTCGCGCCGCCTTTGAGTGCGGGTTTCGCAGAGATAACGACGATTTTGCCGCCCTGTCCACGTTCGAGCATGGCTTTCGCCGCGCGCCCGGCGGTGATGAAAACCGGACGGACGTTGAGGTTGAACATCTTGTCCAGCACATCGACGCCCGCCTCGTGGACGGGCTTGCCCGCCGCATAGCCGCCGACGGTGTGGACGAGTGCGTCGATGCCGCCGAAGTGATCGACGACGCGCCTGACCAGCGCATCGACCGCTGCTTCGTCGCTGAGGTCAGCGGCGTCCGCATAGGTTTCCGTGTCCGCGAGTTCGCTCACTAGCGCGCAGAGATCGCTCGCTTCACGCCCCGCTAGCGCCAGTTTCGCTCCTGCTGCCGCAAACTTACGCGCGACTGCGCTGCCAAGATTGCCGTTTGCGCCGGTGATCAAGACCACTTTGCCCTCGAGTGCGCCCGTGCTATCGCCCATGTCGTTATCCCTGTACCTTGCGCGGCTTGAGTTCAACGATCAAGCCGTCGCTCCAATTGTACTTGGCGTCCATCAATGCCCGTATTGCTGCCGCGAGTACCGGTTCCGCTTCCGGATCGATGACACGCCCTACGCCGTCAATCTGATTGGCGTCGCGGCTGCCGATGCTGAACGTGACTGTGGGCGTTGCGGTGATATTTTGCACCCAATCTGACAGCCCACCTTCATTGACAAGGTAATAGTATCCGTCGTGGTGGACAAACCAGATTTCGATCTGGTGTGGTTTGCCGGACTTCCGCCCGATGGTCGTCAGATAGAAAAATTGCGGCTCTTGGTTCTCGGACATCGATTCACCCTCGCTTGATTATTTTTTAAGCATTATTTTTGCGTAGACGCTCCGCCATGACATGCATCACCTGAAGCGCGAAATTGGGCGTTTCGCCAACCATAAAGAGAAACTGTTTCTGGTTGACCGGAACGAGACGGCAGGTGGTCTTGGCGACGGCATCGGCGCTGCGCGGCGAATCGTCGATCAGTGCCATTTCGCCGACAATACTGCCGACGGTAGCGGTTTCAATCACCTTGCCGTGAACGATGATCTCGACTTCACCTTCCTGAATAACGTACATGTTATCCCCCGGCTGTCCGGTTTCAAAAATCTTCTCACCGGACTCAAGGGTCACGATGTTTGATGCATGCCGAAATAACCCAATTAAATTGCTCATCACATTGCTCCTATGAGATGCGCTCGTAAATCGATCTGGTGGGCAATATTATGAGTGTAGATTGTTAAAATCAGGCTAAGAAGATCATGATTTCACAAAGGCAAAATCGACATAGGGATCACCCGTATCACGCAGGGTACCGAAGTCTACAATCATGAGGCGCGCATCGGCGGCGCTCAATTTCTGGATGCGGCTTTCGAGCGTGATCGGCTGCAAGCGCGAAAAGACCGCCGTAAAGACCTGATCGCTGTGCAGCGTCAGCGACCGCGCGAACAACTCGGCGCGTTGAAGCACGGCTTGCGCTTCGGCTTCGGCGACGCTCAGGTACGCCTGCGGCTCAGCGGCAGGCTGGGTATTGTCTCTGAATAAGTCGTGTAAGTCTTCGATAACGTTGAGGTAGGTTTTCATTACGCCTTGATAGAAGGTGGCGCGCGACAGGTCGCTTGCGCTGACGACTTGCGTCTGCGCGCGGGCTTCGTCCGCCAGCGCTTGCCAACGCTCTATAAGCCGATGAAGGTCATCGCTGCTCATTGCTTGACACTCATTGCTTGACAATGACCTGCACTTGACCGGGACCATGCACGCCGAGGATCAACTCCATCTCGATGTCACCCGTGCGGCTGGGACCGCTGATGAAGCAGAAGTTCGCGCTGTCTTGCAGAGGCAGTCCTTGCGCGCGCTGCGCTGCGATCCAGTTTTCGAGACGCGGTACGATCTGATCGAGCGCGATGACGGCGATATGCACCGGAGCCAAGACCGTCGGCAGGCGTCCTTTTCCCGGCGCAGTCGTGAACACGAGTGATCCGGTAGTTGCGGCGGCAGCGTCCGCCCCTGTCAAGCCGACCTGCGCTTCGGCGCTGGCGTTGAGGATTTCCATGCGCAGATCGTCGTGCGCGTCCGGCTGGATGATCATGATGCCCGCCTCGCGGATCGCCGCTTCCAGTCTTTCGACCGGAATGTGCGCGAAATCCCACGCGAGGATGCTCTCTGCTTGATGGAACTCCAGCAGTTCAAGGACTTTGGTACGCGCTTCGTCGTCGCCTCTGACCGGGAATACTTCGCCCTTCAACTGCGACAGTTCGAGCCTGAAACGCTCCAGCAGAGCGGCGGGCGTTTCGTCATTTTGCACCGTCACATCGAGATAGTGCTGTGGGCGCGGTGGGGCATCCGGGAACGGAGGACGTGCGCTGCGCAGTTTATTGAGAATAGTTTCGCGGGAAGACATAAGACTTTAACTTTCAACGGTTGACGTTGAGTACTTCCTTCAAGTATACCGCTGTTAGGCGTCGGGGTTAAAACCAATCAAGGGGAAATACGGAAGGGCGAGTTTGCTACCCGCCCCTAAATCAGCAATTAGCTTTATCTTTAGCTGACAAGCTGAAAGCTATCCTTGCTTCTCCCGCCACCAATCATGAAAGGACTGTTCTGCGAACGGTGGAAAGTCTCGATTCTGAGTCCAGCCGCTCAGCGGATACGGCATCAGCATATTGATCGGCGTTCCGGCTTCGGCATCGCCGCTGATCGCACGGGTGGCGATGCTCGCCGCTTTGCCGCCCATCTCGTAGAGCAGGGGATGGCTGAAGCCGAACTGATAGGCTTTCATGCCCGCTTTCCAGAGCGGCTCTTGCACATACTCAAGGTCGTGGCGCAGCTTGAGCAGCATGTCGGGGATGTTGATATCGACCGGACAGGCTTGCTTACATGCGCCGCATAGGCTGCTGGCAAACGGCAGCGGCGCAGCGTTCTCTTTACCCTTGAGCAGCGGCGTGATGATCGCGCCGATGGGGCCCGGATAGACCCAGCCATAGCTGTGCCCGCCGACATTCTGATAGACCGGACAGGTATTGAGGCATGCGCCGCAGCGGATGCAGGCGAGCGCTTCACTGTACTCGCTGGTGTAGATGTCGCTGCGTCCGTTGTCGAGCAGAATCAAGTAGAATTCTTCCGGGCCGTCGAGTTCACCGTCACGGGCGGGACCTGTAAAGCCGTTGACGTAGACCGTTAAGCGCTGCCCGGTGGCGCTGCGCGGGAGCAGCTGAACCAGTGTGGCGAAGTCTTCCCACGTCGGAATGATCTTCTCGATGCCGACGACGGCGATGTGAACGGGCGGCACGCTGGTCGAGAGCCGTCCGTTGCCCTCATTGGTGACGATCACGACCGTACCCGTCTCGGCGATCATGAAGTTGCCACCGCTCATGCCGAAGTCGGCATTGATGTATTCCTCGCGCAGTTTGCCGCGCACGAAGGCGGTCATCTCGGCGGCTTCTTCGGCGTATGCCATGCCCAACTGTTGCATGAACAGGTCGCGGATTTGCTCTTTGGTTTTGTGCATGACCGGCATGATGATGTGGCTGGGATGGTCGCCGCTGATCTGGACGATGTACTCGCCAAGATCGGTTTCGGTGACGTGAATGCCTTCGGGATTCAGGGCATCGTGCATGTTGATTTCTTCGGTCGTCATGCTCTTGCTTTTGACGCCCTGCTTAAGATTATGCCGCTTGCAAATGTCGATGATCTGGGCGTTGGCTTCTGCCCCATCTGTCGCCCAGAGGACGTGCCCGCCCGCAGACGTGACATTCGCTTCCATCTGTTCGAGCAAGTCGGGCAGGTCGTGCAGCGCCCGCAGTCGTGAGCCGCGCGCCTGTTGGCGCAGTGCTTCAGCGTGGTCGAGTTCGCCCATGACGAGCCGTCGGCGACCGTCGGCGTTGCCCGTGCCCCGGTCGAGCGCGGTCTTGAGCGTAATATCCTGTAAAGCGATCACGGCGGATTGGTTAAACTGATTTGAAGTAACTTCCATCAAGATTTGCCCGTTCTCTTTGCTTTCAAT
>JBBSNT010000168.1:0-9185 GCA_038260485.1 Aggregatilineales bacterium | reverse complement strand
TTGCTCCCCTAATCTTGGATTGATCGCGCAGTTTTTCAGCCTGCTTCAGCAGGCTTGGGTTTCGTAGCCCTACCCTTTCAGGGTAGGGTGGCATCCCCCAAACCGCTGCTTCGTCGCCTTTCCGTCGGAATATTCAAATGGCTTCTCAGAAACAGAAACGCCGCTCATTCGAGCGGCGTTTTCTTGAGCGAGATATAGTCAAAGCAATTACGCCTCGACTTTGACACCCTTCCAGAAAGCGACGTACCCTGCGATCTCTTTGGCGGCGTCTTTAGGCATCGGGTAATACCACGCCGCACCGGGGTTCAACTGCCCATCAACCTCGACATTGTAGTAGCTCGCCAAACCCTTCCACGGACAGGTTGTATGCATGTCGCTGGATTGAAAATATTCACGATTAACCGCCTCTGGCGGGAAGTAATGATTGCCCTCAACAACGATTGTGTCGTCGCTTTCCGCTAAAAGCGCACCGTTCCAAACTGCCTTCGCCATATTTCATCCTCATCCACTGTTTCGATCTCTAAGTAGAGATCGTGGCGGTGCGCGTTCTTACAGCGATGCAGCGCGCGCTTAACGACTCTTAATCTCGGTAGAGATACAGATGCCTGTCGATCACATTAACCGCATACTTCCCTGCCGGGAAGCGCGCACGAACTGCACTGAACAATACCGTTCTGGGCGGCGCTGTCGTGGCAGGTGAAGCAGTCGTTCAGGTTCTCGCCCGTCCCCATGCGCCGGTCGCGTCGTCGAACGCGGCGAAATTCCAGTCGCCAACCTGCGAACTCGACGCGAGGTCTTGGCATTTACCCTCACTCTGGGCAACGTCGATGACCGCAAGCCTGTCCCTCAACTCGCGAAACATCTGTTTAGCAAGCTGTTCGCTGATAAAGGTTACTTGTCACAAGCCTTGTTTGAGCAGTTATGGCAGCAAAATCTCCAACTTATCACCGCCCTCAAAGCCCATATGAAGAACCGTCTGCTGCCTTTGCTTGATAAACTGCTGCTGCGCAACCGTTCCATTATTGCGTCCATCAACGACCAACTGAAGAATGTGGCGCAGATTGAGCATTCTTGTCAGCGCAGTCCGGTCAACTTTGTCGTCAATGGGCTGGCTGGACTGATTGCCTCCACGTGGCAACCTAAGAAACCGGCTATCGCTTGGTCTTCTCACCCCGCCAAAGCTCTTGCGCTTGTCCTATAAGTTATCCGAAACTCAGGTTAAGTATGCTGAGCTGATCAGCCCTCGATGGGCAGCGCGGAGAGATCGCCTTCTGTGAACAGCACTTCGACCGCGACCCAACCGTCGTAAGCGGCATCTTGAACGTGTACCCACTTGTTATCGGCGCTGCGCCCGACGGCGGCAAAGACCTTGCCATAGGGGACGGTCGTCAGCACGCTAGCGTCGGTTGAAGGTGCGCGGCGGATGTTGCTGCGGTTGTGCGTATCGCCCCGAATTTCGACCAGCGCTCTATGGGTGAAGCGCAGTGGCGCAGGGTCGGTCTGGGTGACGTGCGCGATCTGGATCGCCGTATCCATGCAGTCCGGCGGTGGCGGGAAAGCGAGCGGACGGGCGCTGCCGACGCACAAGCGGGTGATGCGCGGCGTCAGCCCAGTGATCCGCAGCGGCAGACGCAGTTCGATCACGTCGCTGATTGCCACGTCTGCATCAGGGATGGGTACTGCGTCCGCGTCACCCTGCTGCATGACGATAGCTCCCGGCTGCATCGTGATCGTTGTATCAACTTGCCCGTTGCCGTCGCTGTCAACTTCGAGCGTGACCTGCGCGTCATGATTCGCTTGCGAAACTGTCTCAACCGTCATATACAGATAGCTGTCGTTGCGAATAGCGCGCGTCTGCTGGATGTTGAGCGACAGGATCGACGCATCGTTCGGATCATCCAGCGTGATAGCGGCGTTGTCCGTCCAATCGCTGACGCTGCCGTCAATTGCGATCCACGTCATGTTGCTCGGTAGGGCGGGGTATTGGTCTTCGGGCAGCTTGAGCAGCCACGCGGCGATCCGTTCGGTTAAGATGGTGTTCGCCGGGTACTGTGGCGTGTTGGTGTCCGCCGAGAGCGACAATCCATAGCCGTTTTGGACGAATTCGCCGTCGCCAAACAGCGCGACCCGCGAGCCATAGCGGGTGTTCTCGCCGATGGCAGCAACGTGTACCAGCCCCTGCCGATCTTTGTCGAGATTCAGTTCGAAGGGGTCACCGGGATTATTGCCGCCCGGAAAGATATTGGTCGCCGTTTCGACATAATTGGGGCTTGCGCTCACCAGCGCCCACGCGAGGCTGTCCACGCCGAACGGCTCGACGCCAATCGGACGCGCGCCCCACAGCGCCACCGGAAGATCGTAATCGTGGATCGGATCGCTGATCGGGTTCGGGACGGGATCGGCATAGCCGAACGAGAACGACGAGTGAAGATCGCTCAGCGATTTGTTTGAGAACCACGGCTCAAGCAGGATGCCGTTGAACAAACTCACGCCCTGATCAAGCGTCATGAGCGTGTCCAAACCGCTGTTGGCATCCTCGCTGCGTGTGCCGAGATAGCCCTTCGGGTCAATGGCAACCAGCAAGCTATTGCCCGCACCTACCTGCTGCCAGATGCGCGCTAAGCCTTCGGTCGATAAGCTGCGACGCGGGCGTACCAGCACGATCACGGTGGCATCCGCCGGCAGCGTATCGCGCAGGCGAAGCCACTGGGTACGCGCGCCCAGCCGCTGGAAGGTTTCGGCTAAGCGCGTTAAGCCGTCGGGACCGTTATCGGTCACCGACGACATTTGCAAATCGCGGGGTTCTTCAATAAAGACAACCAACGGTGACTGCGCCTGCTCTTGTGCAAAACTTGGCGCACCGAAGCCCAACGCAGCCACGACCAGCACGATCATTAGGCAGAACACACTGAGTTTACGCATAGCGTAGTAATTTCAATCCTACGAACTCGTCGTCGCTTCAGGCGTCGCTTCAGCGGTTGCCTCGCTCGCAGACGTGGGCGACGGAGTCGGCATCCGGGTCGGCGTTGTTGTCGGCGTGAGCGTCGCGGTTGCCGTTGGCGCGGGCGTCGGGAAGCTGAGATCGACCGGCATCTCATCGAGCATCCACGTCACCGCGTTGAGCAGGAAACGAGCGTTGTCCGGGAAGACGAAACCCGCACTATTGGAAGGCGAGGTTTGCAAGCCCGCGCCGTTAGTCGCAAATTCGCGGTCACCAATGACGACGATGCGCACATCGGTCGTATCGTTCTTGAACGCTGCGGCGACGGGCAAGGCGCTGCGGGTCGTGTCGCTGCCGATGTCGAAGTGGAACGTCCCGTCACTCAGATAATCGGTGAAGCTGGTTTCGCCGTAGAACTGATCCGCCGTGAAGACGAGCGGCGTCACCTGATAGCCTTGAATCGACGAATCGACTTCTAAGGAGCGCGCCGTGAAGAAGGCAAGTCCTGATTCCAAGCTGCTGGTAATCGGGCTGGTGGCGTTGAGGTTGGTCGTGATGAAATCGGACAGCAGCACCGGGCGCTGTCCGGTGATCTCTGGCGTCGCTTCGGGTTGTGCTTCGGCTGTCGCGGCTAGCACTTCGTCAGTCGCTTCGGCGAGTGCTTCGAGCGTGGCTTCTGGTTCTGGCGTCGCGTAAATTGGCTCCGTGCCTTCGGTGACAAGTACGTCGTCACGGGCGCGAATACCCATATCCGACCACATGAGATTGAATAAGCCGTTGGAAACGCGCAGCGCACCGCCGCGCGTCGCGGTATTCGCGTCTGCCAGCAGCAGGACGCGACCCTTGTTATTCATATATGACCAGAGTCGCGCGATCTGATCGGGCGCGAAGTCGCTGGTCGGTCCGGCGATGACGATCATGTCGGCGTCGGTAGGGAAGCCCGTGCGCCATTCCAGCGTATACAAGTTCGCGCCCAATTGAGAGAGCAGCCCTGCAAAGCGTGATAGTCCGGCTTCTGACCGATCAAAGCGGCTGGCTTCTCCAGCGGCTTCCGTAAAGTAGATGTTCATACCATCGAGACGCGGCACATCTTGTAGTAGTTCGCTGGCTTGCACGGATGTGTGCAGGCTTAAGCTAAACAGCCCGAAAATTAGAGTCGCGGCGAGCAAAAGGTAAGCTCGTTTCGAAAGCATATCCACTCCTTAAAATCAACGCTGAGCTAGCTCGTGCTAGGCAGCTTATCGACACTTCTGTGGGTTGGCGTATTTAAAGTAAAGCCCGGTCAAGACTACCAGAATTCCTGCCGTTCGCCAAACATCTAGCAGGCGATAGCAGGATTGGGTAAGCTGTAAGTCATTCTTTTTCTAGGGCGCAAATCAACGCGCAGTACGGTGTCGTGACGAGTAGAGGAAACCGACATGCCCAATCAGTCCGTTGCTTTTGACCGCGCGGCAGACTATTACGACAGCACGCGCGGCTTTCCGCCGGGTGTGGAAGCGGACGTCGGCGCGCTGATGGTCAAGGCGGGCGGCTTAACAGCGTCCAGCCGCGTTCTGGAGATCGGCGTGGGGACGGGGCGAATCGCGCTGCCGGTCGCGCCACACATCGGCGCTTACTATGGCATCGATCTCGCCCGCCCGATGCTGGATCGCTTGCGTGCGAAACAGTCCGGCGAACCCGTCTACGCCATTGAAGGCGATGTGACGCGCCTGCCCTTCCCGACTGATGCTTTCGACGCCGTGACCGCCGTCCACATCTTTCACTTGATTCCCGCGTGGCGCGCGGTGTTGGACGAAGTGGCGCGGGTGCTGCGCCGCGATGGTCTGCTGCTGCACGGCTGGAATGACCGGATAGCGACCAACCAACTGCAAACCGTCTGGGATCAAGCAACGCATGATTCGCGGGCGACCGAAGGCGCTATCGCGTGGCGGCAGCGCGAAACCTTCCTTGAGGAGAATGGCTGGCACAAGCGCGGCGGCGTGCAGACGCACCCGTTCACGATCTGGCGTTCGCCAGCGGCGTATCTGGAGTCGCTGCGCGAACGGCGCTGGTCGAGCACGTGGCGCATGAGCGACGCTGAGCTACAACAGGGCTTAGCGGCGGTCGAAGCGGCGATTGCCGAGCACTTCCCCGATCCGAACCAACCGATTGCCAGCGAGTCGGCGTTTCACGTGCAGGCATACTCAGCGCCGGCTGACGCTTGAAGATTGTTCACCTGACGCCCTATTACGCGCCCGCCTACGCTTTCGGCGGCGTGACGCGCGCGGTTGAGGGGCTGGCGCGGTCGCTGGTGGCGCGCGGACACAGCGTCACCGTCCTGACGACCGACGCCCTCAGCCAAAGTGAGCGGTTTCACGGGGCGCTCGACGCGGTACAGGATGGCGTGCGCGTCGTCCGCGTCCCCAATCGATCTGTCTGGCTGCGCGGTCGGCTGAATCTCTCGACGCCGCTGAGCATGGGGCGGGCAGCCCGCGACCTTCTAGCAGACGCCGACGTGCTGCACGTCCACGAATTCCGCACCGTTGAAAACTTGATCGTGACGCCGATTGCCGCGCCTGTAGGTGTCCCCGTTGTGCTGTCGCCGCACGGGACGCTTAACCTAGCGACCGGACGCGGCGCGCTCAAAGCGGGCTGGGATCGGCTGCTGTCGCCGCAGGTGGCGCGGCGGATCACGGCGGTCGTCGGGCTGACGCAAGCGGAGGCTGACGAGGCGCGAGCGCTGTGGGCGTCGTTTGACGATCTGCTGGATACTGATTTCGCTGTCGTGCCCAACGGGATTGATCCTGATGAATTCGCGGACTTGCGCGGCGGCGCGGCGTTTCGCGCGCGCTACGGTTTGGGCGACGCGCTGATCTGCTTGTTTATGGGGCGGTTGCACGCGCGCAAGGGCGTCGAGGTGCTGGTCAAGGCGTTTCAGCGTGCGAACGTGCCGAACGCACGGCTGGTGATCGTTGGTCCTGACGAGGGGATGCTGGCGACGCTTCAGGCGCTGGCGGACGCGCGCGTCGTGCTGACGGGCTATCTCGGCGGGGCGGATCGGCTGGCAGCGTTAGCGGCGGCAGACGTGTTCTGCTTGCCCGCGACGGGCGAGGGCTTGTCGATGGCGGCGCTTGAGGCGCTGGCGGCGGGCTTGCCCGCGATTCTCTCGCCGGGATGCAACTTGCCTGAAGTGGCGACGGCGGGCGCGGGCGTGATCGTCGAGCCGCAGGTTGAGCCGCTGGCGAACGCGCTGCGCGCCCTGCTCAGCGATGCCGATCAGCGCACGGCGATGGGGTCAGCGGCGCGGGCGCTCGTCCGTGACCGCTTCACGTGGGATTCCGCTGCCGCCGGGTTCGAAGCGGTCTATCAAGCGGCGATGGCGCGCACGTTTAGATGACGACCTGCATCTCCTCAGGCGCGTCGAGCGTTTCCAGATTGCGCATCTGGGGCCAAATCTTCGCCACCGAAAGCACGACGATAATCGTCCCGATGCCGCCCAAGACGACCGCCGGAATCGTCCCCAAAATCGATGCCGTCGCACCCGATTCGAAGCCGCCGAGTTCGTTCGATGCGCCGATGAAAATGCTGTTGACCGCCGAAGTGCGCCCGCGCATCTCGTCGGGCGTCCACGTCAGAACTAAGGTGCTGCGGATCACGACGCTGATGTTGTCGAGCGCGCCCAGCGCGAACAGCATCGCCACCGAGAGCAGGAAGTTCGACGACACGCCAAAGATGATGGTCGCTACGCCGAAGCCCGCGACCGCCAGCAGCAGCGTTTTGCCCGCGTGTTTGAAGGGCGGCAGTCGCGTGATGATCAGCGCCATGATCAGCGCCCCAACCGCTGGAGCGGCGCGCATGATGCCCAAGCCTTCCGCGCCAACCTGCAGAATGTCGGTCGCGTAGACCGGCAGCAGCGCCACCGCGCCGCCAAACAGCACCGCGAACATATCGAGCGTGATCGCCGCGAGGATCACTTTCGTGTTGCGGATGAAGTTGATGCCTTCCTTGAGCGAATCGAGCGTTGCCGCTTTGCTGCGCGAAAGCGCTATCGGACGCCCTTTGATGCGCGTCACGAGGAAAACGAAGATCAAGCCCGCGACCGAATCGATCAGGTAAAGCTCCGCCGCGCTGCCGAGCAAGGCGACCATCAAGCCCGCGAAAGCTGGTCCGAGAATCGAGGCAAGCTGCCATCCGGTGCTGTTCCACGTCGCCGCGCTGGTACAGACTGCCTGCGGGACGGTCGTCGGCAGCAGGGTGGATGCCGCCGGACTGTAGAAGGCGCGCGCCACGCCGATCCCGAACAGGCACAGGTAGATCAGCGCCAACGACCCCTGTGAATACGAGAGCAGCGCCAGCCCGAAGGAACAGACTGCTAGTAAGAGCTGTGTGATCATGACGAGCCGCTTGCGGTTGTAGTGGTCGGCAACGTGACCACCGGGCAGCGAGAGCAGGATCACCGGAATGACCTGCACCAGCCCGACCAGACCGAGCGCGAGTTCGCTGCTGGTGCGCAGCCACAGCTCCCAACCGATGGCAAACGAGATCATTTGCGTGCCGAACGCCGTGATGAACTGCCCGGTCAGGAGCAGGCGAAAATCAGGGTAGCGCAGCGCCAAATAGGGATCATGGCGCGGTGCGGGGGGCGCAGGTTCAGTTGTTTGCTTCAATCGTGATCTCAATACGACTTATTTCGAGGGTTATTTCAATCATAGCAGAGGGCGTTGTGCTTGGACATAGACCATCCATCGCTGTGGATGAGTCCGCTGTGGGCGTGCGGTTGGGCGCAGCGCGATTTTTGCAATAGAATACTCGGCAAATGTGGTTTTAGGAGATGGTTAATTATGCTCGACATCGCGCAGCAGAACAAAGATTACACCCTCGTCAGTTGGCACGATCAGGGATCGTGGAAGCCGACGACGATTGTACGCGGCGAAGGCGTCTACATTTGGGACGCCGACGGCAAGCGCTACCTCGATTGGGCGTCGCAGTTGGTCAACGTCAACATCGGTCACAGTCACCCGCACGTCGTCAAGGCGATTCAGGATCAGGCGGCGCAGTTGTGTTACGTCAATCCGTCGTTCGCCACCGAACCGCGCGGGCGCTTGGGCGAAATGCTGGCGGACGTCGCTCCCGGCAAGCTGAGCAAGACCTTCTTCACCAACGGTGGCGCGGATGCTATCGAGAACGCGATGAAGATCGCGCGGCTCTACACCGGGCGCGAGAAGATTTTCACGCGCTACAAATCGTATCACGGCGGGACGTTCGCCTCAGCGACGGCGGGCGGCGATCCGCGCCGGTTGGGCAACGAACCGGGCGTCCCTTGGATCGTGCGGATGCCCGATCCGTATGCCTACCGCAATCCTGCCTATCGCGGGCGCACGCAGGAAGAAGGCGACGCCATCCTCGCGGACATGATCGAGGACATGGTCGTGATGGAAGGACCACAGTTCTGCGCTGCCATCATGATCGAAGGCTACAGCGGGTCGAGCGGCATCATGCAGCCGTCGGCGCTGTTCTTCACACGGATGCGCGAAATCTGCGACAAGTATGGGATGCTGCTGATCTCAGACGAAGTCATGAGCGGCTTCGGGCGCACGGGCGAATGGTTCGGCATCGACCATTACCCCGACGCCAAGCCCGACATCATCGCCTTTGCGAAGGGCGTGACCTGTGGTTACGTGCCTCTCGGCGGCGTGATTGTCACCGACGAGATCGCCGCCTACTTCGATGATCACGTGCTGCAAGCGGGCTTGACCTACAGCGCCCACGCCTTAGCCTGCGCGGCGGGCATCGCCACGATTGAGGTCTACCAGCAGGAAAACCTGATCGAGCGGTCGCGCGCGATGGGCAAGCGGCTGCGTCAGGGCTTGATGGATTTGGCGGAGAAGCATCCGGTGATCGGGGACATTCGCGGAACGGGGCTGCATCAGGTGGTCGAGATCGTCAAGAACCGCGAGACGCGCGAACCGATGAGCGAATTCAACAAGCCGTTCAGCGAGCCGATGGCGAAGGCGGTCAAGTCGATGAAGGACAACGGCATCAATGCCTTCTCGCGCTGGAATATGATCTTCAGCACGCCGCCGCTGATTATCACCGAGGAACAGCTTCAAGAGGGGTTGGATGCGCTCGACCAAGCGCTCGAACTGATTGATCCGTATTACGAGGGGTAGAGACAGTCGCGCAAGTAGGGGCGTTATATATAACGCCCCTACGGACTACAAACGGTGGTTATATAACGCCCCTACAAACGATCATCGACCATGAA
>JBBSNT010000167.1:0-9196 GCA_038260485.1 Aggregatilineales bacterium | reverse complement strand
TGAAGCGATTGTCGAGCAGACGAAGCATCTTGGCGTCGAAATGCTGCTCGTCTCAGATACGGTTGCTGCAGCCGAACATGCCGCGCAGCACGGCTACATCAAGGTGGAATCATTGCCATCGATTAGGCGAGAACGAGCAGAAGATCAACAACCTAACTTAAGTCACGATAAGATGCCGGATGACGAACTTTAATCGCTGCTAATGGTCGCGACGGGCGGAACAATAGGTAAAGTGCTCAGGCTGCCCCTGATAGTGACGAGCGAACTCAAGAGCCACCCTTGTTCGCCGTCGTAAGTGACACGTAGCCATGCTCCGGCATCATCGGCTCGAGCATCTGTCGTTAGTGTCGTGCCAAAGGGTATGACATCAATCACAGGTGCACCGATAGTGGGTTTCGTTCGGAAATTCAGATTGTAGCGTGCGACCAGCTCTACTGCTGGCGGAATTCGGGTTGCCGCCGTTATAGGAATAGCGGCGACTGTAATGTCGTCTAAACTCCCCGTGATGCTGACGACAAAATAAGCGATCCAGCCTCGCTGTCCTTGATAGTCAATTTGAAGCCACTCGTCGTCGGCTGTCCGTCCTGTGATATCGGCAGTGCTGTCCGGTTCTAATACACCAATCCGTTGAAATTCTATCCCGGGTCCGCTGCGCACATTGACACGTCGAAATGCCGAAGCAAAGGTGTTGCTAGAACTGCGGCGTACGAGCGGTGTTGCTCTGCGTTCACTCGACAAACCTGTTCGATCTGCCAATGCTTCGACAATTGGAAGATCATTCACATCACCGACGATAGTGACCGTGAAATAAGCGAGCCAGCCTTCTTTATCCTCAAAATTGATCCGCAGCCAATCACTTTCGTTGTTGCTGCGTCCAGTAATTGGCACTTCATTTCCGCTGTTCAGTTGACCGATAATGTCGTATTCTGTTCCGGGACCATTGCGCACGTTGACGGTACTATAGGCTTGAGCGATGACCTCGCTGTTCTGCATCTGCGCAGTAGCAGATACGATGACGATTGTCAAAAACCATATAGCAGCTTTTATCAAGCGCATAGCGTTTACTTTCTCTCCACGTTGACAGGTGCTTGACCAAGCGAACCTTGCTTCAGCCGCGCATGCAGTGAAGATTCTATGGACATGAAGTATGAAACGCAACTCAAAATCTGAAAATATGACTTCCGTAGCGGTTTACGAGCTTGAAACGACGCCGGGGTTGGAGTTCGTCAGCGAGCAAGAGCTTCGAGAGCGCGGCGCACGCATTCTCTATCAGCACAGTGGTGAAATCGGCTTCAGCTATGCTGGCAATATACGCGCGCTCCTCAACTTGAGTACAGCTCAGTCCGTCTATCTGTGCCAGCAATTTGCCGTCCCGCGCCCAAAAGCATTGTTGGGGAATACTCATTTTCCTATGTTGCTCAAACAGATTGAGCACATTCGCCAAATGGCGTCTGCAAAAGATTACAGCACATTTTATCTAGCGGCGGCTGGCTCAGAGTCATCCGTGATGCAGAGGATCAAAGCTGAGATTGCTCAATCGACCGGGCTTACGGCGGCGGACGAGAAGGGCGATCTGTGGCTGAGAATTCGCCCCGGTCTTGAAGGTGGGTGGCAGACACTCGTGCGCCTCACTGCACGACCTTTAGTGACGCGCGCTTGGCGAGTCTGCAACTTTGAAGGCGCGCTCAACGCCGCCACCGCTCAAGCGATGATTCGGCTGACGCAGCCGCAGCCCGAAGATACGTTTGTTAATTTGGGCTGCGGTTCTGGCACACTCTTGATTGAACGACTGGCGTTTGGTAAAACATGGATCGCGGTCGGGCTAGATCACGATATGATGGCGCTGGCGTGCGCGCGCGCAAACGTAGACGCCAGTGGTGGCTATACGAGCATTCGCTTGCAGCGTGCTGATATGGCACAAACGCCCTTTGCATCGGGCAGCGTGAATGCACTCTGTGCTGATCTTCCTTTCGGGCAATTGAGCGGCTCCCATGAGGATAACCTACGGCTCTATCCGCAGATGCTTGCTGAAGCTGCCCGTATTGCGCGTCTCGGTGCTCGCTTTGTCCTCATCACGCATGAAGTCCGTCTGATCGAGCCGCTGCTCGCGCAAAATACGGCGTGGGAAACTGAGCGTACTATTCGCGTGAACTTACGCGGATTGCACCCACGCATCTACGTGCTGCGGCGGATTTAACCCCCATTATGGGGCAAGCCACATAAACTGATAGGGTTCAAGCCGGATACTGTCCTCTAACGACATCACTTGATCCGTGACTAAATCGTGAGCGCTTCGAATGAGCGACCATTCATTTTGCAGGGTGGCGACGTTCACGTACTGCGCCGATTCGGCAAAGTTTGCTAAAAACAGCATGGAGTTGTGCCGGGTATAGCCTAAGACGTGAGGATTACCGGTTTGAATAAAGACGGTTTCGCCGTTCGCGAAGGTTCGGGTTGCTTGTCGCAGATCAATTAGATGCTTTAGCGCTGTGAAAATACGCCCTTCGACCGTCGTGGAATCCAGACGCTGCTCATATTTTTCAGGATCGGCAATCGGACGATGCACCCAGCGACTGTCGTCAGCGATACCGGAATCGGCACGATAACTATAGTCGTTGATCGTACCGATTTCATCGCCTAAATAGATCAGTGGAATGCCGCCTACCGATAAGATAATGCTGTGTATCATCGTAATCCGGCGGATCGCTGTGTCCCGATAATCGTCGTCGTCAAGCTTGTACGCTTTTTCCAATCCCGCGAGCGATGCCGTCGTTCCGTTGATACGCATATCCTGTGTGCGCGGATTGAAATTGAACGGTAGCCCCGTCGCAAAGCTGCCGGGGAAGCGCCCCAAGTAGAACAGGTTTAAGAAGTAACGATGATCTTCGCCCTGAATGCCTACTTCGGCGGCGTCCTCGTCGGCAAATCCCCAGCCAATGTCATCATGCGAACGCAAATAATTGACCCACGCGCAGCCCGGCGGCAGTGGAAATTGCTTGTTCATCGTATGGCGCAGAAAATCGACGCTGCGGGTTGCCAACGCTTCCCAGATTGACACCATCAAGATCGGGTTATAAGAGATTTGGCATTCTTTCGGGTCGATATAGCTGCGAACGTCGCGCGGATGAACAATCGCTTCGGATTTGAAGAGCAGGGCAGGGGCAGCAATACGAACGAGGGCATTGAAGCCGCGAATGATGACATGGGCTTGCGGCAGATTTTCAGAATTCGTACCGAGTTTTTTCCAGATGAACGGCACAGCGTCGAGCCGAAGCACCTCTGCACCACGATTCGCCAGAAAGAGAATTTCACCGAGCATCGCCCTGAATACTTCAGGATTTTCGTAGTTCAAATCCCATTGATAATTGTGAAAAGTCGTCCAAACCCACTTGTTGATCTCAGAGCGATAAGTAAAGCTGCCCGGCGCTTGTTCAGGGAAAATTTCGCGCAGGCTCGTCTCGTAGCTATCCGGTATGGTGCGGTCGTCAAACATGCGGTAGTAATCTTGATATTGGTGCTCTCCAGCGATTGCGCGCTGCGCCCAGTCGTGCTCGTCTGACGTATGGTTAAAAACAAAATCGAGGACGAGGCTGATCCCGTGCTGACGCAGCTCGCGGGCAAGCGCTTCAAGCTGTTTCATTGTTCCCAATGTCGGGTTAACGTCGCGGAAGCTGCTGACGGCGTAGCCGCCGTCATTGTGCGTTTCGGGAGACAGAAAGAGCGGCATCAGGTGAAGGTAGGTCAAGCCAAGTTCTCTAAAGTAGGGAATGCGCTTACGAATACCTTCGAGATCGCCGGCGAAGCGGGCGACGTAGCAGACAGCGCCCAACATTTGCTCGCTTTGAAACCAGTCGGGATTTTCTTGACGCTGCACGTCGAGCGCTTTGAGATCAATCGAGCGTGCTTGAAATGCCGAGGCGACTTCTAGAATGGTCGCTTCGAGGTGGTAAAAGAAGTCGTAATGCCCACTGTAGAGGGTATAGAACATCGTAAAAGCATCGGTAAAATGCTCGCGCAGCCGGGCAAGAAAGAGATCGCGGTCGTGCATGTCTGCGAGTGCTGTCTCGATTCTGGGCAGCAGCCGCATAAGAGTGAGTTCCGCCTGTTCTTCCAGCCACCGCATATTTACTTGCACCTAGTCTACTCCTCGTTTCGACTCGTTTGGAAACCAAAGTTTTCGCGTTATTGTACTCGCTCGGCTTAGGCTTGCACACCAGCGGCAATCTTAGGCAATTATCGCTATAATCTCTCAAAGAGGTGAACAGAGTGTACCTGTTCACTCACAATGAGCGTAAAGTAGGGGATGTACGTGTCGATTTCACCGCGAATGAACCGCCTATTTGGGGCTGATGGCAAGTGTTTCGATGTCGCTGTCGATCATGGCTTTTTCGGGGAACGCAGCTTTTTAGACGGCATCGAAGATATGCAGAACGTGGTTCAAACATTGGTTGCAGCTCAACCCGATGCCATTCAATTGAGCGTCGGACAAGCGTCGATTTTGCAAGCTGTTCCCGGCAGTTATAAGCCTGCATTAGTGCTTCGCACCGACGTCGCCAACGTTTACGGCAAGACGCTGCCGTCAATATTATTCAGCAGTTTAATCCACGATGCAGTCGAGCAAGCCTTACGCTTGGATGCTGCTTGTGTGGTCGTGAACCTGTTCAATTTGCCGAATCAACCTGAGGTTTATCGCGCCTGCATTGAGAACATCTGCACCTTAAAGCCAATCTGTGAACGCTATGGTATGCCGCTGATGGTCGAGCCGCTGGTCATGAAAGATAATACAGTCGCGGGTGGCTACATGGTCGATGGCGACATTGACAAGATTTTGCCACTTGTGCGACAGGCGGTTGAGCTTGGGGCAGACATCGTGAAAGCCGATCCTTCTGACGATGTATCACAGTATCACCGTGTTATCGAGGTCGCGGCGGGAAAACCGGTGCTTGTGCGTGGCGGTGGCAAAGTCTCTGAAGCTGAAATTCTTCGCCGGACTGCTGACCTAATAGAGCAGGGTGCTAAGGGTATTGTTTACGGGCGTAATGTCATCCAGCATACCAATCCATCGGGCATGACCAAAGCGCTGATGGCGGTCGTTCATGAAGGCGCAGCGCCAGATGCCGCGCTGAAATACTTGGAGGCATGATGCGTAAGCGCAAGGTGATTCGTTTTGGCATTATTGGCTTAGGCTTGATGGGACGCGATTTCGCTAGCGCTGCTGCGCGTTGGTGTCATCTGCTTGACCTTGACTTCGCACCCCAGATCACCGCCATCTGCGATACGAACGAGCAAGCGTTTGCATGGTTCGAGGATAATTTTGACTCGATTGTCCTCAAGACGACCAATTACCATGACCTCTTGAACAGCGGCGCGATCGATGCTGTTTACTGCGCCGTGCCGCACAATCTGCATCAACAGTTCTACACCGACATCATCCGTGCTGGAAAACATTTGCTTGGCGAAAAACCGTTTGGTATTGACCTCGCGGCGAATCGGGCAATCCTCGACGTAATCGACCAGCATCCGCAGGTCATCGTCGCTTGCTCGTCGGAATTCCCCTATTTTCCGGGCGCGCAGCGAATTATCCAATACTTGCGAGAAGGGAGTTTTGGGCAGATCATCGACGTCTCTGCGGGTCTGCTGCACAGCAGTGATCTTGACCCAACCAAGCGTATCAACTGGAAGCGTACTATTGCCATTAACGGCGAATATGGCTGCATGGGTGACCTCGGAATGCACGCGCTGCACATTCCACTGCGCCTTGGTTGGCTGCCGGATCGGGTTTACGCTAATTTGAGCAATGTGGTTCAGCAGCGTCCCGACAGCGAAGGCAAACTCGTCCCTTGTGAGACATGGGATAACGCGACTTTGACGTGCGATGTCACCAATGGCGAGGGCAGTTTCCCGATGTTCATTCGCACCTACCGTATCGCGCCCGGCGAAATGAATACGTGGTATCTGAAGATTCGTGGCACAGAGTTTAGCGCCGAGTTCTCAACGAAACATCCAAAGACGCTGCGAACAATGCCTTATAAGAGCGGTTCTGAGCAGGCATGGCACACCACCGATCTCGGCTATGTATCAGTTTATCCAACAGTGACAGGCAGCATTTTCGAGTTTGGTTTCGCCGACGCCACCCTCCAAATGTGGGCTTCATTTTGCGATCAATTGGCACATGGGCGCTCCGATTCGCGCTTCTACTGTGCCACGCCAGCGGAAACGGCGATGCATCATCGCATTTTAACTGCTGCGCTAATAAGTCAACGAACGAGAAGGGCAGTAGACTTAGCAGAAATATAGTTGATTCTATGAATAAGCTTTTTGATGTTGTCGTATGTGGTCATTTATGCCTCGATTTGCTCCCGCAAATGAATCATCTTCCTCTAAACGTACTCTCCTCACCGGGTCAGTTATTTGAGGTCGGCAATCTTCAGCTTTCGACAGGTGGCGCGGTATCTAATACAGGACTAGCGCTGCACCGTCTTGGCGTTGACGTGCGTTTGATGGCGAAGGTTGGTGACGATTTCATTGGGCGCGCCACACTCGATTTCCTGCGCACCCGCGATTCAGTGCTGATTGAAGCACTGAAGGTCGATCCATCACAGGGGAGTGCTTACACGATTGTTCTTGAGCCAGAACACGTGGATCGGATATTTCTCCACTGCACCGGACCTAATCAGACGTTCAGCAGCAGCGACATCGATTTTGATATTGTTGCGCAAGCACGCCTGTTTCATTTGGGCTATCCAACACTGCTGCCACATTTTCTCGAGGATGAAGGGCGAGAACTCTCGAACCTATTTTACCAAGTGCAGCAGCGCGGCGTCATCACGTCAATGGACATGACACTACCTGATCCGGACGGCGTGGGTGGAAAGGTCGATTGGCAACGTTTTCTCCAACGTGTGCTTCCATATGTCGATATTTTCGTTCCAAGCCTCGATGAAGCTTTGTTCATGCTGCGCCGTGCAGATTATGATCGGTTCAAAGAGTCCTTCGTTGTTAGGGAGAAGCGCGATTACATCCACAGCCTTGCCGATGAATTATTGGCGCTTGGGGACTGCGCGCTGATTGGCTTCAAACTCGGTGAAGCAGGTTTGTACTTACGCAGCAATCGCCAAATGCGTTTATCATCGTTGATGCAGAAAATCGACATCACGACGTGGACACAGAAGGAGGTCTGGCAGCCAGCCTTCGAAGTAAGCGTTTCAGGAACGACTGGTGCGGGTGATGCGGCATATGCTGGACTGATTGCTGCGTTGCTGCGCGGTGGATCAATCGAGGACGCTGCCCGAATGGCGGCTGCAGTGGGCGCGTGTTGTGTTGAAGCACCAGATGCGACCAGTGGCATTCAGACATGGGAAGCTACGCAGCAGCGAATTAATCAAGGTTGGTTAACCTTATCCGATTAGGTAGCTTTATCATATGCGCATTTAGGTGAAATAAATTACTTATGATAATGCTTGTTATCACGAAGTAAACGCAATTCCGATGCTTCAGGGTGCACCAAAATTGAGGTGCTGCCGCTTCTGCCTTCAATTGCATCGATTCTCCGAAATTGCTTGGACAGCGCTGGATGTAAATTGATTAAGCGCTCTGGGAATTGATCTAAGAAGGTGTCATCAAATAGATGCAATCATCCCGCGAGAACGATTAAGTCGGGTTGGTATACGGTGAACTGTTCCGCCAGCGGCGATCATATTCCTGTCGGCTTAGCCCTGTATTGTATAAGACTTAAGCGGAAAATAGAGAGTCTCTACACCAACCCTAAAACGTAAGCGGCTTTGCAGCTAGAAACTACCAAGCTCGCCGAAGCATCAATTTCGCCCTGCTCTACCGTATCGAGAATAGCCTGTAAATTTGTCCCAGACTCCGCTATGAGAATGAACAATCGCGCAGATATTCGACCACCCTTCTCTATCATCGCAGTACCCTCATGATAACATTCCGCGCTATTACCGTATCAGTGACAGCGCCTTTTGCCATCTCTGCCTGTGCTGTTGGCACAATGATCAGCATTCTCAATCCCATCGCGTCTAGCAATATCAGTATTCTGGATAGTCATTTCATTGGGAATTCCTGTTGGAATAGGTTAAAAGATTAAATGACATTAAGAACGTGTTAAATACCGTAAAATTTATCCTTCGTTATCGTAACAAATACTCGGATTGCGAGCGGATTCATGGCTCCATTCGAAGAGGATCAGCAAAGCGTTTTCTCTCAAATAAAAGTTCTCTTTTTTCATTCACAGCAACAGGTTGATATTTTAAGAGATTTAACGTATTCTTAAACTATTCTTAAAAATACAACCCTTGTCAAATATTATGGTTCCGTTGACATATTTATCGTACGGATGCCGACTATTACGTTTATCAAGCTGGTGAGTGCATTCAATAAACGAGTTAATCAGGGAAACTTACCATGAATATTGTTTCGACACTTCGTGGCGGGCTGCAAGGTTCGTTTCAGCACCGTCCCAACCACTTCATCGAGCGGATGCGCGAGCAGGCATATATCGTCGTGCTAGGGACGGAAGCGCTTGTTGACTATATGGAGCACCCCAACAAGAAAAACGCGATCCGCGTGCGCGAGTTGGAAAAGCGTGCGGACGAAGAACGTCGCATGTTGATCGACCAACTCAACCGCAGCTTTGTTACGCCGATTGACCGTGAAGACCTCTTTGCCCTCTCACGTGCTATCGATGATGTGCTCGACTACGCCTACTCGACCACCAGCGAGATGATTATCCTCAACGTTGCGCCGACACCGCAGCTTGCCACAATGGCGCGGTTGCTGCGTGACAGCGCTGAGGAAATTCGCCAAGCAATGGCGCGACTCGAACAACATCCGGATGTCGCCGGGGATCACGCCATGCGCATCAAGGCAATTGAGAACCGCATGGATACCCTCTACGCCGAATCCTTAGCCAGCCTGTTTGACGAGCCTGATGATCTCAAAGAGGTCGTCAAGATACTTAAGCTGCGCGAAATCTACCGGCATATGTTCCACGCTGTCGGCAGCGCCGAGCAAGCCGCCAACATCATCGGCGACATCGTCATCAAGTTTTACTGAACGGGTGCAGGCGCTTGACTGCGCGGCTGTAGGTTAAAGTCGCCTGCATCTCAGCCGCTGTCTATCGCAATTGTTAAAGTGTTCCATATAGGTATTGCGCGGTGGAAATCCCCCCTGTGCTGATAAT
>JBBSNT010000166.1:0-9201 GCA_038260485.1 Aggregatilineales bacterium | reverse complement strand
TGGAATCGGCAAGCCGAAGCGGTCGAGCAGGGTAGGCGCGACGTCCATCAACTGATGCCCCTCGACGCGCCCCGCGCACAGTTTGCCGGGTTCGCTGAGGATGAACATCCCCTGCACGGCGTGATTCGCATAGTCAGGTCCTGTATCGTTTTCGAGCGTCCAATGTCGCCCAAAGCCGAGGCTACCGACCGCCCGCCAGTGTAAATCTCCGAAATAGACCAGCATATCCGGCGCGACGTTGTTGACCTGTTGGTATATTTCCTGCGGCTTGAAAATGTGCGTGTTGAGCGGATTGCCGTCGGGGTCGGGGATGTTCTTTAAGCCTGCTGCCAATAAATCCCGCATGACCTCGAACTGCTCTGGCGGGATCGTGCCGTTCGGTTCGCGCCCCTGCACGTTGAGGAACACGCGCCCGTAATAGCCGCCGCTCGCCCACGCCCGCGTATGCGCCCAATCGACGATGCAGTCCTCGAAGCGGGTCAAGCCGTTCCCACGAGGTGGAGTTTTGAAGCTGAGCCAACCATTCTGCCACAGCCATTCGTTGATGCAGATGCCGCCGTCCATCCGCGAGACGCCGTGATCGCTTACGACCAGCACGGTCGTGTCGTCTCCGGCGATCTCCAGCAGTTCCGCCGCGAAGCTGTCCATCATCTTGTAGTAGTCGCGGATCGCGTTTTCGAACTTGTTCCCCGGTGTGTACAGTCGGTGCGCTGGATCGTGAAAGTGCCAGAAGCCGTGATGCAGCCGATCTACGCCGATGTTGACGAACATGAAGAAATCCCAAGGGCGCGTTTTCATCAAGTGCTTGACCACGCCCATTTGCATTGCCGTTAGGTCGAGCAGGTCTTGCAGCAGGCGATCTTTGTCGTCGGTGCGAAAGTTGCCCACATCAAATTTGTAGTTGGGGTAGCGCTGTAAAATCTCCGACTTGAGGATTGCTGGATAGGTGAAGCTGGCGCTGCTGCCGGGGGTCAGAAAATCGCTGACCAGCGCACCATTGATCGGGTGGACAGGGTAGGTCTGCGGAACGCCGACGAGGATCGACTGTTTGCCCGCGTCGCCCAAGTAATCCCACAGACGTTTGACGCGAATAGAGTCGCTGTCGGCGGTGACGAGGTGGTCGTAGGAATAGTCCTTACGATTGCGGAAGCCGTAGACGCCCAGCACACCGGGGTCGCGGCTGCTCATCATGCTCGCCCACGCTGGCACGGTGATGCACGGCGTCGCCGATTCGATTTCGCCCCACGTCCCGGACGCTGCTAGCCGCGAGAAAGTCGGCAGATCGTCTTTGAACTGGTCGAAGATCAGGTGCGGGCTGGCGCAGTCCAGCCCCAGTACAAGCACGCGCCGCGCGCGCTTCTGTCGATTAAATAGGTTGAGCATGAGCGACTCAGCTTAGGTTGCGTATCAAACGGTACGGATAGTTTCGCGGCTTCATTCAGTCGAAGAGAAGTCGTCCGATTCTTGCGCTTGTTCAGTCTTTTCGTCGTGTGCCCCGGATTCCAAATTCTCACGCGCGGGCGTCGTTGCCAACGTTTCCCGCAGCCACTGCTTTTGCTCTGGCGTGAGTTTCTTAAGCGCCTTGAGGATGTCATACACAGTTGAGTCAGCCATCATTTCACCTTACAAAATCCGTGAACCGAATAGGCTGGTGGCGAGTTCGACCGCGACCTGCGCCGTTGCGTTGTGCTCATCAAGGATCGGGTTGACCTCGACAATATCGAGTGAACGCACACGCCCATCGTCCGCCAGCATTTCCAGCAGCAGATGCGCTTCGCGGTAGGTCAGCCCGCCGGGAACGGGCGTCCCAACGCCGGGCGCGACTTTCGGCTCAAGCGAGTCCATATCGAAGCTAACGTGGATCGCATCGACGTTGCCCAGCGCGTTTAGCGCCGCGCGCACGACTGCCGCCATCCCGTTTTCGTCGACGTCGCGCATCGTCATCACCTTGATGTCGCTGCGCACTAGCGCCACTTTTTCGGCGGCGTCGAGATCACGAATGCCGATCTGGACGATTTGGTCAGAACGTAAACGCACGTCACCAATCGTAAATTCGGGCGGGCACATGCCCATCAAGGCGGTGACAACCATCCCGTGTACATTGCCGGATGGCGTCGTCGCCGGCGTGTTGAAATCGCCGTGCGCGTCGATCCACAGCACGCCGACTTTACCGGGCTGGGTCAGCGCCGCCGAAACTGTGCCGAGTGCGACACTGTGATCGCCGCCGAGCGTGATCACAATTTCGCCTGCCGCTAATGCGTGCTTGACCTGATGGTGCAGCGTGCGGCAAACTGCGCCGATAGCTGCCGCGTTGTGCGCGCGGTCGTCATCGGCGTCGCGGTTAACTTGCTCCATCACCGGAACGGCGATATTGCCACTGTCGGTCACGTTCCAGCCGAGGTTGCTCAGCCGTTCTTGGAGTCCAGCGTAGCGCAGCGCACTCGGACCCATATCGACGCCGCGCCTTCGCTGTCCTAAGTCCATCGGGACGCCGATGATGCGGATTGGGTTCATGCCGCCAGCCTATTCATGCGGCTGCCAATGCTCACCAGTACGATGCTCAGCAGGTACAGCACCATCAGCGGTGCCATCACGAGGAACATGTTGACCGGATCAATCGTCGGCGTGATCACCGCCGCTGCGATTGCCGCACCGACAATCGCAATGCGCCAATTCTTAATCAACGCTCGCGCTTGGACGAAGCCGAGCAGCGAAATGACGAAGAAGACCAGCGGAGTCTCAAAGGCAACGCCCATCCAGAACAGCAGCGATGTGACGAAACCTAGGTAGCCGTCTGCCGTCCATTCGACGATGAAAACCTGCGATTGGAAGTTTGCCAAGAAATCGAGTGCGGGCGGGATCAGCATGAACCACGTGAACAGCACGCCGATCAGGAATAGCAGGGTGATCGCGGGGATAGAAGTCAGAACAATCCGCCGCTCTTTTTGAGTCAGCCCCGGCAGGATGAACATCAGCAGTTGGTAGGTGATCAACGGAATGGCGATGATGCCACCAACCATCAAAGCGACACGAAAATAGTTCGTTACCGTTCCGGTCGGGTCGAGCACTTGAACCTGCCGCCCATAGGGTAGCAGCAGGTACTGGAAGATTTGCCCGGCGAAAAGCGCCCCAATGGTCGTACCGACGACCAACCCCAACGCGGCTTTGAATAAGCGGTTACGCAGTTCTTCAAGATGTTCGAGCAGCGACATGCGCAGCTCGTGCCCATCCTCCGGCGGGAGTTCAGGAGGTAGGTTTGCTGAGGGAATTTGTACGTTCGTCGCCATCATCTTCACTTTCCGCTGCATCGATGTCAAACGCTTGCTGCGCGTGTACTTGTTGCAGCCATGCTTCATCATCAGCGACGGCGCCAAGTACGCCGTTGATGAAGCTGGATGCGCCGTCTGCGCCAAACATCTTGGCGAGTTCGACCGCTTCGTCAATGGCGACACCGACCGGCGTGCGTGCGCGTACCGCAAATTCGAAAACGGCAATACGCAAGATGTTGCGGTCAATGACGGCAATCTGTTCGAGCGGCCACTCCGGCGCGTAAGTCCGAATTGCCCCGTCAAGCACGCTGCGATGCCTGACGACGCCGTGTACCAGTTCCTGCACGTAGCGCGCGACCTTGCGGTTCGGCTTCTGCGTCTGTAGGTGAATCGTCAGAACCTCACCGACGGCATGATGCGCTACGTCGATTTCGTACAATGCCTGCAAAGCGATACGTCGAGCGATACTACGCTCGTCCATGAAGGGCGCAGTATTTTCGCTTTCAGGGACTATCTCTGGTGAATCAGTCATGTTTTCTCTTACTTAGTGGTAAATACGTCTGAACCAGCGTTGATAGATGTAATGAGTCGTCACCACTCATCGAAAGCACATCATCGAACGGTTTTATGAACTAAGAACAACATTCTCGCTGCTTCGTGCCTAGTTTACTCTACATTATGGGCATTGGGGAGGCGTGGTGTCGTTTTGCCCTCAAGGAACTGTTCGGTTTCCTGCTGCCAGTGACGGTCAAGCAGCCATTCGTTCAACTGGGCACAGAATTCTGCGCTGAGTAGGAAAAGTGAGGCGATCACGTAAGCCCAGAACAGCAGCACAATTGCCGTCGAGAGCGTGCCGTAGATGAATTGGTAGTTAGCGACGTTGAGGAGATACCAGCCGAACGCTGTTTTTGCTAATTCCCAACCGACCGCGCCAAAGATCGCGGCGGGCCAGACGGCATCCCAGTGAACGCGCCGCGACGGGACATAGCGGAATAGCAGCGCGAAGATCATCATGTCCAAACCGAGCGGCAGAAAGATCGACCCGATATTGATCCACAGACTAGGGCGTTCCAGCAGCAGTGCCGACACCAAGCGCAGCACTGCAGAGGTCATGAACGACGTCGTAATCAGGACGACCAGAACTAACGCCATCACGACGGCGGTCATTCGCTGTCGCCACAAACTCCGGTTCGACGGCACGTGGAAAATGAAGTCGAGCGAAGTCGTGATGTTCGAGAACAAGCCTAGCCCTGACCAGATCAATCCGGCGACCGCGATCAAGCTGAACGATGCGCCCTGATCGAGGGCTTGCGTGAGGTTCGTCTGAAAGAAGTCGAGCAGGGATGTTGCCGCCGGAGGCAGAAATGCTTCCAGGCCTAAGCCGATCTGCTGCGTGGCGATGTCCGGTCCGATCACGGGGCCGACAACCCGGCTGATCAAGACCGCGAGCAGCAGCGTCAGCGGGAAAATCGAGAACACAGCATAATATGACAGTGCTGCTGCCTGTCGCATTCCATAGCTAATAAAGTTCGAAACCGCACGCATGAGATAACCGGGCAATGCCCGTGTCATCGCCGGGTGCGACTGCCACCAGCCGTTCATTTGTTGTGAATAATGCTCGAATTGAGAACGCAGCATACCTTTACCTATTGGCTTTTAGGAGGTGCGAACTGCCTCTAGTGTAACATACTCGGATTGCATGATAGTATTGTTAGAGACATCATTCGGTAGGAGACTTTTTTATCCATGAGCGGCCTCAATTTTCAAGATATTGTTGCTTTGCTTGGACCGGGAACGGGTCAAGCGCTGATCTGGAGCATCCTTCTCTACATCATCTTTTTCTTTGCTTTAATCACCTTGTTTGTCATGCCAGATAAAAACATGATTCCGACCTTGTTGATCCTCGCGGTGCTGCTGTTCGCTATCGTCGGCAAACTGAGTGTTGCCGCGCTCGCACTCCACAAACAGCCTATCCTTAAAAATAAGGATTTCGGGATGTTCGTCATCAATGTCGGCATGTTTGTCTTTCCATTGATAACCATTGGCATGATACGCGCACGTAAGAGCAAAGCGACAGGGCCGGCGCTGATCACGGCGCTGACGGCGGGTGTCTATTTCTTCCTCTTTTGGTTCATCGTGCAGGGTAACTAAAGCAGGGCAACTAACGCAATATCTAGGGCAGGGTGCGATATCCCGCCCTAGATCAGTTATATCCAATTTAGGCTTGCGCTTCTCTTTAGGTGCTTTGAAGATGAATGTAGCGTGGATCATACCCGCAAGCTAAATCGTTATCTCCTAATCAACTCCGAAACAGCGCAGTAACTTCATTCGATTTCTGAATTACGTTCGCCCCTATAAGTGGCAGGTCGGCGCCGCGAGCATTGGTGGCAATGTTAAATTTAGCGTGCGCTCTACGTCCAATAGGTGACACGCGTTACCTGCTCAATGACGTTTTCCTCAGCATGACCCTGACCACCGCCGAAAAGATCAATGCGCTGTTGACCTCGTTGAGCGGCTTGATCGCTATTTTCGTCTTTATCTGGACACCGCTCACCTACATCCGCCACTACTGTAGCATCGCCGTTGCCCTGCTGATTTACGGGCGCGTCTATCGGCTCACCCGCGAATCCTGAACCACCCACAAGCTGCGTCCGTCCGTGCTGAGGTGAATCGTCCCGCCTTGATCGGTGCGGTAGAGTGGCACGTCGCCGATCTGGTCGAGCACGTCGAGGTCAGGGTGTTCCGCGCCGATGATTGCGACTTGCGGCTGTACGGCGGCGAGAAAATCGCGGTCGAGTGCCGTCCCGTGCTCCGGCATTTGCAGAACGGACGCCGCCACCAGTTCGCCGCGTTTGAGTAGCGCCTTTTGCCCGTCGCTGCTGAGTTCTGACGTGAGCAGAAATGAGACGTCGCCGTAGGTTAGGCGCAGCACGAGCGCGTTATCGTCGAGCGATTCGCCCAGTGTCGGCACGTGATCAGGATTGATCACGCGAATCTGTACGCCATCGTTACTGTCGAGCGTGTATCCGGCGCTGACGTGAAGTTCGGTCATTTCTGCAAGCCGCGTGTGCAAAGCGACAAATGGCGCGCTTAAATTCGGCTGCCCGTGATCGAGCACGACGCCAACTGCGTAGCGATCCAGCACGGTGGGTAGCGCATTGTATTGGATTTCATCCGGCTGAGTCAGGATCAGTGCTTCGATGGTGCGGTCGGTGAACGGCATGTGATCGCCTAGCGCGGTCAGCAAGCGCGACGGATAACGCCCGCCATCGACTAAAATTTGTGCGCCGCGCGGAGTCTCGATCAAGACGGCGTTGCTGTCGCCTTCGTCGATCAGCCAGATGTGCAGCAGCCCATCCGGTCGGCTGATCCACAGTGCGCCGATCAGCACCACCAACCCCAAGCCAGCGATCAGTGCCGCGCTGATCACCAGCCGCGCTTGTACTCGCTGACTCAGTCGCAGTGACCAATTCGGCTGCGCGGCTTTGAGCATCGCTGCTCCTATCGTGATGGCGAAGAATCCAGCGACCGCGTTCGCGGCGATAAAAACCTCGTAAACGGGCAGTCGTGCGAACAGCCGCACCGTGTCTATCGTCCACGAGAGCGGGATTAAGTCGAACCAGTATAGAAGCTGCGCCAGCGGAGGCAGCACGAAGGCGATCAACGTTGCCGCGCCGCCGATTAGCAGCAGGGCGGGCTGGACGGGCACGACCAGCAGATTGACCAGTAGGATAACAGGCGACACCTGCCCGAAGTAGAGCATCGTCAGCGGCAGGGTGAAGACCAGTACCGCCAGCGTGACGATCAGCGGTTCGGTCAGCAGTGCGCCCACCCAGCGCTTGATCGTCGGCGTGAACAACCGATCCAGCACGCGGTCGAAGACAGCCGTGAACGGATCAGCGAACAGTGCCAAACCGAGTGTTGCGAAGAAGCTCAACTGAAAGCTCACGTCCCACAAGACGAGCGGATTGAGCGCCGAAAGCACCAGCGCCGCGAATGCCAGTGACGCGGGCAGATAGGTTTGCCGTCTCAGTGCCCGCCCGACGACGATCAAGCCGCTCATCAGCGCCGCGCGCACTACCGCCGGATTCGCGCCGACGAACAGCGTGTAAACCGTGATCACGGCGATGCTGATCAGCGCGGCGTGAGTTGGTGAAACCCGCAAGCGCCGCAGCGCCCCAACGATCACGCCGCTGAGGATTGCCATGTTGAACCCGCTGATGGCGATCACATGTGCCGCGCCCGTCGCGGCGAAAGCGTCGCTCACGTCCGGCGCGATACCGCGCTCGTTGCCGAGCAAAATCCCTTCAAGCAGCCCGGCTTGCGGTTCGGGCAGCGCTTGATCGATCAGCGTCTTTGCCTGCGCCTTGAGGTCGATCAGCGCGCCGATGATACTGTCACCCCCTCGCTCTGTGACTTCGACCGATGTGTTTTGCATCAGGCTGTAGACGCCGCTGCGTGCGAGGTAATCGGCATACGAGAAGCGGTCGCTTGCGCCTGGTGTGCGCAGTGATCCCGTTGCTGCGACGTGATCGCCGTAGCGAACAACGGTCAGCGGCGGCGCATCGACCAAGACCAAGCCGTCGGTCGGCGTGGTCGAGCCAGCACGGGTGACAGTGTCAGCAGCCAGTCGAAGCTGCACGCGGTCGTCACGGCGGTCGGGTTCGCCCACGACGATGCCGTTGATCGTCATCCCGCCGAGATCGTTGTAGGCGGCGAGATCGCTGGTCACGGGTGTGACCGCCATCCGCAGCCCGCCAAGCGCAAACAGCAGCAGTGCTACCGTTTCAATCTGTCGTACACGCCACGCGAATAAGGCGAACATCACGGCAGCGCCAAGCCACAGCAGCGGCAGATGTAAGCCGCTGTTGGCGAGGAGGACCCCCGCGCACCAGCCCAGCGCAAGATAGACGAGGCGCAACGCTCCCCCTGATAACGATGCCCATGCTAAAGCGTAATTATACTCCGTGCACGTGGGTGCTTGACCATAATAACCTGTAAAATGCAGAATAGTGGGATAGAGGTTTACTATCTCATTCTCTGTGCCCTTAGCGTTTTGGCGGTTCAAGTGCATTTTTAAGCAAGGATTATAGACGTAATGCTCAACCTACTCATCGTTGAAGATGGGGATAAGCTGCGCGAGGCGCTGCGCATCGGGCTGGAGAACACGGGCGCGATCAAGGTGATCGGCGTGACGCCGCGCGGTGAAGATGCCCTCAAGCTGGCGCTCGACGCCACGCCCGACGCTATTTTAATGGATGTGCAGCTTGCCGGAACAATCAACGGCATCGAGGCGGCGGTCGCTATTCGCCGCGAACTGCCGCGTTTGCCGATTGTCTTCTACTCGATTCAGGATGATGACGCCTACTATCGAGATTTTCGACGCTCAGGCATTCTTAGCCATTACGCCTATGTTCGCAAATCGAACTATCTGCTGCCATCGATGATCGTGCCGCTGCTGCGCGACGCCGTCTCCGGTCGCGGATTCATCGATCCTGAGATTGAGGCGCGCGTGCAGGAAGTCCGCCAGAAGGATGAGCAGTCGCCGATGGCGCTGCTTGAACCGAACGAGCAGGTTGTCGCTAAAATGCTGGGACAGGGCATGACCAACGAGCAGATCGCGGCTCGGCTCGGCTTTCAGGATAAACGCACGGTCAGCCGCACCAACGGGCAGATTTACGCTGTCTGGGGCTTGAACGAGACCAGTGTCGATGAGAAAGTCGCACGCACGCGGGCGGTCATGATCGTCCACGCGGGGCGCTTGCTCTCGTGGGCGGAGGACGGCACCGCTTATATCACTGACGAGCACGGCGCGCGTACCGTCTGGGAGGGCTGATGCTGATCTACTACCTCTCGACGTGGGCGGTGATCGCCATATCGCTGACCAACACAATCCTACTGTTGTGGCTCGGCTTCACGATTTTGCTAAATG
>JBBSNT010000165.1:0-9244 GCA_038260485.1 Aggregatilineales bacterium | reverse complement strand
GCGCCGCTTGGCTCGTGGGGCTTGCCCCCCCGCCGACATAGATCGCATGGCCCAAGGGGCTGAAGGCGACGCCGACGAAGCTGTTGGCGATGGCGATCGACTGCTTCAGCATCGCATCACGGGTCGTCAGAATCGGCGCGATCACGTTGACGATCTGCGCGAGACACGCCACCTTGATCACGTCTGACTTACGCAGGAAGACGTTCATCCACTGCGCGACCACCAGCGCATCTTCGAGGTTGTAGACTTCCTCGATCAAGTGCGGCGCTTGCCCCCATTCGCCGTGCGTGTCCTTCGTCAGGTGCGTCTTGTACCACACGTTCCACTCGTCCCATTGCAGGTAAACGTCGTGTGTAGAACGGTTCTTCGCCTTTACGTAGCGCAGCACCCCCGAAAGCGTATCGACAAACGACTCGAAGTCGGCGCTCAGCGCCAGATAGCTGCCCGTGTCGTTGTCGTGATTGTTGGCATAGTGGTGCATCGAGTGATAATCGACCACTTCCCAGCACGTTTCCAGCACAACGCGATCCCATTCGGGGTAGGTCGGCATCCGGTTATTCGACGATCCGCACGACACCAGCGAAATCGACGGATCGTGCCAGCGCATCATCTTGCCTGCTTCACGCGCCTTCTTGCCGTAATCTTCCGCCTCAAGGTGACCAATCTGCCAAGGACCATCCATCTCGTTGCCGAGACACCAGTATTTGACGCCATATGGGTCGCGCTGACCGTTCGCCGCACGCATGTCGGCATACTGCGTGCCCACCTGTGCGTTGCAGTATTCGACGAGGTTCGCCGCCTCTTGAATCGACGCCGTGCCCATGTTGACCGCCATCATCGGCTCGGTGTTCACTTCCTTGCAGAACGCCATGAACTCGTCCGTGCCGAACTGGTTCGTTTCGGTCGATTGCCACGCCAGATCGCGCCGCTGCGGGCGCTGATCTTTCGGACCAACCCCATCCTGCCAGCGATACCCGCTCAGGAAATTGCCACCGGGGTAGCGCATCGAGCGAAAGTTGAGTTCTCGCAGCGCTGCCAGCACATCTTTCCGTAAGCCGTTCTCGTCGGCGTGCGGTGAAGCGGGATCGTAAATCCCTTCATAAATCGCCCGTCCCATGTGTTCAGCAAATCCGCTGAAAATCAGCGGCGAAATCGGGCTGATGCTGCGATTCGTATCAAGCGTGATACGCGCTTTCGATGATTGCGACATTAGGATGCCTCTCCTCCAATGCGTAAAGACTGCTCAATGAGATCACGGTTGGCGGCGGACACTTTGTCCACATCAACCTTGATGATCGCGCGGTCGTAGGTCAAAAAGCCGTTCAATTCTTGCTCAACGTCACTGATTTCGGTGTACACGGCGGCGCCCAAGCCAAAGTCGTGCATCAGTGCTTGCAGTTTTTGCGTCATGACGACGTAGCGCCCGGTGAGGATGGCGGAATTATCCTGCCACTCGTAGGCGAAGCTCTGTGCGCTCCATTCATGACCGGGCGTATGCAGCCCTAAACCGCCAAACTCGCCCTGAACGCTGGCACGATGCGCTTCGGGCAGCGGCGCGTCAGGCCCGACGTAGGTATGAATGTCGTGGACATTGCCGACGTTATAGTCCGTCCAGCCGGACGCATCAGTGATCAGGCGGCTGGGATCGAGTTCGTGAACCCGGCTGACGAGCCGTGCCGTCCCGCCAGAGCCAAACTGATCCTGCCCCCACCCTTCGTTGAAGACGACCCACAGCACAATCGACGGATGGTTGCGCCGCCCCTCGATCAGCGCGGTCAGTTCGCGCTCGAAATCGCCTTCAGGCGCGCTGATCTGGTTGTTCGCGTCGGTGCTGGGCATGTCCTGCCACACCAGCACACCGAGTCTGTCCGCCCAGTAGTACCAGCGCTCCGGCTCGACTTTGATGTGCTTGCGAACCATGTTCCAACCGATTTGTTTGGCAAATTCCAAATCGGATCGCAGTGCCTCATCGGTCGGTGCGGTGTAAATGCCTTCAGGATAGAAGCCCTGATCGAGTGGGCCGATCTGAAAAACGAACTGGTTGTTGAGCAGGATACGCGGCGCGAAGTTGACCAAGCCGACCGAAATTTTGCGCATCCCGAAGTAGCTGCCCACGCTGTCAAGTGCTTCGCCCTCATGCATCAGTTCGACCCGCAGATCGTAGAGAAAGGGATCGTCCGGCGACCACAGGTGCGCGTGGTGGATGGCGATTGCCAGTTCGCCGTCCACCACGCCCTCAACCGCCGCCACCTGCTCAGCGTCCGCGAACGCCGTCGCCCGCACGCTGTCGCCCTCTGCGCCCACCGTGCTGACGGTCAGGCGCAGCACGCCCGCGTCGATGTCCGGCGTCATGCTCAGGTGATCGATGTGCGCTGCCGCGACCGGCTCGATCCAGACCGTCTGCCAGATACCCGACGTCGAGGTGTACCAGATGCCACCCGGCTGCGACACCTGCTTGCCGCGCGGCTGCCCGCCGTGATCAGTCGGGTCTTCGACGTAGACGACCACTTCCTGCGGGTTTTGCGCGTTCAGTGCGTCGGTAATATCGAAGCTGAAGCCGTCGTAGCCGCCCGTGTGCCTGCCGGCTTCCTGCCCGTTGACATAAACGGTCGTCTGCCAATCGACCGCGCCGAAATGCAGCAGCACGCGCTGTTCCGCCCAGTTAGGCGACAAGTTGAACTCACGGCGATACCACATCTTCGCCTCGTGCCGCATCAAGCCGGACAGAGCCGACTCGACAGGATACGGCACGAGAATTTGCTCATCGAGCGTCTGATCGAAGGGAGGATTCACGCTGTTCACGGCGGGCGCGAACTGCCACAGCCCGTTCAGGTTGAGCCAAGCATCACGTACCATCTGTGGGCGCGGGTATTCTGGAAGCGCGTTGTCGGGCGATACCTCGTCGTACCACCGCGTTTGGATCGGCGGCTCGGCTTTATGCCAATTCGTTGTCTCCTGCGCCGCTAAGGGCATTGAAGAAGCACTTAGGCTCAGCAGCACGAACAAACCGAGCAGCATCCGTTGTTTCATGAGTCTCACAGAGATCGTCCTTTACTTGGAACTCAGGGTTGGCTGAACGCGCTCATGGGCTTGATGCTCCCCCGGCAGAGCGGACGATCAGCGTAATCAAATCCCTCAGGATCGGGTCACCCCGATCCTGCTGGTAAACGATGTCAATTCTCGTCGAAGCTGCTGCGAAGTAGTGCGTCCGGCGTTTGCTCCGGTTAGCGCCCGCCCATGCCGGTGAGCATCACTGCTTTGGTGATCTGGCGCTGGAAAATAATGTAGACGATCAAGATCGGCACGGTAGCGAAGATTGCGCCGGACAGCACCAACGGACGTTCCATACCGCCGTAAGAGAAGTTGAGGATCGTCAAGCCGACCGGCAGCGTCCGCATTTCGAGGCTATTGGTCACGATCAACGGCCAGAACAAGTCGTTGTAATGTCCCAAGAAGACGAAGATTGCCAGCGCCGCCAGCGCGTTAGTTGAAAGCGGCAGAATGATGCGGAAGAAGCGTCCCCAGTAGGTCGCGCCATCGAGAATCGCCGCTTCTTCCAGCTCCACCGGCACTTGCATAAAGAACTGCCTCAGCAAGAACACCGCGAAGACGTTCGCTGCACCGGGCCATATCAGCGCGTTGAAGGTGTCGATGAAATGCAGGTCGCGCATCAACAGATAGTTCGGGATCAGCGTCGTCTGTGACGGCAGCATGATCGTGATCAACAACAGCCCAAACAGCAGGTTGTTGCCCGGAAAATGCAGCCGCGAGAACGCATATGCCGCTGGCGCGCAAATTACGATCACCGCCAGCGTATACGCCGACGCCGCGAAAATGCTGTTGAACAGCCAGCGCCCCAGCATCAGGTCTTCCCGTGTGAACAGCGTTTGATAATTGTTCAGCGACGGCGTCGCCGTGATCAACTGCGGGGGCCAGCGGTTGATCTCTTGATTGTTCATCAGCGATTGCGACAGGATGATGATAATCGGCAGCAGCACGATCAGCGTGGCAATCGTCAAGAAAAGGTAGATCCAGAAGTGGCTAAAGACGGATAAGTTCTGAAATCGCTTCATCATAAAAATACCCTATCAATAATCGACGCTGCGACCGAAGAAGAAGAACTGAATCACCGTAAAGACAGCGATAATCACCGCCAGCGTCACCGCAACTGCCGAGCCGTAGCCCATGCGGAATGATGTCCACGCGATTTGGTAGAGGTAGTAAATCGCTGTATAGGATGCGCGTCCCGGCCCACCGCGCGTCATGATGAAAGGTTGTCCAAAAACTTGGAGTTGGGCGATAAAGCCCGTGACGGTCACGAACAACAGCGTCGGGCGCAGCAGCGGCAGCGTGATGTACCAGAAGATTTGGCGGTCACTCCCGCCGTCGATCCGCGCCGCCTCGTAAAGTTGTTCCGAAATTCCCTGCAACCCGGCGATAAAGATCAGCATCGGGAAACCGAAGCCCCACCAAATCGTCGTCATACTGAGCGCCGGAATGACGAGGGTTTCGTCCCCCAACCAGTTGATCGGGTGAATGCCGAGGAAGCTCAAGCCGTAGTTGATCACACCGAACTGACTGTTCAACAGCCACACCCACAACAGACCAATCACGCCGACCGACAGCAGTTGCGGGATGTAGAGAACGACGCGGAAGAAGCCAGCACCGCGAATCTTCTGCGTGACGGCGACCGCGCACCCCAGAGCGACCACCGTTGTCCCGAAAACGGTCACTATTGCAAAGAAAAAGGTATTCTTAAGCGCGTCCCACCATACGTAGTCGTTAAAGAGTTCCTGATAGTTCTTGATACCGATATAGGGATGGTTGAACCCCAAAATCGGCCAGTCATAGAAGCTCATCTGCACCGCGTAGACGACGGCTCGAAGCACAAAGATGCTAAAAAAAATGAGGAAAGGCAGCAGAAATAAGTAGGCAACGATTGCTTCGCGAGTGCCTAATCCGAATTGCCAGCGGGGGCGACCCGTTCGAGAGACGGTAGACAACGTCCCGGTTGTGTTTGACATCGTTTGGTTTTCCTTAATCAGCGACCAAGCTGTATCACAAGCCCCGGTGCCATCAGCAACGACCAGCACGACACAGGTAAAATCTTCAATAAACCTTAGATCGCGTTTTTTTCGATTTGGGGAACAACCCCATCATCGAAAGCAGGGCGAGGGTAAGTCGTAGCCTACCCTCGCCTCAGCATATTTTACGTTTAGATGTGTTGCTGCTTACTGTGCCGTGCGGTCAAGAACTGCCTGCACGCGCGCATTCGCATCATCCAGCGCCTGCTGTGCGGATTTCTGATTGTTCAATGCTGCGCCAATCTCAGGGTCAATCGCGGCTTCGATTTCCAGCAGCGCGGTGCTGCGGGGTTCAAAAGTGCCATAGTCACTGAACGACTGACCGAGCAGAATGTTCGACGGATAGTTCTCAGCGTCGAGTTCAGCCTGAGCGGACAGACGTGCCGGAACTTGACCGGAAGCTGCCCACAGGACTTCGTGATCGCTCACCCACTGAATCAGGGTTTCGACGGCGTCCAGCTTCTCGCCTTCGAGTTGAGCAGGAACCATGAAGGTGTGCGCGCCCATCCACGCGCCGGGCTGGGGACCGAACTGCCAGTTGACCCACGCTTGACCGGAGATGTCGGTCTGATCGACCGCGAAGTTACGGAACCACGTCCCCGTCGGGACGAGCGCAACCGCGCCACCCGACCAGCTCTGCCAAGCGTCGAAACCAGCAGCCGGCGGTGAAACGTGATAGGTGTAGATCAAGTCAACCATGTCCTGCAGCGCATGAACCGATGCTTCGGAATTGACCATCGCGGTCGTACCATCTTCGGACATGATGCTGCCGCCGTACTGCGCCAGCGTGCCGTACCACTCGACGAACGGCCACTCGGAGAGGGCAGTACCCCACTGGACGACGTTTTCGGCGTCGAAGTCAGGCGAAGCAGCGTTGTTACCATTACCATCGAGCGTCAACTGCTGGAACAGGTCAACCCAGCCAGCATAATCGGTCGGGTGTTCAACGTCGGGGTCGACGCCAGCCTTAGCGAAGGCATCGAGGTTCGCCCACAGACCACGACCATGATTGTCCAACGGAATACCGTAGGGTGCGCCGTCGTAAAGCATACCGTTGTAGGTGATTGCGGAGATGTCGTCAACGGGGAACCAACCACCGTTGTTGTCGTACCAGCTGCTCAGGTCCTTCAGGACGCCGAACGAGGCGAACTGCGGGATTTGGTCAGCGTGCAGCAGGATCAGTTCCGGAGGTTGACCGGCAACAAATGCCGCTTGCAGCTTCGGATACAGGGTACCCCAGTCCACGATTTCAGTCGTGACCGAAATGTCCGGGTTTTCCTGAACGAACTGAACTAGCATATCGTTCAGCGTGACGCCGTCGGAGCCGGTCAGACCGTTCCAGAAGGCGATGTGCGTGCCACCAGTACCCATGTCGGCAATGGCGGGAGTATTCGTCGGAAGGGGGACAGGGGTTGCATCCTGTGCCATCGTGCTGCCCAACGATATGGCGAACATCGCCACGACCGCCAGCATCGCCAGCACTACAGTGAGCAAAGTCGAACGCTTCAACATTTGTTTACTCCTTTAAAGAACGAAAATCACAACTTTCCAAGGACTGCTACTTTTAACGCAACCTGAAGCCATTCATCGTTCTGGGTTTTGGTTCTACCCCAGCAGCAAAAATTGCCGCCTGAACGACGAGACACTTGATGGCTTCGCGTTGGCTTCACCTCCTCTCGAATTTATGGGATCGGGATGGAACGGAAAAATACCGGGTTCAAGGCTCGGTATGATGGGATAAGCGAAGTCGGGTTGATCGTTTTGGTTGTTTAGGGAGAAGGAGCGCCAATACGGCGCTGAGGCGCTCGAATGAGCACGCTCGCCGCCAGAAATGCGGCAAAAAGCAGCAGCACTGTGGAGCATGACCAACTGAAAAGCAAATTGCTGTATCATTCTTTATACTGACTTAAACAATCAATTTCATTAGGACGATCAAACGAATGTATTCGAATGCACGATACCGAGAATAACATGATCTCACCCGTGTGTCAAGAAAATCACCCTGAATATCGTCAACTGGCGGCAGACCGATATGCGCGAGCCAGATTGTTGAGTCCGCGAATTATGGGGGTGTATAATCTTTGAGGTTCGTCATAATATTAACCTTTAAATCATCATAACTAAACTTTTTCAGGATGCCCTACCCAGTGCCAAAGCGAAGGAATTCGGACTCATCAATGCCAACAAAGCGCAGCGCGAAACGCAAACAACCGACCATGTACGATGTCGCCAAACTCGCAGGCGTATCGCAACCTACGGTGTCGCGCGTCCTCAATCGCACCGAAACGTCCGCGCAAATTAGCGCCGAAACCAGCAAGCGCGTGCTTGCCGCCGTCGATCAGTTGGGCTACCGCCCGAACGTCGTCGCCCGCAGCTTGCGCACGCGGCGCACGCAAACCATCGGCATGATGATCGCCGATCTGTCGAATGGCTTCTATCATACGATGGCACGCGCCGTGCAGGACGTTGCCCGCCAGCATAATTACGAAGTGCTGATCTCGAACAGCGATCACACCTACGAGCATGAGAAGCACTTTTGCGAAATCGTGCTCGGTCGCGGCGTCGATGGCGTTATCATGGTGCCCATCCACCTGACCGAAGCTGACCTCGACCACTACTTCGCCCAATCGCACATTCCCTTCGTCGTGCTCGGCATTCACGTTCAGCACCCGAACATCGATGTCGTTTATGTCAACGACGAGCGCGCCACCTACGAGGCGACTCGCTGGCTGATCACTGACTGCGGCTATCAGACGCTCGGCTTTGTCGGCGTTTCCGATATTCTGCCCCCCGGTCCCCGTCGCTTGCGCGGATTCGCGCGCGCGCTGACCGACTGCGGCTTGACGCTCGACCCGCGCTTCACCATCAATGGCGATTTCACGCTTGAAAGCGGTAAGCAGGTCGTCCACACCCTGATCGAACGCGGCGAACTGCCGTCCGCGCTCGTCGTCGTCAACGATTTGATGGCGATTGGCGTCATCCTCGCCTTGCAGGAAGCCGGTTACAACGTGCCGGATGACGTTGCCGTGCTCGGCTTCGACGACATCCCCGAAGCGACCATCGTCCGCCCTGCCCTGACGACGATTGCCCAAGACCCGCGCGATATCGGTCAGAAGCTCGCCCGCGCCCTGTTCGAGCGCCTTGAGAATCCCAGCATCGAAGGACGGCGCTTGTTCGAAAGCTCCTATAAGCTCATCATGCGCCAATCGACCTAATCCCGCGCGTGCCTTCATCGACTCCAAATCCGCTATTACTGTCCGTAAACGTGCGTGTAGCGGTGATGCAGTTTCGCGACGTCCTCGTTTGAGATCGTCAGCGGCGTGCCGATTTGCAGCGCCAGCCACACAATCGCCGCGTTATCCTCGGTCATGATGGCGGCTTTAACCGCCCCTTCCGCGCTCGTGCCGGTTGCAAATACGCCGTGACTTTGCAGCAAACACGACGGACTGTGCGAATCCTTGAGCGTCTCGACCACCACTTCGCCAATCTCCTCGCCGCCGATCAAGGCGAAGCCGCCCAGCGGGATTTCGCCTCCGAACTCATCGCCCATCGCCGTCGTCACGCACGGGATCGATTTGCCGACCACCGCGAATGCGGTCGCGTAGCGCGAATGCGTATGGACAACGCCGTTGACGTGCGCCATGTGGCGGTAGATGTAGCAGTGGGATGCCGTATCTGATGAGGCTTTGTAATCCCCCTCGACGATCATACCGTTGACATCGACCACGACCATATTTTCCGGCGTCAGGTCAGGGAACTTGATGCCGCTCGGCTTGATCACGACCAAGCCGCTTTCCGGGTCGCGCGCGCTGACGTTGCCGCTCGTCCACGCCACCAGATGATTATCCGGCAGTTGCGCGTGCAGCCCGCAGACTTCCGTGCGTAGCGCTTCCAGCAGCATGGCTAGTCCTCTCCTCGCGCGGCATTGCGAATTTTCTTCAAGCGCTTCATCACGTCGTTCGCACCACGCCCAAACGTGTTATACAGTTCTTTATAATCCGCGAACAGTTGATCATAAATTGCTTGGTTTTCGGGAATTGGATTGACGACGGTGTCTTTCAGCTTGCCGAGCTTATCGGCGGCGGCTTGAATGTCCGCGAACAGACCCGCCGCGACCGCTGCGTGAATCGCGGAGCCAAGCGCCGGAGTCTGCGCAGATC
>JBBSNT010000164.1:0-9325 GCA_038260485.1 Aggregatilineales bacterium | reverse complement strand
CTTCTGGGCGGTGCTGCGCGGCTGGTGGATCAGCTTGGCGAGTTCCTGCGTGTCGAACAAAGGTGGCAGATCAGCGGGCAGCAGCGCGGCGAAATCGGCAAGCGTGTGCAGCGGCACAGCAGCGACGACTTCGACGAGCCGGCGGTCGCTGATGCTCCAATGCTTGCGCCGCCAACTGCCTTGACCGTCGTCGAGCCAGATTTGCTCCTCGCGGATCAGTAGCGCCTCTAAGTGCAAATTCGGGTGCTGAATCAAGGTCGGCAGGCTGACGAGTTCGGGGAAAATGTCGAACACGGTTCCGCGCTTGGGCGATTTGCGGCGGCTGACGATTTCGCCGTCGGCGTTGATGCGAGTGATGGTTCGTTCGTGGGCAATAGGGTGGACGACCTGCACGGTGTGCTGGTCGAGCAGGGCGCTGAGCTTGCGCTTCATCTTGCCGAGTCCGCGCGTCTGGATTTCGATGCAGTGGCGCGACTCCGCCCCGTTTAGTAGTGCGTCATCAGGCAGCGCGCGCACGATGTCGATCACGTAGCCATTGAGATCGCATTCGAGCAGATCGCCGGGTTGGGCATAATAGGCTTTCAGCGCTGCGTGGAGCGATTTCTCCGCTAATATCCCAATTACTCGCGCCATAAGTCTCTTATCTACAATCGTTGTGTACGAGCGTAATATATGACGCCCCTACGTCCCGTCCTACCATATCTTCGCACCCTCTGCGGTTCAATCTTTTACTCAGCCCAATGTGGGTGGATGCCACTGGCGCGCGCCCCACTTCTTGCGGTTTTCGTCAAGATTGGGCTGTGCGCGCCAGCGAATCGGCGGCGACGTGCGCTGATTGCCTTCGTCGGGCGTGATGGTCGTCATGAGGGTGCTGGCGAGCGCTAGCGCGTCGTCCCATTCGTCGTGAGCGATTTCGAGGATCAGCGCGTCGTGCATGTCGAGCGCGATCCGCGAGCGCAATCCCTGTGCTCGAAATGCCTCAGAGACGCGGACAATCGCTCGCTTGAGTACCTCGCTGACGCCGCCCTGACACAAGTAGTTCCAAGCGACGAAGGCGGTCGGCACGGCGACTTTGCGCCCTGTCCACAGTTCGAGAATGCCGCCGTTGCGAGTCTGGCGTTTGGCGGCTTCACGGCTGCGCGTCACGTTGGCGAAGGCGGCGTCTTTGGCGCGCATCAGGCGTAGTGCTTCGTCTGTGCTGACGCCGATACTCTGTCCGAGCCGCTCCGCGCCCATGCCGTATGCCGTCCCATACGTGATCTTCTTGGCGAGATTGCGTAAGCGCTTGCGCTCGGCAGCGTCCGCGATTTCCCAATCCGAGCCGAAATACTGCGACGCCATCGTCTTATGGAAATCTTCGGCGGCACAGGCGGCAGCGAGATTGTTGTCACTGGCGATGTAAGCAGCCATCACGTTCTCGGCGTTGCTGAAGTCGATTTCGACCAGCGTGAAGCCCTCATCGCCCACCGCCGCGCCCGCCATCGCGGGCATTTTCCAGTTCTGCATGTGCGGGTAGCTCGACGCGCGCCTACCGCTCTCGGTTGCGGTGGTGACAAGGCTGTGCAGCCGACCGTCGAGCGCGGCGTGGTCAAGCAAGCCCTTGAGGGTGGACATCAGCCAGTCGATTTCCATGTAGGTGGAGAGGTCTTGCAGCCGCGCGGCGTAGGGGCTACCGTCTTCCATGTAGGATTCAACCACGCTGGAACGGGTGCTGAGGTCGCTCAGTTCGACCGGCGCGTGCGGGTTGGCAGCGAGTCGCTTGCGCCCCGCCCACGTGAAGTAGCCCGTCTCGGTCGGGGCGGGCAGGGGCAGCTCCTTTTGCTCGTAGAGATACTTTGCCCGCGCCTGCGAACTGCCGGGGGTGAGCAAGCCGTCATCGCGCAATCGTGCCGCCAGCGTGTCACGCTGCTCGCCCAATTCCCCTAAGCGCTGATCGACGAAGGATGTATTCAGGCGCATGCCTTCGGCTGCCATGCGGCAGTATTCATGGACGGCGCGAATTTCCCAGTCGATCAGTTCCGGCGTGACCGGCATGGTTTTCTGTCGCTGATAGATTTGCAGCGCTAGTCGCGCATCGTCTTGCGCATAGTCAAGCTGTGTTTCGAGCGGCAGCAGGTGGAGCTTACTGCGCTGGCTCTTAAGCGCTGTTTGCTGATCGGGGATCGGCAGGCGCAGCGCCGCCGCGACCGCGATGAGGCTGTAGCTGGCGTCCACCGCCGGATGAATCAGCCGCGCCATCGACTGCGTATCCCAGATGCGATCCGGCACGCGCCCGCCTGTGAGCTTGCTGATCTGGCGGAAGTCAAAGACGGCATTGTGGGCGATCAACAGGGCTTGACTGGTGATCAACCTGTTGACGAACGCCAGCGCACGATCATGGAACGGCGCGGCGAGGGCGGTCGTCTCTAGCGAATCGCCTTCGCCCCACGCCAGCGCGATCACCGTGACGTCGGCGGGGTAGCTCAGACCGAAGTCAGCTTTCGGTCCGAGTCCCGTCCAGCGCGTCTCGGTCTCGATGTCGAGCGCGACGATTTCAGCACGCAAACAGCGCGCCAGCGCGTCGGTATCCGGCTCGTGAATCTCCTGAAAAAGCGGTAGCTGCATCACAAATCATCGTCGTGTTTACGTCTTTGCCGATTATACGGCATCGCTCACTTGTTCGAAAGGCATGGTGCGAATGTAAGGCGTCGCTTGCGCGATGATGCGCGACGGGGTACATCTAACGGCGATGATTGAAGCGCTGTTTAGGGGAGCACCGATGAGCATCAGCAATGGATTAGCGCCGACTCCGCCGCTTGGCTGGAACAGTTGGGATTGCTATGGCACGACGGTACGCGAAGATGAAGTCAGGGCGAATGCCAACTACATGGCGACACATCTGGCAGCGCATGGGTGGCAGTATATCGTCGTCGATATTCAGTGGTGCGAACCGAACGCGCAGGCGGGCGGGTATCGCCCGGATGCCGAACTGATCATGGATGGGTATGGTCGGCTGCTACCTGCCGCGAACCGCTTCCCATCGGCGGCGAATGGTAGCTTTAAGCCGCTGGCAGACACTATTCACAGCTTGGGTCTGAAGTTCGGTATCCACATCATGCGCGGCATCCCACGCCAAGCAGTGCGGGCGAATACGCCGATCCTCGGCACGAACTACTACGCGCAGGAGATCGCTGACACAGTGCATGTTTGCTCATGGAACGGCGATATGTACGGGATCGACGTGAGCAAAGCCGGCGCGCAAGCCTACTATGACTCGCTGGTCGAGCTGTACGTGGCATGGAACGTCGATTATATCAAGGCGGACGACATGCTTTACCCATATCACACGGGCGAAATCGAAGCGCTGCATAATGCCCTTAAACGTGCAAGCCGCCCGATTGTGCTGAGCCTGTCGCCGGGGATCGAACTGACGCTCGACCATGCTGATCACCTGAAGGCGCACAGCGAATTATGGCGCGTCTCGGCTGATTTCTGGGATCGCTGGGACGACCTTAAAAATCAGTTTGCCATTTGCGCGCAGTGGTCAGCGCAGAGCGGAGCGGGACATTGGGCGGACGCCGACATGCTGCCGTTGGGGCGAATCGGGATTCGCGCCGAACGGGGCGTGGATCGGCAATCGCTGCTGACGCACGACGAACAGACGATGCTGATGACGCTGTGGGCGATTTGCCGTTCGCCGCTGATGTTTGGTGGTGATTTGCCGAGCAATGACGCTTTCACGCTCGGCTTGCTGACGAACGATGCGGTGCTGGCAGTCAATCAAGCGAGCAGCGACAACCGCGAACTGTTCCGGCAGGGCGATCAGGTGGTGTGGACGGCACAGAGCGGCGATGGGGCTGCTCGCTATCTGGCGCTGTTCAACCTCGGCGACGCGATAGCCGAGATCACGGTCGATTTCGCGCTGCTCGGAGCGGCGCTGCGCTATGATGTCAGTGATCTGTGGACAGTCGAGTCGCTTGGCGTGGTTGAAGGAGCGTTGCGCCAACAGGTCGAGGCTCACGAAGCGAAACTTTATTGCTTATCGTCGGTGTAATCTTGCTCTGTGAAATAAGACAGCCGTGTCCATGACACGGCTGTCTTGAGGGAAGCGGGTGACGGGACTCGAACCCGTGACATTCTGCTTGGGAAGCAGACACTCTACCAACTGAGTTACACCCGCATTATGGTGCTCATTGTATGCGGGGAGTGATCGGCTGTCAAGGACGGAGCGTTGGCTCGGATGAGCGCCGTATTCTGGCGGTGGCTTGACGCTAGGCTGACGCTACCCATGAAAAACATCCATGCTATAATCGCCGCTTAGCGGAGGTTGTAACGGTTGAAACCCACTAAATATTGGCGTGTCGGATTGCTGGGGGTGATTGCAAGCCTGTTGGCAATCTATTTTATTGCGTCGCAGATGAAAGACGTGCGCCAAATGTGGGCGGCGCTGCAAAGTGCCCGTTACAGTTACGTGCTGCTCAGCTTGCTGGTGATTGTGGTCGGCTTATTCGCGCGCGGTGCGCGCTGGCGGGCACTGCTCGGCGGTGCGCTGCCGTTCTATCGGGCGTTCAGCATCACCAACGTATCCTATCTTGTCAACGGCGTGCTGCCGCTGCGGGTCGGTGAATTGGTGCGCGCTTACCTCGCCACTCAAGCCAGACCGCCTGTTCCGGCGTTCAAGTCGATCAGCACGATCATCGTTGAGCGCTTGCTCGATATGGTGGCGGTGCTGCTGATTTTGGCGCTGGCGCTCACAGGCGGAGCGCTGCCGGATCAACTGCGGGCGACGGCGCTGTTTTTCGCGCCGCTGGTCGTGATCGGGTTTGTCGTGCTGATCGTGGTCGCCAGCCAACGGGCGCGAACGATGAAGCTGGCGGGCTGGTTAATCGGGCGTTTTCCAGTCTTTCAGCGCTGGAACGTCCTCGCTTGGCTGGAACACTTTCTCGACGGCTTAACGCCACTCACTCAGCCGAAGGCGTTGATCGTGATCGTCATGTGGACGATAGCGAGTTGGTTTTGTTCGCTGCTCTCCGGCTACCTGCTGATGCTCGCGTTTTATCCGCAGGCGGATTGGGCGACGACCTGCCTGTTTTCGGCGGCGGCGTCGCTGGCGGTGGCTGTTCCCGCTGTGCCGGGAAATCTTGGCACCTATGAGCTTTCGATTTTGCTGGCGTTGGGTGCGATGGGCTACGGCGAACCCGCTGCGACTGCCACCGCTTTCGCCATTGCCGTACACGCGGTCAACCTGCTGGTGAACAGCACGTTAGGCGTTTACGGGTTTATCCAAGAAGGGGTTTCTCTGGGACAAGTTTCGCAGGGTGTGCGCGATCTTCGCGTGCAAGATGAGAACCCCACAGGTTAAAGGAACGCATGTCGAGTAACGGTAATTCACCCGACAAGCTGAAAATTCTGATCTGTCTGCTGTACTACTTTCCGCATCGCACGGGGCTGACGATTCACGTTCAGCGCGTCGCCGAGGAACTGGTGCGGCGTGGTCACGAAGTGACGGTGCTGACGGCGCGCTACAGCAGCGATTTGCCGCGCGACGATTCGACCATGCACCAAGGAGTGCGGATCGTGCGGTTGTGGGCGCCGATTCACCTAAGTCGCGGCATGATCATGCCCGCTTACCCAAAAGCCCTCTATCAACTGATGCGCGAACATGACGTCGTCAGCGTGCATACGCCGACGCCGGAAACGGCGCTGATCGCCGCGATTTCGATGCTGACGGGCAAGCACGTCGTCGTCACGCATCATGGCGATTTGATCCTGCCGGGCGGATTGGTGAATCGCTTGATTCAGGGGGCGATGTTCGCCATGTACACCCTGCTGGCGCGGCGGGCAAGCCGTATCCTCGCCTACAGCCAAGACTATGCTGATCATTCCTACTATTTGCAGCCATTTAAGGATAAAGTCTCGGTAGTCTATCCGCCGATTCAGATGCCGCCGCCGAATCTGCAGCACGTCGAGGCGCTGCGCGCCGAGTGGTCGAGAGATGGGTCACCTGTGATCGGCTATGCTGGACGGTTCGTCGAGGAAAAGCGTCCTGATTTAGCGATTCGGGCGTTGGAAGTCGTCAACCAGACTTATCCGGACGCGCGGCTGGTGTTCGCGGGGCAGTACATTATCCCTTACGAAGATACGTGGGAACGGCAGCAAGCGCTGGTCAAGCAGTATGAGGATCAACTGGTGTTTCTCGGTTTGATGCCTGACCCGCAGGACGTGGCGGATTTCTACGCCGCCTGTGATGTGCTGGTGCTGCCGAGCGATAGCGAGTGCTTCGCGCTGGTGCAGGTCGAGGCGATGCTGTGCGGAACGCCGGTCGTGATGACCGACATTCCCGGCGGGCGTGTGCCTGTTCGTGAGACGAGGATGGGTAAGCTGGCGAAGCAGGGCGATTGGCGCTCGATTGGTGCGGCGCTGGTGGACGTGCTCGATCATCCTGACGACTACCGCAAGCCGCGCGAATTCATCGAAACTGTATTTTCATTTGAAGAAACGGTAAACCGCTATGAGCAGCAGTTCCGAACCTACGCGAACAGCGTACACGGTTGATCCGAGCGTGATCGCGCACATGACGCTCAATGAAGCGGACATGGCGTTCAAGAAGCGTGTGCAGACAATCTTCGAGTGGGTCGAGCCGACCGACGACAAGCTGATCCTTGACATGCCCTGCGGACGTGGCTTCTACCTGAATATGTTCCGCTATGCCAGTGGTTGTAAACTGGTGGGCGCGGAACTGGATTGGGACGTGATCCTGAAAGCCAAGCGCAACGTTGGGGAACTTCCCAACGTTGTTTTGCACAACTGCAATATCTACGCGTTGCCGTATGCTGATAACACGTTCGACGCGGTGATCCTGTCGGAAATCCTCGAACACATCGAGGATGACGTGGCGGGGCTGAAAGAGATTTACCGTGTGCTGAAACCGGGTGGCGTCGTAGCGATCACGGTGCCGAACGCCGATTATCCCTTCTGGTGGGACCCGATCAACAAAACGCTGGAATTTCTGTTCAAGCGCCCGATTCATCACGGGACGTTTGCGGGCATCTGGGCGAATCATGTCCGGCTCTATCGGCGTGATCAACTCCGGGACGCGGTACTGAGCGCAGGTTTCATCCTTGAGGAAGAACGCGCCTTTACGCACGACTCGTTCCCGTTCATTCATAATCTTGTGTATGGACTGGGCAAACCGCTGCTTGAGTCGGGCTTGCTGCCTGATGATCTGGCAACCGCTGCCGACCGTACGACCTTTGACCAAAACGACGGCAGCTTGCTCAATCCGATCAATCTTGGTATCACCGTGCTGAATTGGTTCGACCGTAAGAACCCGATCAGCGAACCGAGCGGGCGTTCGACGGTTAATTTGAGCGCGAAGGGACGTAAACCTCAGCTATGACATGGGATGATCAGCCGCAGTACGACGAACCCCCATTCACGGACGATATGCCGGACGCGCTGTCTGATGCGTCTGACGACGTCCCTGAGCCAGAGATCGACGAGAGCGCAGCAGACGAGAGCGCTGGCTCTATGCCCGAGAACCTGTCTGAGAGCGTGCTTGACAACCTGCCTGATACTCTGCCGGAAGTTGAGCCTGAGCCACTGGCTGAACCAATGCTCCAGCCAGTGGTCGAAGCAGCGCCCGAAGTGGAGCGCAGTTTCGAGGATTTGACGCTGGCAGAGGCGGTCGGGATGATGGTTCGCGCGCCGCTGGGGACGCTGCGGGCAATCGCGATGGTCGCGCAGACGCCGACTTACGCGCCAGCGCAGCGCGCGCAGGAACCCTCGATATTCGCGGCGAGTTCGTATGCGCCGCCGCGTGTGCCCGCTAAAACGGTGACGAAAGCCGCGTCGCCAGCTCCGCCCGTCGCCATTGAAGCACAAACCCCTATCCCGATTGACCAAGAACTGGCGCAGGAATACCCGGCGAGCCTCCGCGCGACGTGGGTGCAGTTGATCATGCGCGTGATCGCGCTAGGGGTGGCGGTCGTGGGCGGGCTGGTGATGGTCGCTTCACCGATTCGTTCGGAGCAGGACGGCTTAGACGTGGGCGTGCCGTATCTGGTGGTGGGCTTTTTGCTGTGGCTGTTCGCGGAAGCGATTCCGCCGCTGCTGGATAGGACGCGGTTTGTCGTGCCGCGCATCGTTCGACAGCCCGAAGCCACGCTGGTCAGGTCGCCCTCGCGGGTGATTGCTGCTGTGCTGGGCGTTGTCGCTGTCGCGCTGACGTGGATTTTCAACGACCAGAATATGTTCACGATTTTTGGTGTGATGGTGTGGGTGGCGAGCATCATCCTGTGGGTCTGGGCGCTGTCTCCGGCAGGCTGGACGCCGATCACGGGGATCGAATCGGCGGGGCGCTGGCTGCGCACGCGCCGCGTGCATTTTAGCTGGACGCTGGTCGCGCTGGTCGCCATCATGATCGTGGGCGGGTATTTCCGCTTCGTCGATTTGAGCGGCACGCCGCCGGAGATGACCAGCGACCACGTCGAGAAGCTGCTCGACGTGAACCGCGTGCTTCACGGCGAAACCAACGTCTTTTTCGCTAACAATCATGGACGCGACGCGATTCAGTTTTACACGCTGGCAGGCATATCATACTTGCCGGGGCTGAATCTCGATTTTTACCTGCTCAAGCTGCTGACGGTGATCGAGGGTTTGATCACGCTGCCGGTTTTGTGGTGGATGGGGCGCGAGATCATCGGCAAGGATGAGCCGAGGCTCGGCAACGCGGTGGGGCTGGCGATGGCGGCGCTGGTCGCCGTCAGTTACTGGCACGAGATGCTGAGCCGCTTGGGGTTGCGGATCGTCTTGACGCCGCTGTTCACGGCGCTGGTGATCGTCTTTTTGGTGCGCGGGCTGCGCTACAACCGCCGGAGCGATTTCCTGTGGGCGGGCGTGGCGCTGGGCGCTGGCGTCTACGCTTATCAAGCGATTCGAATGCTGCCGGTGGCGGTGGTCGTCGGCGTCGTGATCGCGCTGATCTTCGGGCTGCGCTCGATGGCGGAACGCAAGCACATGATGATGAATCTGGTCGCGCTGGTGATCGTCTCCTTCGTGATCTTCGTGCCACTGTTTCATTATTCGGTCGAATATCCCGAAGATTTCTGGCGGCGCGCGTCAGGGCGGTTGTTCGGGGATGAACTGACGCAGACGACTGACGAAAACGGCAACCTGATCATGCGAACGCCGTCGCTGCAAGAACGGGTCGATGCCTTTAACCAGAATGTGCCGGTGCTGCTCGACAACTTCCGCAATTCGCTGCTGATGTACAACTGGAAAGGCGACGTCGCATGGATCAATAATGCGCCGAACGAACCCGCTTTCGACCCGTTCACGGGCGGCT
>JBBSNT010000163.1:0-9327 GCA_038260485.1 Aggregatilineales bacterium | reverse complement strand
GCAAAATCACGCTGCAAGACCCCTATCCCGGTGAGCCAGAGCCATTTGGATGGGATGAAGACGCTTTCGTCTATCACGGGCGTTTTCGAGCGCGCCTGCGGGTTCCCTTTACCCCACTTGGGGGCGATACATAGCCTCGATAAGCGTTCTATGGTTAGGGTAAACGCATCAAAATCGTCGCTTAGATCACAACAAGGTCATTCATGGGTTGTAGGGGCAGACCTGTGTATCTGCCCAAAGGGCAAACGCATCAAAACGCATTTGACTGGACAAGAAGATCAAAGGATCTGATTTCCTGCGTCTGGCGAGAACTTCAAGCCGTCTAATCGAGATGTATGAATGAATCCGGCAAAAGTTAAACTGGTTTTTGCCGCAGCAATGACTCAATTTCCATCAGCCGGCGGTGAAACAGCCCGCTTCAGCGGGCTTAGGTTTCGTAGCCGGAGGTTTTGAACCTCCGGCGGCACCAAGAAAATTTGATGCGGTTGCCCTGCGTTCTCTCACCCCTACCGCCACAACCACTTCATTGACAGACTCATGCACCTTGGGTTAAATTTGCTTCACCATTTAACAAAATTAAAAAGAGGTGTGACGATGAAAATCCTCGTGATCGGTGGGACGCGCTTCGTCGGACGGCACTTCGTCGCGGCGGCGCTAGAGCGCGGACATCAGATGACGTTATTCAATCGTGGGCAGAGCAACGATGACCTGTTCCCCAACGTCGAGCACCTGCACGGCGACCGTGACGGCAATCTCGACGCGCTGGCGGACGGACAGTGGGATGCGGTCGTCGATACCTGCGGCTACGTGCCTCGCATCGTCCAGCAGTCGGCGGAACTGCTCAAAGACGCCGTCAAGCGCTACCTGTTCATCTCGACGATCTCGGTCTACGACGACCCCATCGAACGAGGCGCTGACGAAAATACGCACCTGCGCAGCCTAGAAGACGAGACGGTCGAGGAAATCACAGGCGACAGTTACGGCGGCTTGAAAGTCCTATGCGAGCAGGTTGTCGAGGCGGTTTACGGCGACCGCGCCCTGATCGTCCGCCCCGGCATGATCGTCGGACCTTACGACCCGACCGACCGTTACACCTACTGGGACGTGCGAATCGCGCGCGGCGGCGAGCTGCTCGTCCCCGGCGAAGCGGATCGCCCTGTGCAGATGATCGACGCCCGCGATCTCGGCGTGTGGATGCTGCATCTGCTGGAGAACGACACGTCCGGTATCTTCAACGCAACTGGTCCCGAAATTCCGCTGACGTGGGGCGAGTGGATCGAAGCCTTCCGCAGCGCGTCGAGCAGCAAATCGGCGTTTACGTGGGTCAGCGACGCCTTCGTACAGCAGCACGAAGTCACCGGCGCAGACCTGCCGTTCTGGCTTCCGGCGGAATACGCGAACATTTTCGCCATCAGCGTCAAGCGCGCGGTTGATGCGGGGCTGACCTTTCGCCCGCCTGTCGAAACCGCCCGCGACACGCTGGCATGGAAAGGCGAGAGCGAACTCAAGGCCGGCTTGAAGCCGGAGCGCGAAGCCGAACTGCTCAAGGACTGGCACGAGCAAGCGCCATAACCTCACAGCAAAAGGGGCGTACTCAGTACGCCCCCGAAATTCCTACTGAACTACCCTCAACTTAGAAGTAACTGCTGATGATTTCCAGCACGCCGAGGATGCTCTGCGGGTCGCCGGACTGCACTTTGGTATTACTGGCGCGCGCTAGCGCATTCAGCGCGTTGATGTCCGCGTCCGACCCATAAGCGACGGGGATCAGAATCACCGGGTTCAGGTCGCTGCGGCTGGCTTCCAGCGCCGCCACCGCGTCGTTGAGCGATGTCCCCGACGATCCGGTGTCCGCGCCGTCGCTCAGCAGCACAATCGCGCGGATGCGGTTGTCGTCCGGCTGGTCAGCGAAGGCGTTCGCCGCTTCCTGCACCGCCTCGTAGAGTTCCGTGCCGCCGCTGGCGCGCAGCGACTTGATGTGCGACGTTAACTGTTCTTCGGTCGATTCGAAGTTGCCAAGCGGCACGCGCACCGTCACATCGTCGCTGAAGATCGTCAGCCCGACGCGGTTGGTCGGCTCCATCCGGGCGAGGAACGCCAGCGCCGCATCACGCGCTTGATCGATTTTGCCGTCGTTGCCCATCGAGCCGGAGACGTCAATCAGCACCATCACGTCCGCCTGCTTCTTGACGAACGACCAGCTTTGCTGGATCGCCGCGATCACTTCCGGCGCGGGGACGTCAAGCACCGCCGTCGGCTGGTTCGGGTCAACGCCGTTCTCCTCGACGAACGGGAAGCCGAGATCAATGTCGGGGTTGGCGGGGCGGAAGCCCTGCGCCATGATCTGCCGCTGAACGTCCGGCGTCAGCACGTAATCGACAAACACGCGCGCGGCGTCACGCTGTTCCTGCGTCGTCCAGTCAGCATTGACAATCCCCATCGGGTGCTCGTGCCAGAAGGTGCCCTCTTTCGGGTAGAGCGCGACCAGCTTCTCCGGCGGCTTGTAATCCGTCAGCCCGCGATTGATGTAGATCAGGTCGTTTTCTTCGAGCGCCACAAAGTCGAGATACTGCGGTCCCTGCGCGATATATTCCTTGAACTCGGTCGTTCGCGTCGAGTAGTGGCGGATCAGTTCCTCGATGTCGCGCACGCCCTGCTGCACGTCAGCATTGCGCACTTCGTCGAGTGTCAGCCGCCGTCCGGTGAAGCCATTCGTGCGCGCGCTGGCGTCGAACTCCGCGATCAGCGTTGAAAGCGCAGTTGAACTCACCAGCGGATCGGTATGCCCGTAAAAGACGGTGCGCCGCCCATTGGGGATGCCGTAATCCTGCCAGCCGTTCGGGCTGTGCAGCACGTCGAGCAGTTCTTCCCAGCCGATCTCCTGATGCCCGACCGTATCCTGAATTGCCTTGAGCCGACTCTCCCAGATCGCCATCACGACCGGCGCGAGCGCTGTCGCCTGTGTATCAGCGAGGTCGAACAACTGGCGACCGCTCTGGTAATTCGCCAGCGCCAGCCAATGGCTCACCGACGGCTCAAAGATCACCGGACGCTGGACGTTCTGGTTGTTCGGCGCGATCACGGCGTTGACGATCCCCTGCATCACCGTACCGGATGATCCCGATACGCCCGTGACGCAGACCGCGCGTTCGCCGCTTGCCAAGTTCGCGCCCGTGACCGGGTTCTTGCCCTGTGAGAAGGCGCGGTTGAAGTCGGCGATCACCTGCGGCAGATACTGCTGCGACTCCGGCGCGTAGACAATGCTGACCTCGATAGCGTTATTCGCGCAGTTGGTGGCGTTCTGGACGGAAGGGGTTCCATTACTACTGTCGCCGCTGCACGCGGTCAAGGCGGCAAGAATCAGGAACGGCAGTAATTTGACGAAGCGACGAAACATGGTCTACTCCTGCGCATGAACTTGATCGAGACAAGGCGGATTGCCGCCCCGCACACTAAAAACCCTAAAACGAACAGCCACCGCGCTCACGGCGCGCGATTAATCCGATCAGCACCCTCCGCAAAAGACGGCTCACGATAGCACCTCGATCTCCGCACCGACATGAACCGTCCCGCCGCTCGTGCGCTGGATCGCGTTCTGCCCGAACAGCGGCCCGCCGCCGGTGTCACGACGATAGCTCGCCAGCGTGCGCAGCGGCTCTTTAAGCCGTACCGCCGTCTCCTGATTGGTCGTCGTAATCGAACAGCGACCGCACCCCTTGACGACGTCGAAAATCACGTCGCCAATCCGAATTTCCTTCCATGTATCTTCCGCGAACGCTTGATCCGCCCCGCGCACGACGATGTTCGGGCGAAAGCGGTTCATCGGCAGCGGTTGTTCGAGGCGGTTGTTGAGGTCTGCCAGCGACTCCTCGCTGATGATCAGGAAGGGATAGCCGTCTGCAAAACTGAGCTGATCGGTCTCACGCGGCGCATACTTCTGGCTCACTTGACGCACGCTGTCATCCGCGAAACGCACGAAACGGCAGTCGCTCCCCAAGACAGCGCGCAGCCACTCGGCGGCAGCATCCCCTTGATCGACCGCACCGATACCCTTATCGCCCCAAACGCTGACGGCGACGCGCTCGCCCGACTGATCAACCGCTAGTTCCAGCGCATCAATCTCCGGCGCGCTGAGCCGCAAGACGCGATCATCAACCGCCGTGCGGATCAGCGCCATGCGCGCGATTTCGCGCTGCGTGACCGGCGCGTTGTGCGCGTCGATGACCATCCAATTCCGGTCGTTGACGAAGCCGCGTTTCCCGATTTGCGCCGCATCGAGCGTAATGCCGCCGCAGGATTTGATCGGGTAAATGTTAAGTTGTGAGACGTGCATGTATCCCCCAATTTGCAATCATCATTCAGGTTGGGGCATGGCGTACCCCCCCGTTGCAAAATAACTAGCGCACCACGCCGTTGACCCACGAGAGCAGCCGCTGAGTCTCGGTGCGCGGCGGCGCTTGCACCACTTGGGTTAAATCTGGCGCTAACTGCACACCATAATCGATGCCCTGCGCGAACAGCCGTGCCGTCGGCGCCGGGCTGCCGCTGGCAGGGCGCAAACCGTAGGCTTCCGGCGAGGTCGTCAGCAAATAAGCGCCCAGCGCCGCGACCGCCGCGTTTTCGTCCTCTGTCATACCCCGCCAGCGCGCCAGCGGAAAATCGAACGTAAATTCATAAGTCGGATAGCTCAGTTGAATCGGGTTGCCACTGGCGATCAGGTCACCGCGCAAGTTGTTGAGCCATTCGCTCTCTGGCGCCAGCGCGATCTCGCCGCCAGATATACCGCGCGCTGCCATCGTGCCCGGAACCGACGCGCCCAGAGAGTTGTAACTCGGGACGCTGGACAGAATCGGCTCAAGCCAATCGCGATAATCGCTTGATTTCAGCGTCGTGCCGTTGAGCGCAGGCTGCTCGCCAAACGCGCCCGCCGCTGAAAATAAGGCGGTCAAGCCGCTCATCGAGCGGTTTGGTCGGCTGAACGCGAGCTTCACAGTGTCCCACGATCCATTCGCGCCGGGGACATTTGTCCAATACTCGGCGGCGGCAGCGGTGGCGACGTCTTCCCAATCGAGCGGGTGCGTTCCCCCTGTGAGCGCCTCGACTCGGTCAGAGAAGCCGCCCCACATGAGAACCGTCTGTGCCAGCGACGGATCGATCACCTCGAACGGCTGTCGGTTCGCATACGTCAGCGAAACGCTCGTTGCTGGAATCCATGCCGCCGGGTGATTCACATCCGTCCACGGGTTCGCCGCATCGTCCGACCACAGGGTCAAATCGTCGATAGTGCTGACGCGATAGAGCACGCGGTGCGTCGCATTGACCACCGGCTCGGTCGCGTTATAGGCATCGACGGCGGCGCGTACCCACGACTCCGCCAGCGGATTCACGGCAACGGCGATCTCCAGCGGCGGCTGTGAGCGCAAAAACTGGCTTGCGCCAATCACGCCCGCCGCGAGCAGAATAAAGATAATGACAAAAATCGTGCCTCGTCTCATAAGTTCTCGCGTGTTATTCCCGTGATTATTATAACGGCTGCGCCCCGAAACTTTCCCCCTAATTATTCAGGGACTGCTCAAAGCATAACATAAGTTGAGCGAAGCGATTTAGCCCTCTTGATCTTTTTGCGTTTGCTCTCGATAGAATTTGCGCCACTGTTCGCGGAAATCGCTGTTGGTGAGCACGACGTCTGGACCGCTCGCCGGGAGTTCCGCGACTTCGACCGGCGGTAAATCTTCGATCACCTTCTGCACGTAGTAGATCATCTCGTTGACCTGAAGCGCCGCGTTGAAGCGATGCCCTAGCAGCGAAAGCACGAACAGCAGCGTGACCACCATCCCGATCACCACCGGCGACCACGGCATGTAGATCACAATCGACGAGAAGAATAACGGGATCACCAGCCCACTGAGCAGATACAGAACGTTCATGCGGCTGTGCAGGCGAATAAAGGTGATCTCGTCCTGTGGCGTAGAAAACCCGCCGAACACCGTCGCCGCGACCCGCGTCCGCCGCCGCCCGCCCCACAACAGGCGGTTATCACTTCTCAGCTTGAAGCCGTTTGGCTGCGGCTCAAGATAATAGCGCCGCCCTTCAGCGAACAAGTTGCGAAGATGCAGCCGATCCGTACTTGGTTTGGCGGCACGCATCAACGTTTGCAAGCATTCCGCCGGGGTCGCGCGCACGACCAGCACGACAGGCGAATGCAACTGCCAAACGGCTTGCCAACGCAGTCGCTGCGGTCGTGAGGGCGCTGTAGAAGTCATAAAGCGGTGAATTCAACCGGATAATGAGCGAAAGAACCGTTATTATATAGGGCGAAACGGTGAGGGACGAGTCATCAGCCCTTCGCGCCCCGCAGATACCCACTATAGAGGCAGCGTGCGGTCACACGATGACTCGCTTAGCCGCGCATCGCGTCGAGCAGCGCCGCCATTTCCTGCGCCTGCGCCGTCATGCCAAGCGCGGCATACTGGCGGGCTGCCGCTTCGAGCGCTTCGGCGGCACGGTCGTGCGCGCCAACCTGAGCCTGAAGCCCCGCAATCGCGCGCAGAAGTTCCGCCTCGCTGCGCTGATCGCCGATCTGCTCAGCAATCGCCAGCGTCTGCGTGTAATAGTCGAGCGCGCTCGTGAAGGCTTGCAGCATTGCCCGCCGCGACGTTGACGCCCGCGCTAATGCCGCGTACAAGTTGCCGATCACGCCCAAGCGCTGTGCCAGCGCCGCCTGATCGCCCAATCTGCGGCAGACGTCAACCGCGTCTTTAAAAACCGCCAATGCCTGATCATACGCGCCAAGCGAAACATAGCCATTGCCGAGATTGCCAAGCCGCTGCGCCAACCCGCGCTGATCACCTAGATCGCGCGCGACGGTGACGGCGCTCTCGTGCAGCGGAATCGCCGTCTCGACCTGCTGGAGATCGTCGTAAACCAGCGCCAGATTGCTCAGCCAAATGCCGCGCCCGCGCGCATCACCGACTTCCTGCGCGATCAACAGCGCCTCGTTCAAATACCGGATCGCCTCGTCGAAGCGTCCAAGCTCGCGCAGGATATTGCCCATGTTGCCGAGCAGTCCGCCTTCCGTCAGCCGATCTCCTTCGGCGCGGGCGTTGTCGAGCGCGCGCTCGAAACAGGCGAGCGCTTCGTTAGACATGCCGAAGCGGTGATAGATTAGCCCCAAATTGCCGAGATGCCGCCCTTCCGAAGCGCGATCACCGGAGTCGCGCGCGGCTTGTACTGCCTGTTGCAGACCCTGAATCGCGGCGGCGGTGTCGCCACTTTGCAGCGCTAAACGCACCTGCCGCAAAACGACAGCAATCTCCGTCATGACTCGTCGGTTGAATGGCTGCGCGTCACGCCGATCACGAGCGCCGCGATCAGCGTCAGCGCGAGAGCAGTCGGCAGTATCCAAGCGCGATCCGCTAACAGCGGCGGCACGAGCGGATCACCGGGTTTGGGATCAAACCGCACAATCGTGATCGCCTGAGCCGCTTCCGGCAGCGTGCGCTCGTCTACCTGATCCTGATCGCTCAAGCGGGCGATCAACGGATCGTAGACGAAGGGTGCGCGGCGGCGAAACAGCCGCACCACGCGCAGCGCTTCGCCGGAATTAGTCACCACCTCTGCGCTCGCGCTGAAGGCGCGCCGTCCCTGCTGAACGAGTACGTCAGGCGTCGCCACGAGATTTTTGTACCAGTGGGGTTGTCTGCCCCACGCCGAAATCACGTAGAGCTTGCTCCCGTGACGACGATACTCAATCGCCGTATAGCGTGGTTGATCGCTCAAACGTCCCACCGTGCCGAGGATCATAATGTGCGCGGCATTCAGTGGAGCACCCAAGCCCAGACGGTAAAGCAGCAGCGGCAGGCGCAGCAGCCAGCGCCCAATGCCGCGCGGATAGGGAAAAGATGGATTTTGTTTCGTGAGTTCAGACATAACAAGGCATCATAAATACTTTTTCGATCAGTGTCGCCAGCGGCGGCTTATCCAACACCTATTTCTAAGTACGTCAAAAGCCCCCCTGTGGTTTCAAACCCTCATCCACCCTAAATCTGTATGAGTTCGATCATCCCCATCCACTGAGCTGTTTGCAGGGGCGCACCTGTGTACGCCCCTTTTGCCCGATCAATTTCCGCTCGTCGCCAGCGGTTGAAGCTGACCCGCCGTCAGCGACTGTACGTAGATGCACATCTGCCACGGGATCGAAACGTCCGCTTCGGTGATTTCAGCGTCGGTCAGTTCGACCCCTGTATTGCGGACAATGGCAATCGGCGTCGCTTCGTCGCGTTCGCCCATCACCAACTGCGCGGCGGCACAAATCGTGTCCGCGATTCCGCGCTGCGTTACCATCATCGGGTTGCCGAACAGGTCGATTTTGCCGCGCTCGTCCTGAATCGGGTGGAAGCCCGCCGTTGCCAGCGCGACGCCCGTTGTCCCCCACCGACCCGGCATCAGCCAGCTATCCGTCAGGATCACGCCTATGTCTACGCCAAATTCAGCCTTCAAATCACGGCGCAGTTTCGCCGCCGAACGATACGGCGACTCCGAGAACAGCACGACGTAACCGTTTGGAATATTCGAACGATCCAGCCCCGCATTCGGCGACAGAATGCCATCTTTGAACGTCAGCAGAAAACCCGGAATCCCGCCGAAGATGTGGTCGGCTTCCTGCACCACCAACTGCGCGATACGCGGGTTCATCTCGTAGCGGTCGGCAATCGCCTGCGCTTCCGGCGTGACGACCACGTCGTCCATACGGACAATCCGCCCTTCACTGATGGCGGTGTACTTGCTCGATACGGCGACCACGTCGCCCGTTTGCAGCGTTTCACCTGCTTCGCGAATAGCGGTGCTAATCGTCGCGACGAGATCGAAGGAAGCCTGCTGCACCGGCGCAGTGACCGGCAGCACGATCAGCGCTTTAGCTGTCACTATGCTTTTCTCGTGAACTTAGCGATCAAGAAGTGAAAAACGAAAACATCCAGCCCGTTTTCACGTTGGACGCTTCATTTCATTAAGGATTATAGCAGAGCCAAATGTCAGAACTCAACTACCATCTAGACCCATATAGAGACAGACGCCCGCAGCGAATATGATCCTTACCGCCAGCGCGCCAAACGAGTGCCAAGACGAATATGTCGCTAGCGACATCCCTTTGCGGCTTTGCCTTAGAAGCCATTTGAATATTCGATGTTGCTCCCCTAATCTTGGATTGATCGCGCAGTTTTTCAGCCTGCTTCAGCAGGCTTGGGTTTCGTAGCCCTACCCTTTCAGGGTAGGGTGGCATCCCCCAAACCGCTGCTTCGTCGCCTTTCCGTCGGAATATTCAAATGG
>JBBSNT010000162.1:0-9401 GCA_038260485.1 Aggregatilineales bacterium | reverse complement strand
GTATCAGCCAGACCGCCCTTCGTGAAATTGGCACGCACGACGTTCCGGTTCGGCTTGGCAACGAAATTTCGCCGACACTCAAGGTTACCGTCGTCCGCGAAGAAGAATTCAAGAGCTACATGGCACAGCGCGCGGCTAAAGCTGCCGCTGTCGAAGCGGGCGAAACCATTGCGACGGATGAAACCGTCGAAGGCGCTGAAGGCGAAACACTCGTCGAGCGCGTCAGTGAAGTGGTTGCTGATGTAGCACAAGGTGTCGTCAACGCGGTAGAAAACGTGGTCGAGACGGTGAGGGAAGCTGTCACGAGTGACGACGAACCCGAAACACCCGCCGAATAGTCCTCGCTAAACACACACAGGGGCGACCCGACCCGATGCTTATCCAAAAAGTAAGTTTCATGTCCGGGTCGCTCAGGATTCACTAAATGGATGCACAGGCGCTTGGTCGCTACCTGCGCGAGACACGCGAAGCCAAAGAGCTTAGCCTCGACGAGGCGGAGCACGCGCTTCGTATTCGCCAGCGCATTCTTGAATCCTTCGAAATGGGCGAATTCAACCTTCCCGATTTCGCCGCCATTCAAATCCGTGGTTTCATCCGCAACTATGCGCGTTATCTTGGTCTGGACGAAGATCGCGTTGTTAGTTATTACGAAGATGCGCTGACGGAAAGTACCGATCCCAAACGTCTGAGTGGTCGCAAAGGCGGTCGCAAGAAAGACAAGCGCGATAGCCAAACGGCGCTGCCGACTACGCCGGTCGCGCCGCGCCGTGTGACCGATACGCCACCCTCACTCCCTGCTGTGAAGATTCCCCCTCTCCCTGCACTCGCCGAGACACGGCGCGGAATCGGCATCTTCGCGCTGCTGCTGCGCCTCTTGATCGCGGCGGCAGCGGTGGCAGTGATCGCCTTCGTGGTGGTTCAGCTTGTGCAAACCAACAGCGATCTGCCGCCTGTCCCCGAAGGGGATATTCTAGGCGACCTGCCGCCGTCGCCATCGTTCACCCCGCGCGCGACCGAGGCATTGGTGCTGCTGCCGACTAGCGCGCCGATTCTCCAGCCTGATTTCACCGGACAAGGTGTTCTGGTGACTATCAACTTGGGTGAGCGGACGTGGCTGCGCGTCGCCACTGATGGCGTAGAGCAGTACGTCGGCATCGCCACGCCGGGGACGGCGCTCGAATATCCGGCGGGCGATAATGTCAGCATCACCGCCAGCAATGCTGCCGCGCTTGACGTGGTCTACAATGGACAGCAGCAGCCGATTTTTGGCGGGCGTGGTCAGTTGGTCGAGGTCGTTTTCAGTGCCAGCGGCGTCCAAATCAACAGCGGACCCGGTTACGCGCCGACACCGATCACGAGCTTAACGCCGCTGCCGACGCCGACCGATTCGGCGGGGGCGCTGGTCGCGCAGTTGACGCCGACCGACACCCCCGGACCTAGCCCGACGCCGAGCGAAACGCTGACGCCCTCGCTGACGCCAACCGATACCCTAACACCGAGCGAGACGCCTATTCCCAGTGATACGCCAACGCCGAGCGACACGCCAGTGCCGACCGATACACCGACCCTGACGCTGACGCCGAGTAATACGCCGTCGCCGACGTTGACACCGTCGCCAACATTGACGCCAAGTAACACACCGATCCCAACTGATACGCTCGTTCCGACAGCAACGTCGATTTTGCCGCCGCGCGGCATTCCCGCCGACGCCACTGCAACTAAAATCGGGCGCTGACGTCCTGTCGCTTTGTGTTAGAGCCTTCTCGTAGGGGCGTTATATGACACCCCTACATTCCCTTTCATGATGGAAATTGTTGCGGGTCTAGCGGCTACCTCGCAATCGGGATACGGACGATAAATCGCGTGCGACCCGGTTCTGACTGCACTTCAATGTACGTTGCTCGATCTCCATTCTGTAGAGGCGTTCAACTCAAAAACGCTTTTGACAAGCGCCTATAGATCGAACCACCGATAGCGTATAATGAAACATCACACGAGACGAAAGTACGGAATAGATGGCTTCACGCAAAGACAAATACTATCTGGTCAGCCTCGGCTGTTCGAAAAACACGGTCGATTCCGAGAGCATGGCGCAGGTGCTTCACCAGAATGGCATGATCGGCGTTGCCGACCAGAACAAAGCCGAGGTGCTGATCGTCAACACCTGCGGCTTTATCGACACCGCCAAGCAGGAATCGATTGACACCCTGCGCGAATTGGTCGAGACGCGCCGCAGTGGGCAAATGGTGATCGCGGCGGGCTGCCTGTCTCAGCGCTACGGCGCGGACTTGGTGCAGGAAGTGCCGGGACTCGACGGCGTGATCGGCACGCGCCGCTGGATGGACATTTTCGACCTCGTTTCGCGCGTCCGCACACGCAAGCATCCAGAGCCGCTCTATCATCTGCCCGATGAGGCGAAGGTCGTCGGCTTAGATGAGCACGGCGTGCTCCGCGCCAGTATTCAGGGCGCGAGCGCCTACCTCAAGATCGCCGACGGCTGCCGCCGTCCCTGTGCCTTCTGCGCCATTCCCAAGATCAAAGGCACGATGGTCAGCCGCCCGATGCACTCGATTGTGGCTGAAGCTGCCCGCCTCGAAGCGATGGGCGTCAAAGAGATTATCCTGATCGCGCAGGACACCAGCGATTACGGCTCGGACGTGGGCATGAGGGACGGCATGGCGCAGTTGCTCGACGCGATTGTCGCTGCCGCACCGGGGATTCCTTGGATTCGTGTCATGTACGCCTATCCCGGCTACGTCACGCCGCGCTTGATCGAGACGATGGCGCGCCACCCGCAGATTTTGCCCTATCTCGATATTCCGCTTCAGCATGGTCACCGCGATACGCTGCTGCGTATGAAGCGCCCGGCGAAAGTCGAATGGGTCTACGAGACGCTGGCGAACATGCGCAGTGCCATGCCTGATCTTGCCGTGCGCACGACTTTCATCGTCGGCTACCCCGGCGAAACTGATGCAGAATTCGACGGCTTGCTTAAGTTCGTCAAGGACTTGGAGTTCGACCGCGTCGGCGCGTTCAAGTATTCCTACGAGATCGGCACGCCGAGCGCGCTGCTGCCGAATCAGGTCGTGGACGATGTGAAAGAAGCCCGTTACGAAGCCTTGATGGAGCTTCAGCAGGGGATCAGCCTCAAGAAGAATCAAGCGATGATCGGCAAGACGCTCGACGTGCTGGTCGAGGGTCACGGCGAAGGTGAAGACGACGACGGCAACCTGACAGGTGATCTGCTCAGCTTGGCGCGCAGCTACCGCGATGCGCCAGAGATCGACGGCTACGTGATCGTCGAAGGCGAACTGCCAGACGGCGAGATCGTGCCGGTGCGCATCACAGGCGCGACGACCTACGACCTGATCGCCACCGTCGATACCGGATCGCCGATTGTGATTCAGCCGGGAACGATCTACGGCGAGGGGATGCTGAAGTAAGCGACATCCCTCGCTTGCCAATTTTTCCGCTGACCCTATAATTTATGCCATCGTAAATTACTCGATTTTATGATGGAGTTGTGTGATGCGTTTGGAACCGCTTTGCGAAATGCGGCTTGCTTATGAGATGGACGAGGGGATCGGCAGCAAATTCGTGTTAATGCGACCCTTCGGCAGCGAAGAAGGGGCAGGTTTCGGCGGCGGCGATGGCACGGTCACGGGCGTGAAGCTCAACGGCAGCGTGCGCTGGATGAATTATCCGCACCGCCGCAGCGATAGTTCGATGATCCCCCATGTGACCGGAGTGATCACGACGGACGACGGCGTACAGATCGTGTTCGCGCTTGACGGCGGACGCGCACATTTCGAGGGGGCGCACGCGGATCAAATGCTGTTGGTGACATTCACGGCTGAGGATGTGCGCTATCGCTGGCTCAATGATGCCTTTTGCGTGCTCGAAGGCATTTACAACGCGCAGCCAATGGATATGACGATGCTCGTCTATCAGTGTATCAACGAGATGTTTGAGAAGGTTTAGCGAGGGATATTGTAATCATGCCTAGTCCGATTCGTAACCAGATCGGGGCGGTGTTTGTCCCTATCTCGGACATGGCGCGGGCGATCCGCTGATACAGCGATCTGCTCGGCTTGCCCGTGAGCGACACCTCGCACGAGGGCAAAATCTACGACCTGCCGATGGCGGGCGAAACCGCGCTGATCCTCGACGCGCACAAGTCCGTCACCAATTCCTCGCAGCCCTTGTTCTTCTTCTGGACAGATGACATTGGCGCGGAATTCCGTTTTTTGACGGAACTGCACATCCCTATGCTCGACGCGCCGCAAGACATTGGCAGCGTGATGACGCTGACGTTTCAAGACCCCGATCACAATTTTCTGACGGTGTGCCAACGCAATTAATGCGCGTTCGTTTAATCTGCGTCGAGATGCTTGGCGCGGATTTGCTCGGCGGAGAGTTTTTCGACCGGACGGTCGCGGCTGACGAGGTAGTGATCAAGGTCACGGGCGACGTAGGTATTGGGAAAGACGCTGCGCGCTTCGGCGATCACGCGGCTTTCGGGATAACGGCGCGAGATGTGCGTCAGGATCAGTGTTTTGACGTTCATGTCCCGCGCGAGCGCTGCTGCTTGCCGCGCCGTGATGTGTCCAAATTGGTTGGCAACGTCGGCTTCGTCGTCGAGAAAGGTCGATTCCATCACCAGCGCGTCGGCGTCCGCAACGATCTCGCGGATCGGTTCGAGCCGCCCAATATCGCCGATATGGACGAGTTTCACGCCGCGCGTTTCGTCCCCGAGCACCATCTCCGGCGTGATCGTGCGCCCGTCCGCCAGCGTGACGGTCTGCCCACTCACCAGCTTGCCGCGTTCGGGTCCCGCCGGAATGCCGAGCGCCTCGGCTTTATCGACGAGGAAAGGGCGGTGCGAATGCTCCTGAAAGACAAAACCAAAATTGCCACTGCCTCGATGCTGCACTGAGAAAGCGCTGACGGTGAACTCCTTCGTTTCGAGGATCACGCCGGGTTGAAGCTCAAGCAAGCTGATCTCGATAGGCAGGCGTTCGTATTGCAGCACGACGCCGAACAGCAGCGCATTGACGCGGTCGAGCGTCGCGCGACCGCCGTAAATCTCCAGCGATTCCATGTTTTCCCAGCGCGCAAAGGTCGAAACCAGCCCGCCCAAGCCGAGGATGTGGTCGAGGTGGGCGTGCGTCAGCAGGATACAGCTTAGGCGCTTGAAACCAATGCCGCTCCGCAAAATCTGGCGCTGCGTGCCTTCGCCGCAGTCGATCAGGAAACGGTATTCTCCGGCGAGGATCGCTTGCGCGGGTAACCCGCGATGGATCGACGGCGCAGAGGCGGAAGTCCCTAGAAAGACGATCTCAAACATACGTTACTTCCCTTGTACCGTAATCTGCCCTAAAAAGAGTCGTGCTCCATGCGGTTGGTCGCCAGAGAAGACGGGCAGGCGAATGTCGGTGTTGTCCTCATACGCGCCGATGGAGATGCTGTAACTACCGTTGAGCAGGTTGCGTGGAAGCTGAACGTAAGTCACTTGAATGAAGATGTCGCGCGGGCGAAGCTGCCCCGGTAAGACGCTAATTGGGTCATTTTGGGCGACGATGTTGGTCGGGTCAGAGAGAATGTGCGTGAACAGACGCAGGTCGGATGGCACGATTCCATCGACCCGCCAATAGGTAATCACCGGCACGACGTCGCCGGGAGCGTAAAATTCTGCCCAGTCGTGTTCGTAGCCGAGAAACGTCAAGTTGCCACCGAAGCGAATCGGCGGGGCGGCAACGGCTTGTGCTCCGTCTGGTGCATCGCTGCCAGTGGAAAGTCCCGGTTCGAAGGCGATAGGCGCGGTCGTCATAAAGCTGCCAATACGCTCTGCCAGCGCGTCCGAGACGTCGAGATCGATCACCGAGTTCGCAGGCACGTTCGGCAGATTAACGACCTGCCCCTGTGCCAGCCACGTTTGCAGGAATGGATTGACGCTTGCCACGTCGCCCGAATCGATCAGGACGATCTGTTCGCGGTCGCCCCCTTCCGTCAGGATCAGCGCCGCGCCGCAGTCGGCATAGCGCAGTGTTACCTCTTGACGGTGCATCATCAGCGCGAGCATTTGCGTGTTTGTGAGCGTCACCGGATTATTCTGGGGCTTAAGGTTCGCTGTGCAGAGGACAGCGGGTGTCTCCGCCGTTGTGAGATCAAGATAATGCGCTAGTTGACCGAGCCGCGCGTTGTAGACCTGCTGCATCTCAGGCTGTTGTGCCCAATTCACGAACAGATCGCGCGTTACCCAAGCGATGTTGAAGCCAAACAGCGCGACCAGCGCGACCGCCCCCACAATCCGCGATTCGCGCCGCAGGCTGTGATAGAGCGTGGTCACGCCCAAGCCGAAGAACAGTGCGATTAAAGGCAGCAGTGGTGCGTAAGCGAGGAAATTCGGGCTGTTGGGCGCGAGCAGCGCCGTCGGCGCGATGAATAGCAGCGCGATCAAGAGCAGGACGCAGCGTGCTTGACGCCAGCAGCGCAGCGCCGAAGCGACGCCGACGATCAAGATCACGCCGCTGACCAGATCGATCAGCGGGCGACCGGGCAGGTTGAGCGCTGGGCTGCTGTCCCCGATGAAGAACAAGCCGTTAAACCCGGCGGCGAACGACTGAAGAAACGACATGCTCGGATCATCGACGAGCAAGCGTCCAGCGGCGGCGAGTCCCGGTCGGTGGATGCTCGAAATGACGTAGGGCGTCGCGATCACGATCATGATAACGACGGTGAACCACGTAAAGCTGACTGTTCGGCGCGTGAAAGGTCGGCGCGTGATGATCATGTAGACGATGAAAGTCATGCTGAGCAGGGCGACAACGAAACTGACTGGATGCAGATAGAAACCCAAGCCGAGCAGCAAGCTGAGCGCGCCAAACGCCACTGTATTCGGCGTCTCAGTCGCTGGATCGCCAAAGACAGGCAGCGACACCGAGAGCGCCAGCAGCACCGCCGTCACGAACAGCGGCAGCATCGACTCCGGCGAGATCGTTCGCGCCAGCAGTATGGGCAGCATGGACACGCTCATCAGTGCCAGTGCCGATAGCCCCGCGAGGTTGCCGAACAAGCGATTGCCCAGTACGTAAATCAACGCCAGCGCCAGCAGCCCGACCCACACGGAGAGGATGCGATAGCCGATTAAGCCACCGCCGGGGCTGCTCGCTGCTGTCAGCAGAGTCTGGTACAAGCCTTCGCGCCCTTGACCATGCACGTTGTAAAAGACTTCGACGCGCCCCTGACGGGCAGTTTCGGCGATGCGAATGTCGGTGATCTCGCTGGCGCTGAAACCGGGCGGCAGCGTTGCGATCTGCGAGAGGCGCAGCACCGCCGCCAGCAGTAGCAGACAGACCGCAAGGGTGTAGCTCAGGCGTTTGGGCAAGAAAAACTCCAAGTGCAGCGTACAGAGTGCTGAGTGCTCAGTAAGGACGAGTCCCTAAAGGCAGCGCTCTGCGCTCGTACATATCGAGTCATGAATAACACTGACACAGCGTATCGATCAAAGTGCTGTCGCCCACGCCGTAAAGCCGAGTACCGCCATGCCGAGCATCACATTGACCCACGTCAGGCGTGTTTCGCGGCGGCGCAGATGATCAAGTTCTATCGGATCGCCTTTATGGTGTTCTGCCAGCAGCGTCGCCCGCTCTAGCGATGGCGCGACCCAATATTGCAGCGCCAACCCGCAGACGAACATCCCTACAATCGCGACGTGCTTGAGCAGGATGATACGGCTCCAGTCGTTCGTGAATTGTAACACGCCGTCGTAGTGCGGATCGCCGGACATCTGGATCAAGCCGGTGACGACCAGTACCGCCAAACTCAAATTGCTGAGCGGGAAAAAGCGTTTTCGCAGCCGTGAGAGCAGCGTGTAAAATGCGGGATTTTCGCCCAGCACGCGCTGCGCTTCGGGCAGCACCATGACCACAAGGATCACCAAGCCGCCGATCCAAACAATCGTGGCGATCAGGTGAAAAAAGTAGCTAATCGCAAGGATGGACGGGGACAAGACCGAGCGCCTCCGGGCTGCTGGGATCGCGTTCGGGAATGACGCGGTCGCCGCAGTATTTGGGCATGTTCGCAAGATCGATGTACGCCTGACGAGTATACCCTCGCGACGTGGTGATCGCCCACCACCATTCCTCGTTCGCTTCCGTCCACGATGGATCCGCGATATAGATCGTGGACATCAACCCGACCCACGGACGCCAATTTTCGGCGGCGTACTCGTAAGCGGCGACAAGATTGTGCGCCTGTGTCGCTTCATCGACGGCGAACCACTTGTAATCAGGGTTCTGCTGGTCGGTCGTCCAGCCGACTTCGAGCAGCGCGACTTGATGCGCGGCATCGCCGTTGGCGACCATGATCCGGCGCAGGTCTTCGACGTGGCGAAAGGTGAAGAATCGATGCCCACCGACGCCATCTTCCGGCGCGACTTCGGGCGCGGAATAGCCGGGTGCGTGCATCCCGACGACATCGACGTACTGCTGAAAGCCTGCATCGTACATGGCTTGCAGGTACAAATCATCGGGGTGGGCGTTATCGTCATACGTGCCCGTTGGCGCAAGCCCCGCCGAGATGATGATTGCGGCAGGGTCGGCGGCGCGGATCGCGTCGCTGCACGCCTTGAGCAGCGCGACGTAATCGGCAGCGTTTGGCGGGCGCGCGCCCCATTCTCGGCTCAGGTTCGGTTCGTTCCAGACTTGATAGGCAGCGATGCGCCCCTTGTAGCGATCCGCTAGCACGCCGCAGAAACGGGCGAAATCCTCAAGGTTGTCCGGCGGCGCGTCAACGAAGCTACCATCCTCACGCGCGCCAAGTGCCGGATGTGCCCACTCAGGCGTATCGCCGAGGCGAGCGACGATCTTCAAGTTGCGCCGCTCCAGTTCGTTTAAGATCGCGTCCGAGCGGTCGATGCTCCACACGTTGCGTTCCGGCTGAATATCATCCCAAGCGAAGGTTTGTTTGACGTGGCTGAAGACCATCAAGCGCACCCAATCCATATCACGGGCGGCGATTCCTTCATTCCACCACAGGAAAGTTTGAATCCCGTAGGTTAGCGACGTGAAAGGGGGATCGGTCACAGCGAAGCCCATGAAGGCGTCGGTATCGGAACGGGGAACGCTGATCAGCAGGGCGAGGCAGAGCGCCCAAATTGGGACAGAGACGATCAACGGGAGTCGGCGGCGAATGGTTCGAAGGAAATTCAATGAGCGGTTCTCCGTAAGGGCGCGGTGCAATTTTGGGTTACCCAGCGCCCTTACACGATGCGCGATGCTGTTAATTCGTCTGTTCGCCTTCGTAGGCGCTGTTCCATTCCTTGACGGCGTCGAAGACCGGTCGGAACACGAAGTTTGGTCCGATGATCGAGTAGGCGACGTTATCGTTATCCGCTGCCC
>JBBSNT010000161.1:0-9440 GCA_038260485.1 Aggregatilineales bacterium | reverse complement strand
TCGATCAAGTGCTGTGATCCAGTCACCGTTTGCGCCGCACCCATAAAAGAAATTTTCATGCCTGTTCCTTAATTCTCTATTGCTGGTCGGCAAACTGCCTTTGTTGTCAGCCTAGCCGCTCAACCGTATTTCGTAGTAGACGTTGCGGGCAGCCCCTTCCGGCGCGGCAACCTCGAAATTCACGCTCGGTCCTGAAGCGACCCGCACGCTGCCCGTATAGGTCGCAGGCTGCTCCGGACTTGCCATCAGCACGACAGGATGCCCGTCGCCGTCGAACAGAGTCAGGCGTGCCGTCCCCTGCTCAGTCGTGAGCGTCACATCCGCCGCGACCGCAGCGCTGTTGACGGAAATATCATCAAAAGTGATGCGAACGTCCTGCGCCTCGCTGAGATCGGTGTAAGTCGCGCTGCAAGTTTGCGACCAACCGAAAGAGACCAAACCGCTCGTAAACGCGCCGATGCTGGAGCAGTTCTTGAGGCCGCTGCAACCAGCCTGTAGCAAAAGCAGCGCACCGACCAGCAGCAGCCGTCCTTTGGAATGGGATAACGCCAGCCCAATACGCATGTTACACCTCGATTTGATGCGACGTTTCCATCGACACCGTGCCGATGCGACGAAGCAAGTCGAAAGCAACTTGCGAGAAGCAAATCGCCATCAGCAGCGTAATCACCGCCATCTCGGACAAATCGTGTTCGCCTATACTACCGCCGAACAGCCCGATCCCTAACGCCAACAGCGCGCCTGCGATACGAAGTGCAAATTCGGGACGTCCTTGACGCTCACCCGCGCCCTTGACGGTAAACAACTCGATCACGCCAATGGCGAGCAGCGCCAGCATCACCGTCCCGCAGATCAGCAGGCGGTAGTTATCGGGCAGCCCGTGATCGTCGTGCAGCGTGACCAGTTTATAGACTCCGACTGCCAGCGCGACCAACGCCAGTTGCAGCGGCAGGTGCATATAAAGCCAAATCTGCGCGCCGCGCGCCCAATTGACGGCGTGCTCGGCGATATTTTCGAAGTAGAGCCACCACAGGCTGCCGACGAGAATCAAACCGAGCAGCGCGACGATCACGCGGTTGAACTCAATCTCATGCCCGCTGAAGCCGCCAACAACTTTAATGAAGGATTCGCCAAAAACGATGATCGTGAACAAGCCCAAGCGCTCCGGCAGGTGATGCGGGCTAGGCGGAAGCTGCTTTTGCAGCTTGATCGACCCCGGTGAGAGCGGCGTCCAGAAGTCGATCAGCAAACCGACACCCCAGAGCACGAAGCGGAGCGGTGACGGCACAAACGCCGACACCAGCCAGATCAGCGCGGCAGCCGTGAAGCCAAGCGCATAACGCCGCGCCAGCGGTCGCGCGACTTCAACGTAGCGGGCAGCCCGTAAATACATCAGCACGAGCAGCCCGCGCGCAGCAGCGTAAGCGATAGCAAAGCCTGCCGATGTTTCGCCTAAACCGTCGAAAACGTGGATCGCCAGCGCCGAGACGACGAAAATCTGCGCGAAAACGAGCAGATGATGCGGCAAATCGTCAGCGACGAAACGGTTGGCATAGAAGGTCGACCCCATCCATACCCACCAGATCGGCACAAACAGGATAATGAAGCCGAGAAACCCTTCAAGCGAGACGTCTTCGCTCAGCTTGTTGCCAAGCTGGACAACCGTCGCCACGTAAACCAGATCGTAGAATAATTCCAGCCACGAAACTTTACGATGGGAGTCTGTATTCAGGTGGGGGGCACCACTGGTTATTGCACCACTTGCTGCCATGCTGCCTCCAGATGAAGTAAGCGATTGGACGAGCACACAGGCGCGCCCCTAGCAGATCACGATTATCGTACTCTGAGAACCTACTCTAATGCCGATTCTTCTTGATCACATCCAGAATTTCCGCGCCGTAGACGTCCCGACGCCACGGACCCAACCCCGGCACACCGTCCATATCGTTGAGGTTGTCCGGAGCGCGTTCGGCAATCGTCCAGAGCGCGTCCTTCGAGATGATCACGTCCGACTCGACACCGCGATCCAGCGCGCGCAGTTTGCGCCATTCCCGCAGCGCGGCGTAGCGCTCGACCACAATTGGGTCAGCCGCTGGTTCGGGCGTGGGCGGTGATGGCAGTTTAGCGTGCAGCCCAACGTTGACGGCATCGAGCAGTTCGCGCCCAACACGGCGCACCTGTGCCGCTGACATCCCACTGATTTCGCGCAGTTCGGCGGAGGTCGTCGGCGCGGCGCGAACAAGCGCAACCAGCACCTTATCGGTGACAATCTTGAAGGGCGGCACGTCGCGCGCCTCGGCAAGCTGCTCACGCAGCAGGTAGAGTTCGCGCACAATTGCCGCCTGCCGCCGCGTGAAGTGGTTGGGCAAGCAGATGCGCCAGTAGCCTTCCGGGTCGAAGCTTTCGCGCCGTCCTGCTGGCGTGCGGCAGACGTCGAGAAAGGCTTCGCTTGCTTCGGCGCTGCGTCCCAAGCGACGCAGTTCTTCGACGAAATGATCGCGCAGCATCGGCAGGAAGTGCGTATCCATCTGCGCATATAGCAAACTGTCCGACGGCAGCGGACGCTGTCCCCAATTATCACGCTGGTGGCTTTTATCGACTTTCAAGTCCACTAAATTGCTGAGCAAGTTGCCTAAGCCGATCAGCTTATAGCCGCACACACGGGCAGCAATCATCGTGTCGAATAGGTTGTGAAAGTCGAATTTGAAATCACGCTTGAGGCACATCAAGTCGTATTCGGCGGCGTGAAAGACGATCTCGACCTGCGGATCAGCGAACAGCGGCGCGAGCGGCTGCAAATCCTTGACCTTCAGCGGATCGATGATGTAATCCGTCGAGCGCGTAGAAAGCTGGATCAAGCAGACCTGTTCGCGATAAGCGTAGAGGCTGTTCGACTCAGTATCAACCGCCAGCAGATTGTTGCCCTGCAACACTTCGCTTTGCAGCGCTTCGACCAGCTTTCGCAGCTTCTTGTCATTATCAATGAAGATGGGCTTCGGCAGCGACAGCGTCATAGCCACTTCCGCCGACGAAAATAGTAGAGCATTACGAGAGCCGTCACTAGCATAAATCCATTGACTATCCAGAACGATTGCGGATGATCCGCAAAGGGCAAAGTGGCGATATTCATGCCGTAGACGCTCGAAATGAACGTCAGCGGCAGCATGATCACCGAAAAAACGGTCAAGATTCGCATCACCCCGTTCAGGCGATGACTGAGCAGTGTATCCGCCGTCTCTGATAACCCGGCGATGATTTCGGCGTCTTCATCAATAATGTCGCGCGCACGATAGAGGTGATCGACGATGTCGCCGAAATACTCGTCTAGGTCTTCCTGAATGATCTTGCGCTCGACTCGCTCCAGATTTTCGAGAATCGGCACCTGCTGGCGGATAATCCGCCGCAGTGCAATGATGTCCCGCCGCAGCAGCGCAATATCACGGATGATCTGGCGGTCGTCTTTGGTGAAGATCGCCTCCTCGATCACGCGGATGTTGCCATCCACGCGGCGCAAAATCGGAAAGACGTAATCGACCAATCGGTCGATCATGACGTAAAAAGAGTGGCTCGCCCCGCCGCCGAGCAGTTTATGACGGAGATCCTCGTCTTTGCAGTCTGCGAATAATTGCGCCAACGGCTTCAGGCTGCCATCGTGTACCGTGACCACATAGCCCCGCCCAACGAAGAAATCAACCTCACTGGGGCGCGTCAAACGGCTCAGCGGATCCCACAGCGGTAGGAGCAGCACCACAAATAGGTAATCCGGATCGTCGTCAATCTTGGGTCGCTCGATAGGGCTGAGCAAATCCTCAAAATTAAGCGGATGTATATAAGGATAGATACGTCGCAGCGCCTCTACGTCATCCGGCGTAGGGCGCTCAATATTGATCCACGTTGTACGGTCGCCCGTTACCTGCTGAAAAGTCATAGCGCTATTATCGCTTGTGAAGGGTTGCCCTGACAAGTCGAAAAAGATGCTCAATCTTTGTGATTCTTTTTGACAGCCCATCCCTATTGTGATACATTTTACAAAGACAAGTTATCCTCAAAACGATTTGGTAATCTGCTCTCCAAAAGCCGTATTGTGTGCTATACTCGCGCGCATCTAATCGGTTTTTCGCCCTGAGCAATTTCAGGAGGAATACGTTTCAATGGCTACCAGCATAACCGCCGGTGAAACTAAAGCCAAAGTCCCTGCTAAAGGGAAGTCGGCAGCCGAGGCGCAAGTGAGTGCCCCAAGCCGCCGCGAATTTCTGTACTACATCTGGGGGGCGTCGATGGCGCTTCTATTGGGCGAAGCAACTGCCGGTTTGATCTGGTTTGCCTTGCCGCGCTTCAAGGAAGGCACTTTTGGGGGCGTGTTCAGCTTCCCGCCTGATAAAGTCCCCGCGAAGCTCACAGCTCCGGTCAATATCCCGGAAGGTCGTTTCTGGGTTTCTTACCCTGAAGCTGGCGTGATCGTCCTCTTCGGCGTCTGCACCCACTTGGGCTGCCTGCCGAAGTGGAACGAGACGAACTTCCGGTTCGAATGCCCATGTCACGGCTCGAAATACCAGCTCGACGGACATTACATCGAAGGTCCCGCCCCGCGCAGCCTCGACCGCTTCCGTACCACCCTCACGTTTGAAGATGGAACGACCGCTGTTCAGGACAGTGCTGGCGATGCCATTCCGGTTGACGGGCGTGGCAAAATTGTCAAAGTTGAAATTGATACCGGCGACCGGATCAAACGTCCCGGTCGTGTCTAGCAGCAGAAGGAGATTGAGGTAATGTCGGTACTCCCATTTCCGTCATTTCTCGATGACGTCAAGGAAAAGGGGCTGCGGCGCGCCGTCTTCGAAGGCATCAACGAAGTCGTCGAGCGAGCAACCGCCGGGCTGAACGTGCAGGACTTGCGTGAAGCACTGCGCGGTGAACCTGCCAGCCGCAAGCCAAACCCGCGTTTGCAGCCACACGCAGACGGTTTTTGGTTGCACATGCGCCCCAGTTATTTCCATAAATCAGTCACCGGGTTGTATCCCACCTTCCGATTGGGCTGGTTGTCTACTTATTTCGTCTTCTTTGAGACCATTACCGGCATTCTCCTGATGGTGTGGTACACACCAGCGCCGGAGGTCGCCTACACGAACATGCTCAGCATGTTGAGCGTCGTTCCGCTCGGACAGTTTGTCCGTGACCTGCACCGTTTAGGCGCAGAGGCGATGGTGCTGATCGTGTTCTTACACATGCTCAGGACATTCTTCACGGGCAGTTATAAGAAGCCGCGAGAATTTACGTGGTTTTCTGGCGTGCTGCTGCTGATCTTTACCGCCTTTTTGAGCTTCAGCGGCTACCTGCTTCCGTGGGATCAGCTTGCGTTGTGGGCGGTGACGATTGGTGCATCGATGATTGAAGCTGCGCCGCCGGAAATCGTCGGCACGAACTTGAACCTGCTGCTGCGCGGTGGACCAGACATCGGCGCGAACGGTTTGTTACGCTTCTACCTGCTGCACGTTCTTGCTGTACCTGCGTTGTTGTTCATCTTCCTCGGCGTTCACTATTACAAAGTGATCATTCACGCGCACAGCTTGCCGCCGCGTGAGGAGAACATCGGCGAAGACACCGCAAAGCGTGTACCGCTCGACCGTCGCGTCTATTTCACGCCAGACATCCTCACCAGCGAGATCATGTGGATAGCGATCACGACGCTAATCCTCGTCATCCTCGTGACGTGGTTCTACCATGCGCCATTAGAAAACCACGCTGACCCGCAGGTCACGCCGCTTGGCACGACCGCGCCTTGGTATTTCTTGTGGATTCAAGGGGCGCTCAAGCTCGGTGATAAAGTCCTGTGGGGCATCATCTTCCCAACGGTCGTCATCGTCTTCTTGATAGCGATGCCTTATCTCGACGTCAGCAAGACCCGACGTTGGGCGCATCGACGGGTGGCTTTCTCGGTGGCACTGGTCTTGCTTTCGGTGCTTGTCCTCTTTAGCTATATGGGCTTGCCTGAATTCGGCGTGATCAACAGCGCTGACCTGACCATTTTGCACTCCCTGCTCCAAGAGCCAGCGCATAATCACATGGGTCACTTACGCCCCATCCCCTACGATCAACTCGTAACGGGTATGTACACGACTCAAGAGTTCGCCGCTAATGAGGACGAAGCCGCTGCCGCGGTCGCCGCACTCAACACCGAAATCGCTAATGGCGCTTACGGCATTCAGGGTGGCTCAACGCTCATCAACTTCATGGCAACAGCGCCGCAATCACTGACGCTCGCTTCGATGAACTTCACGACCGTCCCCGCAGATGCAACCCAACTGCGCGAGGGACTTGAGTTCTTCGAGGGCGAGATGAAAACCAATAGCAACGAAATGCTAAATGGCTGGGGTGCAGTAATCATCACCGAGCCACAGAATAACCTGAAACGTATTGACGTGATCATTACGTGGGACGAAGTGCAGGTCGAGAACGGACGCCCAGTATTGGACGAAAACGGCAACTCGATCCCGGTTCTAGACGAGAACGGCAATCACATTCGCCGCGTCAACAGCGACCACACCTTCATCCACCGTGATGCACAGTACTTTGAAGCACCGGGAGCATAGTTAGGTGAATTTACAACGACTGCTCGTAAATCGTATGGAGCACCGTATCATCATTGGTACGGTCGCCTTTCTCGCCACGCTCGTGCTCGTCGGCTGGGTTGCGATCAACGAAGGCGGACGTATGACCGCCTTCGACCGCGAATTCTCTGCCCGCTCGATTGAACGTGGCGCAAGCTTGTTCATTAGCAATTGTTCGCCCTGTCACGGGACGGATGGACGCGGCACACTCGCAATCGCACCGGCACTGGATTCGCCGCTGTTGTTCGGTCATGACTTCTTGGCAGACATCCACAAAGAGCGTTCGTCACTCGCATCCGAGCTTGACCTGCCGGAGACGACCGACGCGCGCAAGGATGAGATCAACGCTCGCCTCGCGGAACTTGAAACCGAAGAAGCCGCTCAGACTCAAGTGATGCAGCCCGCTATCGACAAAGGCTACAACCCGGATGAGTTCAGCCGCCTCGTAGACCTCGGTTGGAGCAGCAGCCTGCACAACTTCGTTTACACGACGCTGGTCAGCGGTCGTCCGGTGAGTTCGAGCTACTGGCCGCAGCCAATGCCGGTCTGGTCGCAGACGGCAAATGGCCCGCTGCGCGCCGACCAACTCGAAGACATCACTGCCTTCGTCCTCAACTGGGATAAGGGCGATAATTGGACGGTTGACGACCTGAATGCGGTCAACCAGTTCCCGAAGATTCCGGATGATCCGGCAGTCGCCGCTCAACTACAAGCACAGCTTGACTTGCTTCAGCAGGCGGGCGGTGTGCTGCCTGATTACGTAGGCGCAGATACTCCGCCAGAGACGATCCTCACAGGTCTAGCCGATGTCACTGGCGACCCGCAGCGCGGCGCTCAGCTTTACAATGGTCAGGGAACGCCAGTGCTGCCCTGCTCCGGCTGTCACCTTGTCGCCTCGATTGCGCCGCCGATGGAAGGGACATGGACGCGCGTCCAAAACGACCGCCTCCAACTGCCACAGTTCGCGGGTTACACGGGCGACGAATATCTGTCGGACAGCATCGTTCACCCGTCGGATTACGTCGTCCCGAACTATCCGGACAAAGTGATGCCGTCGAACTTCGGCGATCTGCTCACTTATCAAGACTTGGCAGACCTGATCGCTTACCTTAAGACACAAGATCAGAGCTAAGTGCAGCAGCAGCGCGGCAGAGGGATCGGCTGGTTCAGCGATCCCCTCGCCTCGTTGAGGTCATGGAGGCTCACGGAGAGATGTACATGAAAAACTGGAGAGTCGCGCTGCTCTTGGTCATCGTACTACTGCTGCTGGTCGTTCCCGTCTATGCACAAGAAACGACACCAGCAGTTGAACCGACATCCGCCGCAATGACGAACGCAGCCGAAGAACAATCCTCAGCTCAACCACTTGCCGGAGTTGCCCAAGAAACGGACATCGAAACCGCAACCGGGCTGCCGATCCTCGTGCTGATCATCGGCATTTGCGCGATTGGCACGGTCGGCGGCGTCACATGGCTGCGCGAGAACTACAAGCCAGAATAACGCGCTATCAGCATCGTTATGAAAAAAGCGCACAATGGTTTACAAGCCTCGTGCGCTTTTTATTTGTCCACTCCCTCTCTGCGCATGAGCGCCGCATGAGAATGCTCTCACAAGGGGCTTGACGCCATCTCTCCATTCGTGACAAGAAGCACAAAGCGAGTATAATAGGCTTAATTTCAGTCCACAAACTGCTATAATCGTTACCAGACACGGCATATCATCGAGACAGTCCTAGAAATATGCCTCGTCCTGCTGTTAGGTCGATTGTAGGTCAATAGATGGGAGTCGTTATGGCGCAGGCTGCTTGGGAAAAACCGACCGCTGTGCAGCCGGTTACGCGGGTGAACGTCAATCGCCTGAAGTTCTTGATCGGCGGCGGCTTGATTCTCGCTGCGGTCGCCTACCTGATTATCACAGGGACGCTCACAAGCGCCCAGTATTTTATGTCGGTTGATGACCTCGTCAACAACCCCGCCTACGTCGGCAAAACCGTGCGCATCACCGGCGCGGTAGACGGCTCGACCATCGACTACAACAGCGACACCTTGCTGATCCAATTCACGGTCGCCAACGTGCCTAGCCAAGTAACCGATCTCGGTGAAGCGCTGCACCAAGCGGTCACTGACACGAGCGCGACCCGTATGCCGATTGTGATCGAAAACACCGTCAAACCAGAACTGCTGCAAAACGAAGCGCAGGCGATCATGACCGGCACGCTCGGCAGCGATGGCATTTTCCACGCGACCGAACTGCTCCTGAAATGTCCGTCACGCTTCGTCGAAAAGGGACCTTCACAGGGTGAACTCGTGCCTGATCAACAGCAGCAGGTTGAAGTTGGCACAGGCGCATAAGAGATGCTCGCTGAAATCGGTTTAACCGCGCTGGCGCTGGCATTTTGCGCCGCGATTTACGCAATTATCGCAGCACTTGCCGGTGTACGCCGCCATTCGGATCGGCTGGTCGTGAGCGCGCGCAACGCCGCCCTGCTGACCTTCCCGATGCTGCTGCTAGCAGCGTTTTCGCTGCTTTCTGCCCTAATCTCCCAACAATACCAAATCGGCTACGTCTGGCAGGTCACCGACCCCAACACGCCGACCTTCTTCCGCTTCACCGCGCTCTGGGGATCGCAACAAGGATCGCTGCTGTTCTGGTGCTTGCTGATGAGCCTATTTGCCTTCGTGGCGACGGCGATCAACTGGCGCAGCAACCGGGCGCTGATGCCCTACTTCATTGCCTACACAATGGCAACACTGGCATTCTTCGTCGGCTTGGTGCTGTTCATGGAGAACCCGTTCGCGCGCTACTGGGTCACGCCTAATCTGGCGCAGAACG
>JBBSNT010000160.1:0-9505 GCA_038260485.1 Aggregatilineales bacterium | reverse complement strand
TACCGTTCAGTTGCAGCACCTGTCCACCCAGTTCAAAACTGCCACCCGCGCCACTTCCGGCAACTGCTGCGGGCAGATCAGGGTTATCGACGGGAGCAACCGGGGCGCTCGCCTCAGTGACGTGGTCGCAAGCGGTGATGATCTGACCATTGAAGCTGGAGCGACCTTCGAACTGCCGCCCATCCAGCGAGGTAATCACAAAACGCCAGCCGTAGAACAACTGCTGAGCCTGTGCCCCTTCGACCGGGTCAAGGCAGCTATCAATGCCGTCAGTGAATTCCGTTTCCACCCAGTCCCAATTGCGGACGATGGTCAGATCGACGTGGAACTTATCTTCCAGCGCGTCGCGGGATTTCGAAAAGGCGACCCAAAGTGGATCGTTCGGGGTTGACGTCGGTATAGTCTGCGCCTGAATTGGCTTAATCTGCGTAAACGCCGCCATCAGCAAGAAGGCTGCCAACAGAGTCAGCGATACAGCGCGACGGGTAAAATGGGTACTTCCTTGCATAGGTAGAATCCTCATTCAATCAAAGGTTCACGCGCTAGAACATCCTGACAAATGAGTGGACGTTCGCGGCAGAAGATTACATGAACTTCGAACAAAATACTATCCCCGTAGGAGAATCGTAGGCTTTGCTCGCTGCCTCAGCTCAAGACCTGCGCCGCCTGCTCACGCAGGTAGATCAGCTTTTGCAGGGTTGGGCTGTCCCCGCGCGATGCAAGCACCCCCTCGACAGCATCCATCATTTCTAAGAGCGCCTGCCCATACTCACCTGCCCCTTGCGCCAGCAGGGTTTGCGCTTCTTCTTCGGTTTGGGTCGAAAGCAGGTCATTGATGAAGCGTAGTTCCGGCTGCATATTGTCGCGCAGCAGCGAGAGCACGCGCTCGTAGACCTGCTTGAGCTTCGCCGAGTTAGCAATGTCGCCGCGTCGTTCGGCTTCCTGAATATTCGCCGACAGCACCGACATAAACGTGTCGTCCATCAACCCAAGATTTTCTTGGATTGCCTGTTCAAGGTCAGGCGCGCTGACCAACGCTTGCAGCAGCATTGCCGCCTCGCGCAGTGCCGCCTGCGTCTGCTGATCGACAATCGCCGTCAGTTCGAGCAGTTTATCGCGCAGTGCTTCCAGCGCGGGACGGTCATCGACAGGCGCTTGCCCGGTCTTGACGCTCAGTTCTTGAAAGAAGGTGTAGTCGAACGCCGGACGCGCCAGCCCGATCAACGCCTGTAAGCGCTCCTCGTCGTCAGCGTAACGAATCGACATCTGCAAGAAATCATCGCGGGTCGCATCGTCGCCAAGCTGCTGAAGTTCTTCCGCGACTTCCGCAACGATCTCCTCCTGAACGCGGCTCTTCTCGATCAACTGCTGCCCGAAGGTCGAGAGTGAAGCAACGATCTGCTGAATCTGGATCAACTGTTCCGCGAAATCTGGGCGACCTTCATTCAACATCTGCTGCGCCATCATCGTGATCGTCTGGAAGAACTGCGCGTCGATCTCCTCGTCGTGCTGTTCAACCACTGACGTGAGCTGCTCGTCCGGCGTCTGCATCAACGTCTCGATCAAGCGAACGCGGACACGCTGATCCTCCATCATCTCCGGCGTGACGCCATCCGCTTGCAGCACTTGTTCGATCAAGTTCTGCATCGTCAAGGCGCGGCGCGGCTGAAAGACGTAGGCTTTCATCGCCGTCTGCGGCAGCTTGAGTTCGCGCATCAAGTCGCCAATCGCCCGTTCCTGCTGGTCTTTGTTCAGGTTCAATTCCATCGGCATGAAGGCGATCAGCAGTTCTTTGCTGGCATCGTGATAAATCAGCGGTGCGGCAACCGTCACCGGCGTACCGCAGTTCGGGCAGCGCACCGTGTTCAAGCTGCCGGTTAGCAGTTTGGCTTTCGCCTCAGGGTCTTGTCCCGCATCAACGACGGTATCGACAATCGCATTGATCGGTCGTCCACAGTTAGGACACTGGATATTCATTTGTCTCGGCAAAGCATTTTCTCCGAATGGTTAAGGCAGCCGCCCCGCTATTCCTAAGCGGGTATTACGGCTGCGGAAGCGTAAAGTAAAAGCTTGCGCCCTGTGCGGGCTGGCTCTCGACGCGCATTGAACCCCCGTGCGCCTCGATAATCGAGCGGGCGAGGAACAAGCCCAACCCAGTACCTTGAGTCCGGCGGCTGAGTTTGCCATCAACCCGATAGAAACGTTCGAAAACGCGATCTTGTTCGCTGGCGCTCAGCCCGACGCCCTGATCGCGAATGTAAACGGTCACTGTGCGATCATCGACGATCCCGCCAACTTCAATCACGCCGCCGTTAGGCGAATACTTGATCGCGTTACTCAGCAAGTTGTCGAGCACCTGACGCAAGCGCTGTTCATCACCCTGTATAGCCGGGAAATCGGGCGGGAAATGCAGCTCGAAGCTGTGTTTTTGGGTCTGCGTACTAAAGCGTTCGACCGCGCGCGCCGCCAGTTGATCCAGCCACACGTCATCCAGATTCAGCTCCAGCGTCCGCTGTGCCTGAATCTTGCTGGTGGTCAGCAGGTTCTCGATCAGCACCGTTAACCGATCCGACTCTTCCTCGATCACGGTAGCATATTCATGGACGACGTCTTGACTCCACTCATGGTCATCACGTCGGAGCGTCGCGGCGTGCCCCTTGATCAGGGCGACAGGCGTTTTCAGTTCGTGCGAGATGGTCGAGATAAAGACGTTCTGCATTTCCTGCGCTTGGCGAAAATTCGTAATGTCGCGGACGTTGGCGATGATGTTGGAAAGATGCCCATCCGCCGTCAGCAGCGGCGAATAGACGATGCCGATGCTCAGCGTCAGCCCATCGCGCCGCAGCAAGTCGCCCTCGACGTACAGCGAGTCCGGCGTGTCGTCGGCATTTCTGAAGGGCCAGCCCTCGTCGAGCGCCTTCTTCAGATCGCTGTTTTCGAGCCGCTTCCAGATGATCACCTCGTCCTGATCTAGCCCAACGGCGTCCGTCGCCCGCCATGCCGTCATCCGTTCGAGCGCGTGATTCATGCTGATAATCTGCGCCTGCGCGTCGAGGATCATCACGCCGTCGGCGCTGTGCTGCAAAATCGCCGCCAGACGCCGCCGCTCGTGTTCGATGCGCTCGTATAACTGTGCGTTGTGAACCCCAATCGCGGCTTGGTCGGCAAAACTCTGCAAGACCTGCATATCGTCAGACGTCGCCGTTGCTACGTAGGAGCGCAGCACGATCAACAGCCCTAACGGTTCGCCCGCGAAGATCAAGGGCAGCGCGAACGGCTGCTTCAGGCGCTTATCCAGCGAGACAGCAATTTCGCCCAGCTTGATTTGAAGCGTATCGTAGTCGAGCGTCTCACCCGCAGTCGTGAAAATCTGTTCAAGCTGCGTGTTGATTTCGGGAACGCGCGCGCTTTCAACGCCAATCGTCGCGCGCACGCGGTAGCCGCCGCTGACGTCGCGCAGAGTCACGATCCCGACCTGCCCGCCCAACATCGCCACCGACGCATTCAGGACGCGCTTCAAGACCTCACCCAAATCGAGTTGGGCGGTGATAGCCCGCGAGATTTCTAATAAAAAATCGCGCTGGCGCACGCGGAAATCGAGCAGCATTAACATGTGATTATTGTAACATGACCCGCAAGACGCATCAATTTGAAGTTTATAAGATTCTTGAGGGGAGAATCACGCAACAGCAAGCGCCTAAAGCGTAAGGGCATGGCGTGCCATGCCCGCTGAAAATCACTGCTCGGTTCGTAACAGGCAGGCTAAACCTGATCGAGCTTGTGCATCAGGGCAGCGACGTCCTCGACGCCGCCCTTGGTCGTCACCAGCGCCGCCGCCCCAACTAGGCTCACATTTTCACCGAGTTCGGCAGGTTTGATGCGCAAGTTTTCCCAGTAACTCGAATCGAGCGAATACTGCTCAATCGCTTCGCGCATCGGCGCAAACAGCGTCTCCCCGAGAACGCTCACGCCGCCGCCGAAAACCAGAATCTCCGGGTTGAACAGGTGCAGTAAGCTCACCATCCCCAAGCCGATCAGCCAGCCAGCCCGCTTGACAATCGACAACGCCAGCGCGTCGCCCGCCATTGCCGCCTTGCCCACCGTGCTGCCAGAGCAAAGCGATAGATCGCCATCACACAGGTCGCTGATCAGCGATTTCTCGCCCTTCTCGATTCGGGCGCGTGCTTGCCGTGCCAGCGCCGGACCTGCCGCCTCTTTTTCGAGCGTCGTCACTTTGTCGCCGACGACCAACACCATGTGTCCGGCTTCCGCAGCCAAGCCGTCTTTGCCCAGCAGCAGCCGCCCGTCGCAGATCATGCCGCCGCCGATACCCGTGCTAATCGTGATGAAGATCACGTTACGGAAGCCGCGCGCCGCCCCGCGTGCTGTCTCCGCCAGCGCCGCGACGTTGGCGTCGTTGCCGAGATAAGTCGGATAGCCGAATTCCTTCTGCAAAAGCTCGACGAGCGGAACGTTGTGCCAGCCCGGTAAATTGGGCGGCGCGACGATAATGCCCGTGTTCGGGTTCGCCGGCCCCGGCGCGGAAATACCAATTCCAGCAATATGAGCATCTGGATCAGTCGACAAAATTCCGCGCACAAGCGCCTTCATCCGTGTAATCGTCGCGTCCGGTCCCTGATCCGCCAGTGTCAGGACTTCCTGCCGTTGAACGATATTTAATTCATGATCAAGGAGTGCCGCGCGTAAGCGTGTGCCGCCTAGATCGATGCCAACAATGTACTCGGACATACCCTATCACTTTCTCGCTTGGCAATTGGTAGACCGCCGCGCTGTTTGTTAGAATAGATGTTCATGTAAAAGTTCTAATTACGATGAGTATACCAAACGATGCCGCAGGTCACACCGTTACGCCAGCAATATTTGGACATAAAACAAAAGTATCCCGACTGCATTTTGCTCTTTCGGCTGGGTGACTTTTACGAGACATTCGACGATGACGCCGAAACCGCCGCCCGTGAACTTGACCTCGTGCTAACAAGCCGTCCGGTCAGCAAAAACGAACGCATCCCGATGGCAGGCGTACCCCATCACGCCGTCGAAAGCTACATCGCCCGCTTGATCGAAAAAGGCTATCACGTCGCCGTCTGCGAGCAAATCACCGAGCCGACTGGCAAGGGCATCGTCGAGCGCGAAGTGATGCGGGTGATCACCCCCGGCACGGTGCTCGAACCGGAACTGCTGGCGGAAGACCGCCCCAACTACCTGATGGCGATCTATCCGCTCGGCGACCTCGAGTCCGGCAACTGGACGACCGCCGGACTCGCCTACGCCGACATCACGACCGGAGAGTTCGCCGTCACGCAGTTGGAAGGCGAAAACGCCGGCGTGCTCGTGCTCGAAGAACTGGCGCGCCTCACACCGCGCGAGGTGATCATGCCTGCTGCATGGGTCGAGCGCGGGGTGACGCTGCCCGCTGGCATCCACCTAACGCCGGTCGCGGACTGGCGCTTCGAACGCGCCAACGCCGAAAGCCTGCTCATGCAGCAGTTCAACGTCAAGACGCTGGACGGTTTCGGCATCGCTGGCATGGGCGCGGGCATCTGCGCGGCGGGCGCGGCGCTCTATTATCTAGGCGACACGCAGCGTAGCCAACTCGCGCAAATCACGTCGATCCGCGCCTACTCGACCGCCAATTTCATGGTGCTGGATCAGTTCACGCGGCGCAATCTCGAACTGACCGAAACCATCCGCAGCCGCAAAAGCGAAGGCAGCTTGCTCGGCGTGCTCGACCGCACCGTCACGGCGATGGGCGCACGTCTGCTGCGCGCGTGGATCAATCAACCGCTGCTCGACCTCAAGCGCCTGAATGCCCGCCTTGATGCCGTCGAAGCCCTGACCAAAAATGAAACGCTGCGCGCCGAACTGCGCGACTGTCTCCGCAGCGTCAGCGATCTCGAACGGCTGACCAACCGCCTGCTGATCGGCAAAGCGGGTCCGCGTGACCTGCTGGCGCTGCGTCAGAGCCTCGACGCCGTGCCGGTGATCACAGGACTCATTGAGCCAATTCCGGCGCTGGTCGCGCTGACTGAACGGCTCGACCCGTGCGCGGAGATTAGCGACCATATCGCCCGCGCCCTCACCGACGATCCACCCGCAACGCTCAATGTGATCGGCGTGATCCGCCCCGGCTACGCCGACGAACTCGACGGCATCCTCAACGCCACCCGCGACGCTCGCGACTGGATCGCCAACCTAGAGCCTCAGGAACGCCGCCGAACAGGTATCGCCACCTTAAAAGTCGGCTTTAATAAAGTCTTTGGCTACTACATCGAAGTCTCACGCGCGCAGGCGGTCAACGTGCCCGACAACTACATTCGTAAGCAGACGCTCGTCAACGGCGAGCGCTACATCACGCCTGAATTAAAGGAATACGAGACGCTGGTGCTCAATGCCGAGGAGCAGATTCTCGACGTCGAGCGCCGCCTATTCGACGCGCTCTGCCGCGAGTTCTGCGAAAGCGCCGAGCGTCTGCTGAGCACAGCGCGGGCGCTGGCGCACCTCGATGCCTTCCTCTCACTGGCAGACGTCGCCGCGCGCGAGGGTTACATCCGCCCAACCCTGACGCAAGACGACCTGCTGATCCTCAAGGACGGGCGGCATCCGGTCGTCGAGCGGATGCTTGACGGCGGCGTGCGCTACGTCCCCAACGATACTCACTTCGACAGCATGTCGCGCATCCACATCATCACCGGCCCGAATATGTCGGGCAAATCGACCTACATCCGGCAGGTAGCGATCATCACCCTGATGGCGCAGATCGGCTCGTTCGTCCCCGCTGACGAAGCGACCATTGGCTTGGTGGATCGCATTTTCGCGCGCATCGGCGCACAGGACGAGATTCACGCGGGCTACAGCACCTTCATGGTCGAAATGGTCGAGACAGCGCGGCTCTTGAGCGGCAGTTCGCGTCGCAGCTTGCTGATTCTGGATGAAGTTGGACGCGGCACGTCCACTTACGACGGCTTAGCGATTGCCCGCGCGGTGGTCGAGTACGTCCACAATAATCCGCGCCTCAACTGCCGGACGCTGTTTGCGACCCACTATCACGAACTGACCGAACTGCCTAACCTGCTGCCGCGTTCGCGCAATTACAACGTCGCCGTCAGCGAACAGGGCGATGAGATCGTCTTTCTGCATAAGGTGCTGCCCGGTGGCGCGGATCAGAGCTACGGCGTTCACGTCGCGCAGTTGGCGGGCTTGCCCCGTCCGGTCGTCGAGCGCGCGCGCGAACTGCTGCGTCAGCTTGAGGAGCAGAGCAGCGACTTCGAACCCGCCGCCAAGAAACAGAAGCAGCACAACCCCGATCAGTTGAACATGTTCAACGAAAAGCCGAATGCCGCCGTGAGCGCGCTCAAAGCGTTGGAAGTCGATCACCTCAGCCCGATTGAGGCGCTGACCAAGCTCTACGAACTTAAGCGCATGGCGGACGAGGGCTAAATGAAAGGGGTATTCAAGTACTTGAATATCCCTTTCATTTAGAGTCTTTATTTGCACAGTTTACTCGCTCGGTGCGAGTTCCTGCTCGGACATGGTTTGCGGCATGGGCACAGCAGGTTCGTCCGCCAGCAGATTCTCCGACACCAGCACACGCTTGAACGCCGCAATCGCCACTTCGATCATCGTTAGATCGGGGGGACGGGTCGTCAAATGCTGAAGCGCGAGGTTCGGGATGATGATCGCGCGGATAATCGGGTTCTCCATGTGTTTGGCGGTGAAGCGGATGTATTCGTAAGAAATCCCCGCGATCACGGGAACAAGCACAATCCGCGACAGGATCAAAATCGGCAGCGACGGACGCCCTAGCACCGAAAAGACCAGCACACTGACGACCGCGACGGTCAGCAAAAAGGCTGTGCCGCAGCGCGGATGCTCAATCGGGTAGTTGATGACGACTTCAGGCACAAGTTCTGCGCCCGCTTCGTAGGCGTTGATGGTCTTGTGTTCCGCGCCGTGATAGCCAAATAAGCGCTTCACGTCCGGCAGCAGCCCGATCACGCCGATATAGCCGACGATCAAGAGCAAACGCACCACGCCTTCAAGAATGTTGACCGCGAAAGACTGTTTTTCGAGTCCCAACAGCCGCTCCAAACCGCTCGCCGCCGCTGTCGGCAGGACGAAGAACAAGCCAATCCCGAACAAGAGCGATACAGCTAAGGTTCCGTAACCAATCGGGCCGTTGAAGCTGACTTCTTCTTCCTCACCAAGCGCCACGTCCGCCGCCCACATCAAGGCGCGCGTGCCTAAGCCGAGCGCGTCCCATAAACCGATCAGCCCGCGCACAAACGGCGTCCGGCTGATGCGCCCACGATAGAGCGCCGCGTTAAGCGGTTCTTCGTGGATGACGATATTGCCGTTCGGGTCGCGCACGGCAACCGCCGTCGAATGCGCGCCGCGCATCATCACGCCCTCGATCACTGCCTGACCACCATAAGAAAACTGTGCAGGTGCTGGCTTTGCTGCTGCTTGCGGTACTTCCTTCGATACAGCCATCACTACTCCTCATTCGAACGACAGTGGAACGCTGCCCGCCGCCGTGATTTCCTCAACCGCCGAATCCCCTGCGGGCTGCACCAACAGCGACACCAAGCCGCCGACCGGACAGCCATCAACCGCATTGCAAACCGCGCCGGAAAGTGCCAGCGTATAGCGCTCGTCCAGCGCTTCCAGCGTCATCATCTTACCATACTGATCGATAAACTGCGCTTGATTACCCGTCGCCATAAGCTCGATTTGAACAGGCTGAGCCGTCCGCGCCCACACCGCAAAGACGTCCTGCCCGTCAGCGCGCCGCAGCCGAACCGCGTCCACCGTCGCAGTCTGCGCCAGCGCTGCCGACTCGACGCCGTTCATCTGCTGGATCACCATCGCCCACGTATCAAACGCCGGACGGCGCCACCCATCGGCGCGCAGCAGCCCGAACGACTCCGCCCCCGGTGGCAGCGACCAATCGTAGAACTTGTAGACGCCAATATAATCCGCACCCGCCGCCAAGCCGAGCGCCGCCGCCTGAGCTAGAAACGCGCTCTGCTGATCAAGCGTGATCTGCCACATCGGGCGCTCGACCCGCCATTGCGGGTCGAGGTTGGGCGAAGCATTCGTCTCGTCAATCCAGATTTGCTTGTCGCTCAAGCCATACTGGTCGAGTACCACCTGCAGCTCGCGCGTGATCGTGTAAACCGTGTCGGCGCGGAAATAGATGTGCAGCGTCAGCACGTCGAAATAGTACCCGTTCGCGGCGGCGTCGGGATCAGCAGCGATCAGTTCCAGCAGACGATCCACGTACAGCCGCCGGTGCTCGTTGACGTCGTGCCAGTAGGTCGTTCCGGCGAGGTGGATACTCGCGTCGGGGTTGCCCTCGTGCGCCGCCAAGTACGCTACCTTAAGCAGCCGCGCGTAATCTTCAAGCGAGCCTTCAAATTCGTAGCCATAGGTATCGCGGGTGATGTCCGGCTCGTTCCAGATGACAAATCGGCGCACGCCGCGT
>JBBSNT010000159.1:0-9514 GCA_038260485.1 Aggregatilineales bacterium | reverse complement strand
TTGATGCCGCCCACCCTGAAATTGAGATGTTTAGTGAGGCGGTCGCTTACACGCGCTACCAACAGGGCAACACCGAGAACGCGCTCAAGCCGCTGCTGGATGACCTCGACGCATCGGAGGCGGAGGTGCGTGTGCTTGCGGCGCGGACACTGCTCACCGAAACCTTCTTTTACCTGCTCGACGACGCACAGATCGACCGGATCGTTGATGTGACCCGGCAGGACGCGCTTGCGTGGCATCAATTGGCGGAATGGGATCAGGCAAATGCGGTTCGCCAGCGGGCGGCGTTGCTGATGAGCGTTCAGCGTTGGGACGCGGCTGATATGTGGCTGAGTAATCTGCTGCCGATTGAAGTTAGTCCCCGTGACCTGACGACGCGGGCGGCGATTCACCTGATGGGTGGCGACGCGGACGGCGCGCTGGCGCTGCTGCAACCCGCGACTGACGCGGATTGGATCGCACCGCGCCATTATCTGCATCCCGACCGCTGGACGCCGGAGAACAATATAGCAGCCCAAACCTATGTTCTCCTCCGTGCTGCGCTGGCGGATGCGTCGGATGAACTTTCGCTGCTGGCGTTGACTGAATCCGGCGCAGGCATGGTGATGCAGCCGCAAGTCGAGCAGGATGCGAACCGTCTCATGGTCACGGCGACCTTCGGCAGTTTTGTTCCGGCTTACCTGCCGCAGAAGTGGCGTGTGCTGGTCGTCAGCCCAGATGCGTCTATCCTCTACGGCGAGACGGAAGTTCCAGCACACATCAGTGACGCTCTCATGTTCAGCCGGGGTGCTTTGGTGGTCGAACTGGCAGACGATTTGCCGGAATTGACGCCCGCGCATGTGATTATTCAGTCGCTCTACAGCGATGCGCTGGTCTACGATACGGCGACGGTTAATACGGTGCTCAACCGTCCGGCGTCGGCGCAGATGCCTACGGAAGCCGAGACGACGAGCTTTCGTTTCGGCGATCACATCGCGCTGGCAGGGTACACGGTTTCGGTCGCAGACGGTATGCTCGATCTCAGCCTTTACTGGCAGACCGACGCCCCACTCCCCGAAGACTATCAGGTCTTTATCCACGTTCTGGATGCTGACGGCATGGTCGTCGCGCAGCAGGACGCCGCGCCCGTGGACAGCCGCTACCCGACGAGCGTATGGTTTCCGGATCGACTAATCGCGGACGAGCATAAGCTGCCGCTCGACCTGCTAGCAGGCGATTATCAGGTCACGATTGGCTTTTATCGCCTGAGCGACCTCGCGCGCCTGCCCGTGACGCCCGTCACAGAGCGCACAGTTGATGACACGGTCACGCTGTATGATTTCACGCTGTCCGATGGCGACGCGTATTAGCATCCACTGAGTGAGCGCTTGCAATTTTCGACCGGAATGACTACATTAAATTCATGTTTACAGGAGCGCAAATTCATGAAGATCACTCGTAAGCTGAGTTTTTTGCTGATTCTATTATGTTTTACGACCGCATTGGCGCAGGACGGCGTTTGCAGCGCAATCGTGCAAAAGGCGATGTCCGCTGTTGAAGAAAACTGCGCGCCTACCGGACGTAATCAGGCGTGCTATGGTTACGTCGCGCTGGATGCTATCCCCCGTGAAAACGTTGGAGACTTCACCTTTACCAATCAGGGCGATCTCGCCAGCGTGAGCGACATTGCGTCGCTGCGCCTCACCCGTTTAAATCCTGAAGCCAATACGTGGGGCATCGCCCTCATGAAGATTCAGGCGAACCTACCCGATACACTGCCCGGTCAGAACGTGACCTTTCTGCTGTTTGGCGACGTCGAAATCGACAATGCAACAGACAGCGCGCTGACGACTGTCGAGATTACATCGAAGAACAGCATCAACGTTCGCAGCGGTCCGTCAACCAATTACGGCGTGATCGGTTCGCTGGCGAACGGCGAGACGACGACGGCTAACGGGCGTTCGTCCGACTCGTCATGGCTGCGGATTCACATCCCTGACAGCAATGATGTCGGCTGGGTGTCAGCGTCGCTCGTCACGCTCGGCGGCGACATCAGTGCGCTCGCATTCGTCGATGCAGACAGCGAAGTGTCGGCTTTCACGCCGATGCAAGCGTTCTATTTCAGCACGAACATCGGCAGCTCTAGCTGCGAAGGTGCGCCGCAGGACGGTATTCTGATTCAGACCCCCGAAGGCGTGGGTGAAATCAACCTGCGCGCCAACGACGTGGACATCCAACTTGGATCGACCGCGTATCTGCAAGCAGGGGCGGGCGATAAGATGACGATCAGCGTGGTCGAAGGTCTCGGTCACGCGACCGCTGACGGCGTTACCGTCGCTATTCCCGCCGGAGCACAGGTGGATATTCCTATCGACGAAGACCTGAAGGCGAGCGGCGCACCGGGTGACGTGCATCCCTACGACGCCAGCCTCGTGCAACCGCTGCCCATCGCTGCGCTGCCGGATGCGATCACAGTTGCAGACCCGGCAAATGCAGAACAGATCATGCTGGCGAACCAGACGTCGAACGATCAAACGAGCGCGCTTCCCTTGGGGCTGAATTTCCAGCCGATTGACCCGTCGCTGTATACGGGCATGGATGGAGCGGCATTCTGCATGATTATGAACCAAGCCTTCCAGCAAACGGGTATGACGCCACAGCAGTATATCGACATGATGCAGCAGTACATGGGCGCGATTCCCGCCGATTCGCGCGCCGATTTCAACGATTTCTTGGCGATGCTGCAAAGCTGCCAATAGCCTCCTGACAGCACGACCACGAATCAACCGCCGCTTGTATCGCTTGGATACAGGCGGCAATTTTTTATTTACTTCAGCATCGCTTGGTAGACCTGTACCGTCGCGGTGGCGATTTGCTGGTGGATGTAGTGCGCGAGTACGCGATCCCGCCCGCGCTGAGCGCAGAACTCGCGCAGCACCGGATCGTCGCGTAGACGACGCAGGGCGTTCGCCAGCGCAGTGACATCGCCTTCCGGCACGATCAGCCCCGCGTCGGCGATCACATCGGAGATCGCGCCGCTGTCCGAACCGACGACCGCAACGCCGCTCGCCATCGCCTCGACCGTCGCGCGGGGTCCGAACTGCTCTTTCCAGTTGGGCAGCGTCAGCGATGGCACGGCGAGCGTGTCGAGTTCCCGGTACTGCGCGGGCATCTGCGTCGAAGGGATTTGATCGAGGAAGACGACGCGATCCGCGATGTTGAGGTCATGTGCCAGCACGTCGAGATCAGCGCGTATGGGTCCCCCGCCGACGATGCGCACGCGCCAATCACCGCCCAGTTGAGCGGCAGCCCGCAATAGTAGATCGACTCCCTTCTCGGGCACGAGCCGCGCGACGCAGCCGACCGTGAACGGGCGATCTGGCATCTGTGCGGGCGCGTCCACACGCGGGTGAAACAGGTCAGGATCGACGCCGAACTGCGCGATCACGGCGAGGTCACCGCGATAGCCCTTCGCTCGCCAGACCTGCGCCGCGCTCTCTGTTCCCATAATCGCGCTATCAACGTGATTCAGCACCCAGCGCTCACCCCAACGGAACGGCGGCGGATAGCGACGGTCGATGTTCTGCCAGCTAAAAAACAGCGTTTTCGCCCCCACGCGGCGCGCCTGTGCCAGCGCCTGCCACGTCGCTAAGTTGTACGGTTCTTCATCAATGTGGACGATCTGCGGTTGAAAGCGCCGGATTACTGCGCCCAAGCCGCGATAGAAATGCAGGTGGAAATTGCCGTTGAAGCGAATCGGCAGTGTTTCGAGGCGGTAGCCCTCGGTGTAAACTCGTTCGAGCGGCAGATCGCCGCGTTCGTCACGCCACGACGGCGGCGTGATCGCCAGCAGATCGACGCCCTGCTGCGCGATCAATTCCAGTTTGCGCTGGTAAATGCCGACGACGAGGGCTTTCGAGAGCATCAGGACGCGCATCAAAAACCGCCAAAACACAGCGCGCGCAGAGAACGCAACGGGGTTTCTCTGTGGTTAGTCATTGTCGTCGAGGGTGGGTGGGCGGCGCAGCAGGTCAATCGCAATCGCCAGCAGCACCTTGATCATGTACAGCCCCGACTTGAACGGCGTAATCGAGGACGTGCCACCGTAACGCGGGTTCATCGTTACGGGGATTTCGCGCAAGCGCAAGCCCGCTCGATGGAGCAGCACAACCGCTTCGGGTTCGGGATAATCGTGCGGATAGAAATGGGCACAGGCGCGGATCGTGCGCGCGTTCGAGGCGCGAAAACCGGACGTTGGGTCACTGAAGTGCTGGCGCGTCACCCATGAGATCACGCGCGCAAGCAGCACAATACCGAAGCGCCGCAATTTTGGCGTGACGTAGCCGCGATCTTCGATGTAGCGCGACCCGATGATGAGGTCAGCCCCGCTTTCGACTAGATCGCGCACCAGCAGCGGGATTTCATGCGGGTCGTGCTGACCGTCGCCGTCGTTCTGCACGGTGACTTCATAACCGTAGCGCGCGGCGTAGATCATGCCGGTCTGTACCGCCGCGCCGATGCCGACATTATGGGGTAGGTGCAGCACAATCGCGCCGCACGATTCGGCAATCACTGCGGTGCGGTCGCTTGATCCGTCATTGATCACGGCAACATCCGCCCACGGTGCATGTTCGCGGATCAAGCCGATGACGTGAGCGATACTCGCTTCTTCGTTGAATGCCGGAATGATCACCAGCGTTTTCGGATAGATCATGCGAGTTCCCCCGTGTTAAGTACCTGTACCAGCCGCGCGATCAGTCCGTCGATGCCGTGTGTGGCGATCACCTGCTCACGCTGCCGCACGCCGATAGCTTGCCGCTCTGCCAACGGCAGCGCTAACAAATCGCGCAGCCGGGCGGCAAGCGCGGCGTGATCCTCCAGCGTGGCGATCCGCAGTCGATGATCACCGCTGAGCAAACCGTCGAAGACGGCGCTGGCGAGGATCGTTGGCACGCCAACCGCCATGCCTTCAAGTGCGGCTTTGTCGAACAATCCTCCCGGACTTAAATTGACGGCGACCGATGCCTCGCGCAGCCAATCGCGCACGCCCTCGCGCGGCTGATTGCCCGAAAAGGTGACCCGCTCCGCCACGCCGACATCGTGCGACAGCGCCGCGAGTTCGTCGCGGTAGCGCGTATCTGTCTCCGGTGGTACATCTCCGATAAAGACGGCGTGCGCGTCCGGCACGTCCACCAGCGCGCGGATCAAGGTTGCTTGGTGCTTGATCGGCATCAAGCGCGCGATGTGAACAATGTATGGGCTGTCTGTAGGGGTAGGTTTCAAACCTGTCCCTACAGCATCATTATCTACTGCTGGCGCGAAGAAGTCTGTATCGATCCCCTGCCCAATCACGCGCAGTTTGTCGGTCTTGATGGGATAACTTGGCGCGACCGACGTCACGACTCGGTGGCTGACGTAGGTCGCCAAGCGCAAGATAAAGTGGGGCTGACGATGAGCGTACCAGAGGATTATCGGTATTCCGCGCAGCAGGGGTGCACCCATGACCGCAAATAGGGGCATCATGTGGGCGAAGCAAGCAGAATAGGGTCGCTCACGCCGGAGTCGCGCGAGAATGCGGTAGAACTCCGCGAAGCGGCGTGGTTCGCTGTAGCCCTTTTCTTTGCCGACCGACCACACATAGACGTTCGGCGCGACCGCCAGCCGTCCGGCGCGCATTGTGATCACGTCGATGCGGTCATAGTGACGCGCAAGTCCATTGATCCAATAGGTTGCAAACCCTAACAGCGGATCATCGGCGTCGGTGGCGAGATTGAACACGAGCAGATTCATCACGGTTTGATCCCCAGTTCAACCGCCCGTCGCCAAACAGCAACCCACGATTCGGCGTAGCGGTCAGCCGCATAGCGCTCAAACGCCAGCCGCTGCGCTGTCGCGCCCAACTGCCGTGCTTGTGCCGGATCGCGCAGCAGGGCGACGATCCGCGCCGCCATCGCTTCAATATCGCCGTCAGGCACGAGATAACCATTCACGCCGTCCTCAATCAGTTCGTCGACGGCGGTGACGTTCATTGCCACGAGCGGCAGTCCCGCAGCTGACGCCTCGGCAAGCACCCGCCCCATCCCTTCGTAAGCCGAGCTATGGACGTAAACGCTGCCGAGCGCGTAGTACAGCGGCAGATCGGCGTGCTGTACCGCGCCATGCAGGATCACCCGCTCAGCGATTCCAGCGTCGCGTGCTAACGCGGGCAAATCATCGGGCGATTGGCTCATATCGCCAATCAAGACGAGGCGGGCTTCTGGCATTTGCTCAGCAACCTGCTTGAACACCCGTAACAGCAGAGGCACGCGCTTGAAGCCAACCGGATAGCCGACCCACAGCACGACGGGTTGATCAGGCAGCAAGCCCAACTGTGCCTTCAGCGCGGCAAGCGCGGCTGGATCAGCAGGTTGAGCGAAACTCTGAGTAGCGGTGCCAAGCGGCAGCGCGACCGCTCGCTCTGGCGATCCACCGGACGCGACGTAATTGTCGCGCTCTTTACGGTTGACGCTGCGATACATGTCGGCGCGCCGTAGGACATATTCGCCTATCATCTGGAGCAAACGGTTACGCAGCGGATGTTCGGCACGCCACACAGCATTGCCGAAAATGTAGCTGTGATTTTGGACGAGCAGCGGCGCACGCAGAGGACTCCGCAGCCAAACGCCGATCAGCCCGGTGAGAAACGGGTCTTGTGTGGTGATCAGGTCGATACGCTGGTCATGCAGTGCATGTTGGGCGGCGCGCACAGCGTCTAGCGGGAAGGCGAGTCGATGCAGGCTGTTGGTCGGCACGAGCGTGAGTTCAGGCGATGCCTGAATGATGGTGTCGATTCCGCGCAGCGTGTAGACGATCACCGTCAGATGCCCCGCTTGCGCCGCGTAGGTGAGGTGTCGCTGCCGCGCGCTGCCGTCGGGCTGAGTCACCAGTGAGGTGTCGAGGCTGATCATCAAGACGTGTATCATAGCGCCCGATTGTACAAGACGCGCGCTGTTTGCGGCAGGATGTATCTTGACAGGGCGAGAGGCGGGCACTACAATTCTTTCACTTGCGGGCCTGTAGCTCAGCTGGGAGAGCGCTACAATCGCACTGTAGAGGTCAGGGGTTCGAATCCCCTCAGGTCCACCTCCCCTTTTCCTAGACCTATACACGCCGCTTCTACAAGCTCCACAGGGAATGTGTAGTAGATTGATCCTTGCCCGTCCCGCAGGACAACCTTATCCACAAAATGGCGAATCGCATGTCGGGCAGCTTCCACATCTTTACTCAGCAGCGCTTCCCGCATCGAATCGATCCAACCGTCGAGCAGTTCATCGCTGACACGTGGAATATCTGATACCTTGACCAAGAGTTTCTGCAACTGTGACACTTGTGTCTTCAACCGCGCCCGCTCTGCTTCACGTTTGGTCAGCTTTTCTTTCAGACTTGGCGACAGTCCCATATCCTCAATGGCGCTCAACAGATTCTCGATCTGCTTTTCCACTTGCAGTAGTTCCCCTTGGACTGCGCTTAGGCGAACACTGGCGTCGTGATTGGTTTCGCTGAGCTGCTGGGCAATTACATCAGCCATCGGTCGGAGGTTTTCGTGGATGAGAATGTGATCCACGAGCGCTTGAACGACACTCTGTTCAAGAATTCTCGCTGTGACCCGCTTCGAGCTACACTTCTGATCCCGTGTATTCTTCTTTGTTGCGCAGACGTAAAAGTCCCAATGTCCGCGCTGCCCCTTCTTTGCCGGGATGTAATCGGCAAGCATGGGGTGTTCTTCGCCCTCATTGTGTCCGCAGTACAAGATGCCACTCAAAAGGTGGCGACCGCCGACGCGACGCGGCTCAAGCCTCTTGTCGAGCGCTTCACCTCGCATTTTTTTGCTGCGCTCCGCTCTGCGCTGCTGTTCGTCCTCCCACCATTCCATGGGAATCAGCGCAGGCACAAATTCAGTTATACGCTGTCCACCGTAATCCAATGTGCCCGTGTAAATGATATTCTCGAAGAAAGAGGCATAGCTGCTGACATTTTTGTACAGGCGCGTCGCCTCCATGATGTCACGAATTGAAGCACCATCGCGCCTCATCTGCCAAGCAAGGCGACAGCGATCCCACACTTCAGGATCGGGGACAATTTGCTGCACAATGCGAGGTTCGCCGCTTTGCTTGCCTCGCTTGCGCTTGTAAGTGCCAATGCGGATGCGCTCAGCTTTGAAGCCCACCGGAACTCCGCCGGGCATGATGCCAAGATAGGCTCCTGTTGATTGCCAGTCGGGATTGTGGGCGAGGAATTCCGCACTGGTATCACGCATCGTAACGAGCTGAGCCAGCCCGCGCCGAGCATTGTCCGAGATTTCTTCAAGGAGCTGCTGGTCTTGATATTCGTAGAAGGTCTCAATGAGCGCGTCCAGTCCTGAATTGCCCGTCTCAACAACTGGAATAAGGCTGACAATGGTTATGCCGCGTAAGCGCAGGTCAGATTTCACATGGCGCGTATGCAACAGGTCGCGCCCCAATCGATTTGACTTCCAGCACAAAACCCCAAACGGCTTATTCTTGGCACGCTTCTCTCGCTTTGCAGGGTCATAGACAAGTGAAAAACGCTGCCGCAAATCAACCATCATGTCGGCAAACTGATCGCGTTTTTCAACTGCCGTCGCCTTTTCTGCCTCATCACAGTATGTGCGTTCCAGCAGCAGACCGAAATGCTCGCAGTATTCTTCAGCAGCTTCAATCTGTTGAGCGACACTGCGATCTTGTTCTTCACCACCGGAGTCGCGCGTGTAAAGCACAACATGTGTTCCCGGCGGAAGTGGGCAATCCTGCCGCAGCAGGTGGATGTAGCGAGAGTCTGCCATCTGTTGAATTCTCTCCTAGCTTTTAGCTACGCCACTCTGGATCGACCATTGTCGGATCATAGTCGAGCGACAGTTTGTGGCGAATGAGGGCTTTTACACGAGTTTGAACATCTGGCGGCAGGTCTCCCCACCGATATTGAAGAATACGGGCACCCGAGGGGATAACCTCCGCTTGGCTCGGTTCGGTAATTTGGTTTTGTGCAATAAGTTGATTGGCAAGTAGTCGTGCGACGTTTGCTGTACTCAAATCCATTCCGGCAAGGGGATTTTGAGGATCATTTCGCATCGCCTGAATGGCAGTTTTTCGAGCTTGTCTATCCGTCATTGCCTCTACTACGCTTAATACAGCATCCTGCTTTTCAGGCGGCAGTGCGTCGAAGGTCTCTGCAATATATTCCGCGCGCACACTGTACGCGGCAGTTTCTGGAGGAATGTAGCCTGCCAAACGAAAGAGTTGGATAGCATCTATGTCGAGGGCTTTGGCGACCCGTGTAAGCGTCCGCGCTTCAGGATCTTTGGCTTGTTTCTCGGTACCAAACTTGAGCAAGTTGCGAACAGCAGACTCCGAAACACCGGCATCGGCTGCAAGCGACCGATTGGTGTACTCAGCGCGTGCCATCATATCAGCGACGAATTGACCTAGGGTGGTGGCTCTCGAAGTCATAAACAACCATTTCATCATGCAGCTCAAAC
>JBBSNT010000158.1:0-9570 GCA_038260485.1 Aggregatilineales bacterium | reverse complement strand
GGCGCGTCATCGCGCCGCGCAAGATCTTTTTCCTGCAGGGCGCGAACCGCCGCGTCGCCACCAAGGGGCTGATGGAGTCGCAAGCGGTGGAAGAGCTGCAGTCTTTCGACCTCGGGTGCTCGGACCCACAGCGTGGCCTCGACTGGTTTGCGCCGCAGGTGCGTGCGTTTCCCAAACTTCGCTCGCGCACAGCATCGGAAGCAGGTGTAAACCTAGCTCAGCTGCAACAAGCGCTTCCTGAGCGCATGCTTGCCGCTGGTTTTCCGGAAGCAGGGCTGTCGCAGACGCATCAGCGCCGTCGCGTGCCAATAGGCTTATATCGTCACCGCTGAATCCAGCTTCCACCAGCGCTTTGACAACTTGCTGCGCCGTCGCCATAGTCTCATAAAGAGCACCAATGGTTTTTGCCATGATTGCTGCCTTTCTGGAGTTTAGTATTGCAGTTCATTACATACTTCATTATAACATGTCCGGCTCGCGTCCGAATGAACATTCAATTAACGCTCTTCGTTATAATCTGATAGGGGAGCACCTTCGGCTGCTGCAAAACGAAGCGGATTATCGCGCCTGATCGAGCAGCTTATCAGGCGACGCCTTGAGTTGAGGAAAAGAGTCGGCACAATGCTGAAAGCCCTCCTGCGCTTATAAGCTCACCTGCGGCACGTAGCCCGCACGGATCGCCCCGACCGTCGAGCGCGGCGTCAGCACCGTCACCCCCTGATCAGCCTGAGCAGGCAGCGGATCGTCATAGCCGCCTGCCGACCAGCGCCACAATACGCCCTGCCAAAGCAGCCGCGCCACGCCATCGACCGCCACGAATACGCCGTCCGGCAGTGAGCCGATCAGCGCCTCATACGTGACTTTGCGCCGCGTCCGTGACTCGACCCGCTCACGATGCAGCCTCCGGTCGATCTCATGGATGGTCGCCGCGCCGTTGGCAGCGATCCAGCAGGCTTTAAAGCGAACGTAATCCGCACGCCGACACTCACCACAGGGGCGATGCCCCGCCGCCAAAGCGGTCGCCTCGTCGAGAAAAAATAGTTCCGTCCACGTCCCCGGCGACATGACCTCGCGTTGGCATCCTTTGAATTCGAGTTGGCAGATGATCCACGCCTGCGTTGTCCAGCGCCGCCTCAGCCGCCGCTGATGGTCGTGCAGAATGCCGCGATTCCCCGTCCACATCCCGCGCTCCGGCACGGCGACGATCTCGCCAAACGGTGTCACGCGGTTTTGCAATGGCTGCCTTCGTTTAACCCTATTCAATCCTTGAGTCCGTTCGCTTGCCAGTAGGGGCAGGTTTCAAACCTGCCTCTCCTTTGCGGCTTAGTTTTACACTTTGCGTCTTTACGTTGAATCTTTTTTTAAACCAACGCTCGGCAGCGCCCACGTTCTGGATTATCCTATACCTGCTCGACCCTTAGCGGAGCAAAACCCATGTGCGGCATTTGCGGCGTTTACGATCTGGCGGGGCAAGGACGCAGCGGCTTAGCCGCCGTGCGCGCGATGTGTGCCGCCATTCAGCATCGCGGACCGGACGGCGACGGCTTCTACGCCCCCAGCGCTCAGCCCAATCTAGCGATGGGTATGCGCCGCCTCAGCATCATCGACATTGCCGGCAGCGACCAGCCGCTCTACAACGAAGACCGCTCGATTGCGCTGGTTTTCAACGGCGAAATCTACAATTATAAGGAACTCCGCCGCGCGCTCATGCAGCAGGAGCATAACTTCCACACGCAGGGCGACGGCGAAACCATTATCCACCTCTACGAGCAGTATGGGCTAGACCTGTTCACCTATCTGCGCGGTATGTACGCCTTCGCCCTCTGGGACGCGACTAACGAGCGCCTTGTGCTCGCCGTCGATCACATTGGCATGAAGCCGCTCTACCTGAGCGAGCGCGACGGCGTGCTGCGCTTCGCCAGCGAGGTCAAAGCCTTGCTGGCTGACGGAACGCTTCCCCGCGCCGTCAATGTGGATGTGCTCGACACCTATATGAGCTTCGGCTACATGATCGGCGATCAGACGCTGTTCAGCGGCATTCGCCGTCTGCCGCCCGGTCACGCCTTGATCGCGGAAAACGGATCGACGCGCCTGCATGAGTTCTGGCGCTTCGGCAGCGACCGCATCGGCGGCATCGGCACGCGCGATTACGAAGGCGAGCAACCGATCATCGACGACGCTCGCCGCCTGATCGAGGAATCGGTACGCCTGCACCTGCGCAGCGACGTGCCGCTCGGCTTGTTCCTCTCCGGCGGCATCGACTCGGCGGCGGTCTTGGCGATGATGGCGGCTTCGCGAGAGCGCGAAGAAACGTCATCGATCGAAACGTTCACCGTCGGCTACGAGACCGCCGGACACGGCGCGCCAAGCGCTGACAGCGAATTAATCCACGCCCGCCGCATCGCCGATCACTTCAAAACCAACCATCACGAACGCATTATCACCGCTAACGACTGGTGGCGCGGCTTCGAACAGTACGTCTACTACCACGACGAGCCGAATGCCAATTCGTCAGCGATCTCGCTGCTGCTGCTGGCGGAAACCGCCGCCGAGCACGTCAAAGTCGTGCTGACGGGCTTGGGCGGCGACGAGTTGTTCGGTGGCTACAGTCTGCATCACACGCTGGCGTGGATCATGCGCGCCAAGCGCGGTTGGGGATCATGGTTTGCGCCGCTCGGCGGGCTGCTCGGCAGGCTCGAACCGCATTACCCGTCGATGAAGCGTTATCGCGTCATTGGCGCGCTGCCGACTTATCTGCCGCGCTACTATCACGCCCTGCTCCCGCGCGACGAGGGCTTGCGCCGCGCCCAGTCCTATGACGGCTTGGTGCTCACGGATGCGCTGCGCGCTCAGCTTTACGGCGACAGCCTGCCCATCAGCGACTACCAGCGCCGCGCCTACGCCGAAATCATCGGGCGCTCCTTGCGTGGCAGCCCAGACGACACGGCTCAGGCGCTCGTGATCAATACGTGGCTGACCGGCAACGCCCTGCTCAACTGCGACAAAGTGACGATGGCGCACTCGCTCGAAGCGCGCGTGCCCTTCTTCGATCCCGCCCTGCTCGACTTCGCCGCCGCCGTTCCGCCGGAGATGCGTATGCGCAGCAACAAGTACGTTCTGCGCGAAGCGATGCGCCCCTTCCTGCCAGACTTCGCGCTCGAACGCCCCAAGCAGCCCTTCGAGACGCCGATCCTCGGCTGGTTCGCGCGCGACCTGCGCCCTAAAATCGAGGAAACCCTGCTCGACAACAGCGCGTTCATCCGTGATTTGTTCGACCGTCCCGCCCTCGAAACCCTGCTGCGCCAGCACTTCAGCGGACGCGCGCCGCAGGTCGAAGTCGTCTTTCGCCTGCTTACGCTCGAATTGTGGGCGCAGCGCTTCCTGATCGGGGACAAAGTAAGGGCGTAAAAACGGGTAGGGGCAGGTTTGACACCAGCCCCTACCCGTCGTTTAGATCAAAGCTAGCTTCATCTACCCGTGCGTGATCGCCTGACGCGCAAACAATTCGCCGCCGATATAGCCCGTAAACGCCTCGTTGAAGATCGTCGCCAGTTCACCCAGCGCGCAGTGATAAGCAGCACGCAGTTCAACCCTGATTGTTTAGTGGGCGACGGCGGGGGCTGGCTCTCCGGTCAGCTTAACCAGTTCAGCCTCGACGCGCGGATCCGTCACAATCGTCAGCGTGTCCCACAGCCGGAGATCCGTATTGCCGTGCGGCACGATCAACCGGTCACCGCGCCGGATCGCCGCGACCGCGCATTCGGGCGGCCACTGCACTTCTTTGACCTTCTTGCCCGCCACAGGCGCACCGGGACGGATCAAGTAATCGACGACGTGCGCGCCCGTAAGCGCGTGCAGGCGAACCTGTTCTTCGGTGTGCTGTTCTTCAAGTTTGGCGGTAATCGCCTGATTGTACGCCCGCATGACGCTGTTGCGCGTCAGCACGCCAATCGGTTCGCCTGTCGCGGGATCAAGGACTGGCAGGCGTCCGATGTCGCGCTGCCCCATGTGCCGGATGGCCGTCCACAGGGGTTCGTCAGCGACAGTCGTCACCACGTCCTTGATCAGAATGTCGTGGACGTACCCTTCGACCAGCCCCGCCTCGTAAGCCTTCTGCAAATCAGAGAGCGTAACGACGCCGACCAGCTGTTTCTTGTCATCGACGACCGCCATACCGTGCGCGTGAAACTCCCGCAGCGCGTCGCGCAAGTCGAGCAGCGAAGCATCGACGTTGATTGTCGGTGCAGGCGTCAGCATCGCGTCGTGAACTGTCAACCCTTGCATCACGTCGATGTCACGCCCTTGGCGCAGGCGTACCCCTTGACGACTCAAGCCGAGCGCGTAAACGCCGTCCGGTTCAAGGATTTCCGCCAGAAACACACACACGACCGACGACAGCATGATCGGTAGGATCAAGCGATAGTCGTTCGTAACTTCGAACACCAGCATGATCGCCGTGATAGGGGCGCGCACGACGCCCGCCATCACCGCAGCCATCCCGGCAATCGCATAGGCTTGGGGGTCACTGACCGTGCCAATCGGGAAGAACGAATCGACCACGCGACCGAACGCGCCGCCCAGCATCGTGCCGACGAACAGCGACGGTGCAAAAATCCCGCCGACGAACCCTCCCGCAAGGCTGACGCTCGTCATCAATATTTTGACCAGTCCCAGAATGATGAGCAGCGCCAGCGTGTACTGCACGTCAGCCGTGCCTAAGACCCTCAGCATCGACTCGCGCCCTGTGCCGAGGATTTGCGGCAGAAAAATGCCGACCACACCCACCAGCGCACCCGCGAGTGCCGTCCGCAGCGGGCGTGGGATGCGCGCAGCGTAGTGATGCCACAGGTCATGCTGCCAGTAAATCGCCCGGATGAACAACACGCACACGGGTGCGAGCACCAAGCCGAGCAGCACGTACAGCGGCATTTCCAGCAGGCTGCCGAGCGTATAGGTCAGCGCGCCAAACTCAGGACCGCCCACTTCAATCGACTGCGTCACAACCGACGACACCACGCACGCCAGCACGACCACGCCGAACGAACCCGTCACGAATTCGCCGTTGAGGATCACTTCCATCGCGAAGAACACGCCCGCGATTGGCGCGCGGAAGACCGCCGCAATCGCCGCGCCGCCGCCCGCTGCCACCAGTACCCTGACGCGATCCGGCGATAGGTGGAGCTTCTGCCCTAAAAATGATCCCACGTTCGCGCCGATTTGCACGCTGGGGTCTTCAGGACCGACCGACGCGCCCGCGCCGAGCGACAGCGCCGAAGCGAGCGCCTTGATCGGCATACGCGCGTAGCGCAGCCGCCCGCCCGTCAGCGCCACCGACTCCATGATGCCGGCGACGCCGTGATGCCGCTCCTCGCCGATGAAGCGGTGCATAATCCAGCCGACGAGCAAACCAGCCAGCGCCAGCGTAATGATAATCGCGGCAGCGCCCAATAACGGCGCGAGCGTAATATCCGCCAGCCGGTCGATAAAAATCGATTGGAAGAACTCAATGCCTTTTCGGTACAGCCAAACGCCGAAGCCACTGACAATGCCAACAGCGACCGCCATTATCAGCAGGGCGGTGTTCTCCGAGCGATGGACGCGCATTAACAGACGCACCCGCAACACGTCGTGTTTCAACAGGTTCGGTAAACTCATTCTATGCTCGTAACTTGAACAACGATGTGAAGGCATTATAACGCGATTGATTGTGATGAGTAGAGGCTATTCATCAGATGCAGTGGGGAATAGGGGAGACACGCAGTTCAAAGCGTGGCTCTAAGCAGCCAAGTTTTCTGCTCGATCCCCAACTTGTTGGGACATCCGCCTTGCGTGGGAGAGGAGCAGGCAATCCGCAGGTTTGCACGGGGTGAGGGGCTGCGGCATCACCTCAGTATCCCCGACCATGCGCCCGCTGGAAATCCTCGCACGTGAGGTCATTCCAACGACAGCCGAATGCTAGCCAAGTGCTGCTTGGTTTCGCCTCACCCATGCGTGCTCAGCAGAGGGTGAGGTGAGATACGCCGCGATGGACGGCGTTGGTATCATCCTCTGCGCGATACTTCGGGTAGAATGAACCATCTGCTTGTCCCTCAACACAGTTCATTTCCCGGAGTCACCGTTTTATGCCGAATAAACCCTCTCGCTGGCTGTTGGTGCTGGCGTTCTTCGCCATCTACATCATTTGGGGATCAAGCTACATCTCGATCCACTTCGCCATTCAATCGCTTCCCCCGCTGCTCATGACCGGGTCGCGTTTTCTGCTAGCGGGAACGCTTTTGTTCGGATGGGCGCGGATGCGCGGAGCAGGCTCACCGACCCGCATCGAGTGGCGCTCGGCGGCGATTATCGGCTTTCTGCTCTTTATGATCCAGAACGGCTCGATTGTCTGGGCGGAGGGGCACGGCGTCCCTTCAGGGATTGTCGCCGTCTTGACAGCGGTCATCCCGCTGTTTATGGTGCTGCTGACGTGGAGCAGACCGGGCGGCACGTTTCCCGGCACAACCGTGCTCGGCGGGCTGGCGCTCGGATTCGTGGGCATCATTCTGCTGGTCAGCCCGTCCGGCGTGACGGTGCTTAATCCGGTTGGCATCATCGCGGTCTTGATCGGCGCGTTCTGCTGGGCATACGCATCGCTCTACGCTAAGCGCGCGCCACTTCCCACGTCGAACACGATGGCGACTGGAATGCAGTTGCTGTGCGGCGGGGCTTTCCAGCTCATCGCCAGCATCGTCACGGGGGATAGCGCCACCTTCGACCCCGCCAGCGTGACAGCGGTATCGCTGCTGGCGGTGGCTTACTTGACCCTCATCTCGTCGATCATTGGTTTCAGCGCCTATACGTGGCTGCTGCGCGTCGAAACCCCCGCCCGCGTCTCGACCTATGCTTACGTCAATCCGGTCGTAGCGGTCTTTCTAGGGTGGCTGCTCGCCAGCGAAGCGCTGACGCCGCGCACTATCGTCGCCGCCGCCATCATCATCACTTCGGTCGTGATCATCAACGTTTCCAACGCCAAAGGACTCGTGCGCCGTCAGACGGCAAAAGTCGCTGAAGCCCCCTCGTAAGCGGGGTAAACAAAAACCTCACCTTAGCAGTGAGGTTTCCAGCGGTGCATATCAAGCCGAATTGATTTCACAGTCCCAATTTGCGAAGATACTCGCGGTTGCGCCGCGCACTCTGAAGTGGCGCGTCAGGATCATCGACCAGCACGTCCTGCTCGACAATCGCCCAGCCTTCGTAGCCAAGCGCCTCGACCGCGCCCAACAGCGCCGGGAAATCGACCCCGCCCTCGCCCAGTTCGCAGAAAACCCCCGCCGCGACCGCCGCGAAGTAGTCCATCCGTTCCTGAACCGCCAGCGTCCGAATACCCGGATCGCAATCCTTGAGGTGCAGATAGCGCACGCGCTCGCCGTATTCCTCGACCGCTTTGACCGCATCGCCACCCGCGTAATGCCAGTGACCCGTATCAAGACACAGACCCACCCGATCAGCATCGGCGCGGTTCATCAAGCTGCGGACTTCTTCCGGCGTCTCGACGTAACCCGCGCAGTGATGGTGAAACACGACTTTCAAGCCCGTTTCGTCAAAGACGGTCTGCGCCACACGGTTGACGCCTTTGCCATAGGTGTCCCATTGATCGCGCGTCAGGTAGCAGCCATGTCGCCGCCCCGCCTGCTGAACGAGTTCCGGCACGCTGCCGTTATCATCCGCCAGCACAATACAGACCGCGCCCAGTTCCGCCAGCAGTTTACCCACCTGCAAAGCGTGCGCTTCGCCCTCTGCCCATGCGCCTTCATCGAGAAAGTTGACCGGCACGAACGAGGATAACAACTGCAATTTGCGCTTGTTCAGTTCAACGCGCAGCAGGTCGGCATCAGTCGGCAAATATCCCCACGGACCGAGTTCCAGTCCGGTATAGCCCGTCTCGGCAATCTGATCGAGGACGGTCGTGTACGGGTATTTCGGCGAGAGGTCTTTGAACTCGTAGATGCCCCACGAGACGGGCGCGTTGCCTAGTTGGATGGTCATAATCGACCTTTCATCAGGTAATCAGTGAAAATAAGCTGCGAAAAAGCCTAGCGATATTATCACCACTCTCAGCCCACAATTCAACTGACCATGTTGGCGATCTCGCTCAGGTTGCCATCTGGGTCGCGCAGAGATGTCGCTAGCCGTCAGCACCAGATGATCGAGGCGGTCAAGTTGCAGCATAATTTACCCCCGCGCTGCCATCCATTGACGCACTTCGAGGAAGTGAAGATGAAAATGTTCGTCCACGTTGCTGGGGATCAGCGGCCATGGTGGCTGATAAAAGACGCCGTTCCACGTGCTCTCGAACAAGTCGCTGTCCGACAAGCCATCCAACATCGAGCAAACCTGCGCGTACATGATGCCGAAGTTCATGACCACCTGTTTCAGCGGCAAATCAGCATCCCGCGCGGATCGGTCGTCGTTCAGGCGGTCAACGTCGTCCCACGTCATCCCCTTCGCCGGAATATCCGGCACGACGCCCTGTCGCGCTTGATCGAACCAGCCGATCAAGTATTCCATCCACGCCGTCAGGTGTGCCAGCGTATCCTTGACCGACCACCAGCCGACCACGTTCGGCATCAACATCTCGTCCGCCGTCAGCATATTCAGCGTCCGCTGCACGAAGGTATATTCGGCTTGCATCACTGCCATCATGCGCGCTCTATCGGTTTGCGGCTCCATTTGACCCCTAATTTTCTTCATCAATAGTAATGCTAGCGAATTAAGATATAATTATGTCTGCGCGAACATATATCATTGCCGCGGAGATTAAATTGACAATTTTACCTGAGAAATTTTTGACTGATGAACCTGACGGACTTCCAACACGCTCTAGTCAAGAATACGTTCTTTATAAGCTAAACGCACTTAAATTCTATATCACTGTTACCAATACAGCCATGAGAAACAAGTGGAAAGAGCGCTATTACATCGACCTGCAAGCTGGTCCCGGCAAAAATAGTATTGGTGATAAAGTTCTTTTGGGTTCACCCCTTCTTGCATTAACCGCGAATCACCCCGCTACACATTTTTGGTTTAATGAGTACAACGCCACAAACGCAAGGGCATTGGAACAACGAGTGAACGCGAGCAATCTGAATGATCATGTTGATATTTCACAAGCCGATGCTAATCAAATTGTTCAGCAAATCGCTCAAGAAATCCGTCGTCGTGATCGAGAGAATAGAGAAGCGAGTCTCAATATCGCATTTCTCGACCCTGAAGGATTAGAGCTTCACTGGGAAACTATTGAGCACTTAGCAAAAGTTACGAAAATGGACTTGATCATCAATTTTTCAACAGGGGGTATCGTTCGCTCAATTGGCAGGGGTAACACACAAGCAGTCGATCAATTCTTTGGAACGAGCGATTGGAGAGAGATTTACAGACCCGAAGATAAGGCAGAACTGATTCAAACTATTTGATTGAGCAGGATGGATAGTGCATCATGAGAGAAAAACCTGACCAAAGGTGATTTCTCATGAGCACTATCCCGACCAGTGTAACCGAAGAACAATTCGATCTGCATATCCGACCGTTGCT
>JBBSNT010000157.1:0-9590 GCA_038260485.1 Aggregatilineales bacterium | reverse complement strand
TCCGCGAACTCGAATTCAGTACGCTGTTCAACCAGCTTTCGAGGATCGCGGTGCGCGCGCCACACGAACAGCTCTCCATGTTTGACGAGGTTGTCGAAGCGGCAGCGTCGACTGAAGCGGGCGAGTCGCTTGTACCGACGACCATAGTGCAGGATCAGGCGGCGCTTGCTGCACTGGTCAAAACGCTGGAAAAAGCCAAAGCCATTACCTTCGACGTCGAGACGACCAGCCTCGATCAAATGGCGGCGGATCTCGTCGGTATCGCGCTGGCGGTCGATGGCGAGAGTGGATATTACGTTCCGGTCGGGCATCAGAACGGGCAGCAGCTTCCGCTCGATGCCGTGATTGCGGCGCTCCGCCCCGCGCTGACGAACTCGAAGATTGAAAAATACGCCCACAACGCGAACTATGACCTCGTCGTGATGCAGAACTACGGCGTGGACGTTGCGCCGATCAGCTTCGACACGATGATCGCGGAGTGGCTGCGCGACCCCGTCAACGGCAATATGGGTTTGAAGCGGCTGGCATTCGCTGAACTGCATCGTCGTATGACCGACATCGAAGTGCTGATCGGTAAGGGCAAGAACCAAACGACGATGGATACCGTTGCGATTGAACTCGCTGCACCTTACGCCGCTGCTGATGCTGCTTGCACCCATGCGTTGGTCGAGGTGCTGCGTCCCAAGCTGGAGCGCGACGAAAACGCCCCTGATGTCGATCCGCTGTGGGGCACGACCAATCCGCCGTCACCGCGCGACGTGTTCGAGCAGTTGGAGCTGCCGCTGATTCCGGTGATCGCGGCGATGGAGCGGGCAGGGGTGCTGCTCGATACCGATGCGCTGGCGAAGATGAGCCTCGACATGGGCGAACTGCTGGCGGTGCTTGAGGAAGAAATCTACGATTTAGCCGACGGCTACGGCAAGTTCAACATCAACAGCCCCAAGCAGTTGAATGATGTGCTGTTTGGCAAACTCGGCTTGAGTGCTGAAGGCGTTCGCAAGACGACGCACGGCTTCTCGACCGCCGCCGACGTGCTCGACAATATGCGTGGTGATCACCCGATCATCGGCAAAATCCTCGACTACCGCGAACTGACCAAGCTCAAGGGGACTTATGTTGACACGCTGCCCGAACTGGTTAACCCGCGAACGGGGCGCGTCCACACTAGCTACAACCAGAGCGGCGCGAGTACTGGACGCTTGAGCAGCAGCAACCCCAACTTGCAGAATATCCCGATTCGCACCGAGACGGGACGCGAAGTGCGGCGGGCGTTTATCGCGCCGCCGGGGATGAAACTGCTGGCGGTCGATTACAGCCAAGTCGAACTGCGGATTATGGCGCACATCAGTGGAGAGCCAACGCTGCTGGAAGCCTTCGCGCAGGGGCAGGATATTCATGCGGCGACGGCGGCGATTGTCACCAACACGCCGATTGATCAAGTGACGCGCGAACAGCGCAGTTTCGCCAAGCGCGTGAATTTTGGGCTGCTCTACGGCATGGGTGCGTTCCGGTTGGCGCGCGACAGCGAATTGACGCACGCGCAGGCGACCGCGTTCATCAAGACCTACTTTGATCGCCTGCCGCGCGTGCAGCTTTACATGGAGCAGGCGAAGCAGATCGCCAAAGACACAGGCTACCTGACAACCTTATTCGGTAGAAGGCGCACGTTCCCCGGTTTGCTGCACGGCAACCACAATACGCGCCAGCAGGCAGAGCGCGAAGCGATCAACATGCCGATTCAAGGGACGGCGGCGGACATCATCAAGAAGGCGATGATCGATATACACCCGCTGCTCGAGTCGCTCAGCGCTTGCATGATCCTGCAAGTGCACGACGAACTCGTGTTCGAAGTGCCGGCAGACCGCGTGCAAGAGGCTGCTGAGGTGGTCGTCCGCGTGATGGAAGGGGCGTGCAAGCTCGATGCACCGCTCAAGGCAAACGCACAGGCGGGCAGCAACTGGCGTGATGTCGAGCCGGTAGCGCTTTAGCGTTTGGCAATAAGCCTTAAGCGCTCGGTTCACCAACCGCTCAAGGCAGTTTGGATAATTGAATCTCCTACGTTAATCCGCTTCTTAGACAACTGCGGCTCGGTTTTATGTATCGAGGCGGCAGACCGTGTTATACTTTGTTTATGCACTTTATTCATTTTACCAATGCAGTAGAAAGTTTATATGCGGCACTTTATCGACCTCACGGAATGGTCTACGGAAGACCTCCGGCAACTTCTTGATCTAGCAGTTCACCTGAAGATGGAATGGCGTTCCGGCGGTAATCAGCCGGTTTTGAAAGGCAAAGCGCTGGCTATGGTCTTTCAGAAGCCATCGCTGCGAACCCGTGTCTCATTTGAGGTGGGGATGCAGCAGCTTGGCGGTTCGGCATTGATGATCGGACCACAGGAGATTGGACTGGGCAAGCGGGAGAGTATCCCGGACGTGGCGCGTTCGCTCTCGTGCTTTGTGCAGGGGATTATGGCGCGCGTTTTTGAGCACGATCACGTTGTCGGCTTGGCGAAATACGGCAGCGTCCCCGTGATCAACGGCTTGAGCGATGCACAGCACCCATGCCAAGCGCTGGCAGACATGCTAACGATCTACGAGCGTTTCGGGCGGATTAGGGGCGTGCGTGTGGTCTACGTCGGTGATGGCAACAATGTATCCCTGTCGCTGGCACAAGCAGCGGTGAATTTTGGCGCTCACTTTGCGATTGCTACGCCACCGGGTTATGGGCTGTCTGAAGACGAGCTGTCCGCAGTTGCCGAGACGGCAGACCGTACCGGCTCGACGGTCGAAGCCTACGAAGACCCCTATACTGCGGTGAAAAACGCCGATGTAGTGTATACAGATACGTGGGTGAGTATGGGGCAGGAAGACGAGACGCAAAAGCGCCGCACAGACCTGCGCCCCTATCAGTTGAATGACGATCTCCTGCGCCATGCGGGTAAAAACGCGATTGCCATGCATTGTCTGCCCGCGCATCGCGGTGACGAGATCACCGACAGCGTTGCCGATGGTGTGCAATCAGCGATTTTCCAGCAGGCAGAAAATCGGTTACACGCCCAAAAGGCGGTACTCGTTACCTTAATGGCTTAGAGGCTGAAACCGATGGCACGCAATCGAGAAGCCTACGAACAATCGATGAATGCGGGGCATAACGCTGCTTGGGATCAGGAGTGGGGGTTGGCGGTAGCATCTTATGGACGCGCCATTCAGGAATTCCCCGACGACCCCGAAGCGCACATTCATCTTGGTCTGGGCTTGCTGGAGATGGGACGGCTGGATGACGCGCTCAAAGTTTACACGCGCGCGCATCAACTCGCGCCCGAAGACCCGATTCCTCTGGAAAAGAGCGCGGACGTACTCGAACAAATGGGTCGCCTACGCGAAGCGGCGCAGCAATACGTCAACGTTTCGGAAGTCTACTTGGCACAGCACGACCTCGACAAAGCGATTGACAACTGGGAGCGCGCGACCCGCCTGACTCCCGGCTTGATTCCGGTTCACGCTAAGCTGGCACAGGCTTATGAGCGGATCGGCGAGAAGAAGAAAGCGATTTACGAATATCTGAACCTCGCTTTCAACTTCCGGCGCCTCAACGATGTGGAGCGGGCGATCAAGGCGGCACAGCGCGCGCTGCGGCTCGACCGCAACAACGCGCAGGTGCTCAACATCCTGCACGTGCTCGAATCAGGCGGCGAGATTCTGCCGCCGACCGACGACATCATGACCGCGCCCAACGGGAAAGCCGTGCTGCCGCTCGACGATGAGCCGGTGGCGCTGGTCGAAGATAATCCGCTTGGGCCGCTTGGCGAGGCGCTGAATTATGGCTTGGGGCTGCTGGCAGCGTTCATCATGGAAGGCAGCGACGCGGGCAAAATCGCGGGCGATGCTTTGCAAGCGATGGAAGCGCACCGACAGGGGTTGTACGACATCGCCGTTCAAGCATACCAGCGCGCCGATTCGAAATTGCGCCATCCGGCGATCAAGATGAACCTCGGCGGGATGCTGCTGTTGGCAGATAAGCCAAACGAGGCGATTAAGCCGCTGCTCGATGCGGTGAATCACCCGCAAATGGCAACGGGCGCGTATCATGGCTTGGGCAAAGCCTATCATATCGTCGAAAAAGATAAGCAGGCAGTGCGTTACCTGCTGCAAAGTTTGCAGTTGGTCGATACAAACCAAGCCCTGATGCAGGATGAGCAAGATCAGATCACCTCGATCTACAAGCGGCTCAGCCAGACCATCGAAGGCGTTAACGACGAGAATATCAAGATCATCGCCAAGCGCTTGGCGGAACTGCTCGAAGGGCATGACTGGAAGCAGCGAATCGCGGACACGCGCCGCCAGCTTGAAGAAACGCTGCGCGAGCAGGGCGAAAAAGGCGTGATCGACATCTTGATCGCCGAAGAAGGCGACCGTCTCACGCGCTCGATCTCGCTGATCGACCGCTATTCGCGACAGGGGCTGCTGATTCTGGCGATGGACGAGGCACATCGTGCTATTGAGTTTTCGCCGAGCTACCTGCCTATTCACACGCGCATGGCAGAGATCATGATCCGTGAGGGTCGGCTGCGGAACGCCGTTGCCAAGTACAACACGATTGCGCGTACTTATCTGGCGCGCGGCGATAATGATCGTTCGCGGCAGATTTTGACCAACGTTTTGGAGATGGCGCCTCTCGATGTTGCCGTGCGCGAAAGCCTGATCGAACTCCTCGAACAGGAAGAACACTGGGACGACGCGCTCGATCAGTACATCGACCTTGCCGACACCCATCATCAATTGGGCAACTTCGATAAGTCGCGCGAGACTTACACGCTAGCAGAGCGCATCGCGCTGCGCGTCAACGCATCGCCGGAGAAAGTCGTTCGCATCAAGCATCGCATCGCGGACATCGACCAGATGCGGCTCGATATTCGCAAAGCGCAGAAGACCTACGAGGAGATCATTCAGCTTGATCCCAACGACGAGCGTGCGCACCGAATGCTGGTCGATTTGAACTACCGGCAGGGCAATCAGGTCGAGGCGATTCGGCGTCTGGATAAGCTGCTCGGTGTGTACGCCCGGAATAAACAGGTTAATCGTATCATTCAACTGCTTGAAGAACTCGTCACCCTGTATCAGAATGATACGGGCTTGCGTTCGCGCTTAGCGGCTATCTATCGTCAGTTGGGTCGCCAGCGTGACGCAATTGTCCAGTTGGATGCCTTGGGCGAACTCCAGCTTGAGGCGGGAATGCATAAAGACGCCGCCAATACTATCCGCCAGATTATCGCGCTGAACCCGGAGCACGTCGAGGATTACCAAAAACTTCTGGGGCAGCTTGGCGGCTAGCGAATGCGAACTTAGCAACCAATCAAGCGAGGTGAACCGCACGCTGCCCGGTGGGGTTGTGTGTTTATGGAAATGCCACGCTTGTTACTAGAGGTCAATTTGTCTTGTGGAACTTGTTTGGGCGCTCAATAATCTAAATCTTAGCGCCATCATTGATATTCTTCTGGTGGCGCTGGTCTTTTACGGGGTGAGCTTTCTCGTCCGGGGAACTCAGTCGGTCGTGCTGGTGCGCGGCATGGTGCTGGTCTTTGGGTTGATGATCCTCGTCTCGAATATTTTCAACCTGCTGGCGTTGCGCTGGCTGCTCGAAAATACGCTGACCATCCTCGCGGTCGCTATTCCGGTGATTTTTCAACCGGAACTACGCCGCCTGTTCGAACGCCTCGGACGCGCCGGATTTCTGGTCAACCGTCAGCCGCACGAAACGGTTCGCGCCAAAATCATCGATGACATTTGCCAAGCTGCTGAACGGCTCTCTGAGCGGCGGCATGGCGCGTTGATCGTTTTGGAACGCAACAGCAGCTTGCAGGAATACATCCGCACGGGTGTGCAAATGGACTGTGAAGTTAGCCCGCAGGTGCTGCTGACGGTCTTTTGGCCCAAGACGGAACTTCACGATGGCGCTGCGATTATCGACGGATCGGGGCGGATCGCGTCGGCGGCGTCGGTGCTGCCGCTGTCGTCGTCGCGCACATTGACGACGCCGAAACTCGGCACGCGCCATCGCGCTGCGCTGGGCATGAGCGAAGTCAGCGATGCGATTTGCGTAGTCGTCTCGGAAGAAACCGGACGCATCTCGATCACTAATGGCGGGCGCTTGATCCCGCGCCTCGACTCGAAACGGCTGCGAACGATCCTCAACGCTTTTTATGGACCTGACCGCCCGCAGGATCGTCCGCTGCTGCGGCGTCTGCGCGATCAAGTCAACGATTTATCGGTGCGTTTGCAGGATCGGCAAGAGTAGCGCCGATGAAGACTCAACGCACACTTCGTCAAATGATTGTGACCAATCTGATCTGGCTGATCGCATCGCTGGTGCTGGCATTCGTCGTCTGGATGCTGGCAGTCTCGCAGTCCGACCCGTTTGAGACGTGGCGGGTATCGAATTTGCCGATCCACGTTGCGCCAGACGAGGGCTTGATCATCACCAATCAGTCCGACATTTCCAGTACGGCATGGGTTCAACTGCGTGCGCAGCGTTCGGTGCATCAACTGTTTGCGTCGGATGATGTGGTCGTCGTTGCTGATCTCTCTGGCTTAGGTCCCGGCGAGCATACCGTCCAGCTAGACGCGCGATTGGCGCGACAGGCGTCGGTCGTCGGCATCTCGCCGCGCCAGATCACGGTCGCTTTGGAAGTTGAAGAGTCTCAGCTCAAACCCGTGACGGTCAACATTACATCACAGCCGCCGCTGGTCTACAGCGTTGGTGAGCCGCAAGTCGATCCGTTACAGGTACAGGTGAGCGGCCCAGAAAGCCGCGTCGCACAGGTGGTTGAGGTGGATGTACTGGTCTCATTGGATGGGCAGCGCTCGACCTTTGAGGATGACGTGCGCCTAGTTCCGGTCGATGCCGACGGCAATACAGTGACGGGTGTGACGCTCAACCCGCAGACCGTACACGTTTCTGTGCCCGTCGAAGCTCGTTCGGACGTGCGCGAGGTACGGGTGCAGCCGAATATCACTGGCGAACTCGCCGAAGGCTACGTTCTCACGCGCGATTTTGACTACAATCCGAAGTCGGTTGTCGTCAAAGGCCCGGCAAGCGTGCTGGCGAATCTTCCGGGGACGTTCTTCACCGCGCCGATTAGCCTATCTGACAAGACGAGCAGTTTCTCGGTGACCGTCCCGGTCGAACTGCCTGATTCGCGCTTGACGGTGGTCACCGGGCGTACCGTTACCGTGACGGTTGGCATCGAGACGCAGACGGTCACGCGGCAGTTTGATCACATCGCTGTCGAGTTTATCGGCAGCAAAACCGAGTTGGAGTATCACACGGTGACGACCGAAGTCACTGTGTTGGTGACAGGTCCGCAGCCGCTGCTGAACCAATTGAGCGAGAACGATTTGAGCGTGCTGGTGGACGTGAGCGACTTAGCTTCTGGCGAGAGTGTGCAGCTTGCGCCCCTCGTCTCGATCACGGATGGTGTCGATGTCATCACGACGTCAGTGCTGCCTGCCTTAATCGATGTCGAGGCGCGCCCGCTGGCGACTGTCGAGCCAGTGACTGGTTGAACCTACGAATCGCACCTACATTCTGCTAAAATGGAGTGTCATTCAGAGATTGAGGTTGCAATATAATGGCGCGTAAACCACTGGTCGCTCTTGTGGGCAGACCGAATGTCGGTAAAAGCACGTTATTCAACCGGCTGGTGGGCGAGCGCATGGCAGTGACGGACGAAATTCCGGGCACGACCCGCGACCGGCTCATCGCCGAGTTCGACTGGCGTGCTCGTTTGTTCAGGGTCGTCGATACCGGCGGCATCGAGGTCTACCAGCCGAAGGGAGCGCGCGATGAATCGCCGCTTGCTGAAGGCAGCGCGGATTTCATCACGGAGATCAAAGCGCAAGCGCTGATGGCAGTACAGGATGCCGACTTAGTTGTGATGCTGGTCGATACTATCTCCGGGATCACGGCTGCTGACGAGGAAATCGCCGAGATCTTGCGACGCACGGAAAAACCCGTGCTGATCGCCGCCAACAAAGCCGACCACATAAACCATGCTGACAACGCCGTCGAGTTTTACGGCTTAGGGCTTGGCGATGTTTTCCCGATCAGCGCGATTCACGGGCTGGGTGTCGGCGACCTGCTTGAGGCGGTCTACGAAGCGTTAGAAGGCGACGAATTCCCGCCGGAAGACGAAGACGACACGCATCTCAAGATTGCCATCGTCGGACGTCCCAACGTTGGCAAGAGCAGTTTGCTCAATCGTTTGTTGGGCGAAGAGCGTGTCATCGTCAGTCCAGTCGCCGGAACGACCCGCGACGCTATCGACACTGAAATCACCTACTTCAATGAGCGCGTCACCCTGATCGATACGGCGGGCATTCGCAAGCGCGGCAAAATCGAATCGGGCGTCGAGAAATACAGCGTTGTCCGCGCCAATAACGCGATGGATCGGGCGGACGTTGTCCTGCTGATGATCGACGCTACCGATGGTATAACCGAACAGGATCAGCACATCGCGGGTTACGTCATGGACGCGCATCGCAGTGTCGTGATCGTCGTCAACAAGTGGGATGCCGTCGAGAAAGACTCGCAGACGGTCAATGAATTCGAAAAGCAGATTGCCGAGAAATTCAAGTTCTTGCCAGACCCACCGGCGATTTTCGTCAGTGTCCTGACAGGGCAGCGCATTCATCAAGTACTTGAGGCAGCGCAGCGTGTTTACGAAGGACGCCACGTTCGCATCTCCACCGGCGAGTTGAACCGCCTGATTCGCAACGCCTATCAGAAGCATCCACCTGCCGCGCGCGGTATCCGCCGCCTGAAGATTCTCTATGTGACGCAGGTGGCGGTCGCGCCGCCGGTCATCCTATTCCACATCAACGATGCGCGCTTGCTGCATTTCACCTACAAGCGCTATCTCGAAAACCAAATTCGGCTGGAGTATCCATTTTCGGGTACGCCAATCCGCATGAGTTTCCGCACGCGCGACGGCGGCTTGGACGATTGATGCTGCCGAGCCGTTCCCAGTCTTGACGTTCGCTCGCTTGGCTGATAAAATTTCCCTGTACGTGTAAGGTCCCATCGTCTAGCGGTCTAGGACGTGGCCCTTTCAAGGCCAAAACACGGGTTCGATTCCCGTTGGGACTACATTTGTACCCTCTGCTTTAAGAAACGCTGTACATGGCATTATTGCCCTCTTGTACAGCGATTTTCGTTTAAATACCAAATCGCGTGATGAATTGATACGCAAACGCCACGCAGATGGCGAAGGTTTATCGGAACTCGCTCGTGCCTACGGTATTTCTCCACAGCGTGTTTATCAAATTGTGCGTTATAAGCAGAAATGATAATGCTTGGGCAGGTTATCTGCCCAAGTATTCACTTCGCAGTTATTCAACAGTTTAAGAGAATGATCAATTTTTGTTTCTGCGGATGTGAGGTATCTCAGTGTTACGATGAAAACCCGTGTCAAAAGAAAATCTATTACTTCAGTATGATCTGTTTTCAGGTGAGCTAAGCCAGAGTTCGAAAGACGTCCAACAACAGGATAGAATGATTGGGCATGAGCAAACGACTGGATTACAAACTGACCG
>JBBSNT010000156.1:0-9595 GCA_038260485.1 Aggregatilineales bacterium | reverse complement strand
TACAACGCGGTGGGCGTGCGCGTTTTCAATCTGCCGGTTGATCAGGATGCGCTGTATCGGGCGATGGTCGGCGGCGAGACGGAAGTCCATACCGCGTGGCAGGATGTGAAGTAGCAATTAGCTTTTAGCAGCGAATGATTCGATACGGGCGCAGCAATCATGCGCCCGTTTGCTTTGTTGAGGTGTATTCCCATGTCGATCATGATTCGGGTGGCGATGGAAGGCGATATTCCTGCGTTGCAGCGATTAATTCCGGAGTCGGTGCGTGGCTTGAGCGCAAGCTACTACACACCGGAGCAGATTGAGAGCGCGCTGATGCACATCTTCGGGGTGGATACTCAACTGGTCGCTGACGGGACGTACTACGCCGCGCTTGAAGGCGATCAATACGCGGGCTGCGGTGGTTGGAGCAAGCGTAAGACGCTGTTCGGCGGTGACCAGATGAAAGCTGCTGAAGATGACCTGCTTGATCCGACGACCGATGCGGCGCGAATTCGAGCGTTTTTTGTGCATCCTAACTGGGCGCGGCAAGGAATTGGTCGGCGGATCATTCAGATGTGCGAGGCGGCGGCGTTTCAAGCTGGCTTTCGGCGGATGGAACTGGCGGCGACGCTTTCGGGTGAGCCGCTCTACACGGCGCGGGGCTACACAGTCACCGAGCGTGCCGAGACACAGACGCTGGACGGTGTGCGTATCCCACTGATCTACATGGCGAAAACACTCGACGCTGCGCTGCTTTCCGAGTAAGCGCCGACCTGCGGTAGAATTACGCTTTCACTGGATCACCGGGCGCTGGTCGCTTACGGTGTGGTTGAAAGCGACTCCTTCATGGCTGTAACTCCTTCAAGCAAACTTTCGGCATGGTATCGCGCGGCGCGACCGCGTACATTGACGGCGACCTATGCGCCGCTCGGCTTGGCGGCGGTGATCGCGCTGCAAGACGGCGTGTTCGACTTTGTGCGATTTGTGCTGTCGCTGGTCGGCGCGCTGTTTTTGCAGGTCGCCGCGAACCTGATCAACGAGTATTTCGACTTCAAGCGCGGCGCGGACGAGCATAAGACGGCGGGACAGGGCATGATTATCAAGAACGCAGTGCTGACGCCGCGCGACGTGCTGATCGGCGCGGTCGTCAGCGTCGGAATCGGCATCCTGATTGGGCTGTTTCTGCTGACGCAAAGCGGCACGCTGCTGCTGTGGATAGGGCTAGGCGGGGTGCTGGTCGTGATCACCTACACGGCAGGGCCGTTTCCGCTGGCGTACAACGGCTTGGGAGAGATCGCGGTGTTCATCTTTATGGGACCGCTGATGGTGCTGGGCGCATATTACGTGATGGCGCGCGAATTTAGCCCGACGCCGATGATCGCGGCGATTCCGCTGGGGTTCATGGTCGCGGCGATTATGCACGCCAATAATGTGCGTGACCTGCCTGCCGATGCCGCCGTGAATAAGAAGACGCTGGCGGTGCGACTTGGACGGCGTGGCGCTCGTATAGAGTATGCGATTCTGGTTGCGGGCGCTTACGTCGCCGTCGCGGTGCTGATTGTGCTGGGTGTGCTGCCGATTACGACGCTGCTGGTGGCGATCACGCTGCCGGAAGCGTATCGCTTGATCGGTATCATCAATAGCACCGAGGACGTTCCGCCGCTGCATGGCGCGATGGGACGGACGGCGCGGCTGCACGGGCAGTTCGGCTTATGGCTGGTCGTGGGGTGGGCGCTGGCATTGGTGCTGCGGGCAGTTGGCGTCGGCATAGTCTAAGGAGATGACTTCATGTTCATTCGCAACTTTATCATCCGGCTGGTGATCAACATGATCGCGCTGTCGATTACGGCATCGCTGCTGCCGGGGATTCAGATCAACGGCGGGACGGGAACGCTGCTGCTGATCGCGTTCGTGTTCGGCATCGTGAATGCGTTTGTCAAGCCGATTATCGCTATTTTGACGTGTCCGATGGTGATTTTGAGCCTCGGCTTGTTCATCCTCGTGATCAACGGTTTGATGCTGCTGCTGACGTCGTCGCTAGTGGGCGCGGAGAACTTCACCGTCGATGGCTTCGGGACGGCGTTCATCGGCGGGATTGTGATGGGACTCGCGGCGATGGTGATCGAGTTCGTGCTGGATCGGCTGGGGTTGGACGAGAGCAAGTAGATCGCAGAAAATCGGTGTATAGGGGCGTTATATATAACGCCCCTACAGATGATAGAACTCACGTATAACGCTGCCGAATCATCGGGATCAGATAATCGCTAAAGGCAGAGTTGAGGTCGTAGGCGGGCTGCCAGCCCCAATCGTGACGGGCGGCGCTGTCGTCAACCTGTGCGGGCCACGTATCGACAATCGCTTGACGGCGTTCGTCGATGACAAAGTCGATCTCGGCGGCTGAAAACGCCCCTTTAACAATTGCCGCGACTTCACGGGCTGAGGGGTTGAAGCTGGCGACGTTGTAGACGTGGCGGGTCAGTGCCTTGGCGGGCGCTTGGGCGAGGTCGAGCAGCGCCTTGATGGCGTCGGTCATTGCCATGAAAGGGATGCGCGTTTCGGGGCGGACGAAACAGTGATAGGGTTCGCTCTGGGCGGCGGCGTGGATCATCTCCGGCGCGTAGTCGCTGGTGCCGCCGCTGGGCAGCGTCACCGCGCTGATCAAGCCGGGGAAGCGCAGCGCCCGAAAGTCGATCAGGTAGGGTTCGGGCGTGGCGGCAAGCTGGCGGTAGTGCTCGGCGTAGTAGCGCCCCAACTGCTCGCAGTAGAGCTTGTTGCAACCGTACATGGTCGTTGGCTGATTGAACTGATCCTCGCGGGCGGGGGCGGCGTCCGCTTTGGTCGCCGCATCCGGTATGCCGTAGACCGCAATCGAACTCGGAAACATGAATTTGACGCGGCTGCCCTGCGAACGCGACTGTTCGGTCGCCAGTTGGAGTAGGTTGAGGGTGCCTTCGACGTTGACGCGGTGGGCGGCTTCGGGTGTGAACTCGGCGCGGGTCGAAAGCAGCGCGGCGAGATGAAAGATGGTGTTGATCTCGTAGGTGCTGGCGATGCGCTGAATCATATCTTTGTCGAGGATGTCGCCGATGATGGCGGCTTTGACGCGCGGACGCAGCACGGGATCAAGTTCGGCAACGTCCAACGCGAGGATGTCGTGCTCGCCCGTCGCGCTCAACTGCTCGATCAAGCCGTGACCGACTTCACCATTTGCCCCAGTGATTAAAACAACTTTACGACGAATCGCCATTATTGAATTACGCCTAAGGTTTTGCCAACGGTTTCGAAGGCGGCAAGCGCCTGTTCCAGATCATCCTGCGAATGGGCGGCGGTGTTCATGACGCGGATGCGTGCCGCGCCTTGGGCGACGGTCGGATAGCCAATTGCCATCGCGAAGACTCCATTTTCGAACAACTTACGGCTGAAGTCCTGCGCAAGCGCGGCTTCGCCAAGCATGACCGGAATGATCGGGGTTTCGCTGTGCCCGATGTCGAAGCCGAGCGCCTGCATCTCGCGCTTCATGAGCGCGGCGTTATCCCACAGGCGGCGCACGAGTTCATCTGAACCTTCGAGGATGTCCACCGCTTCGAGACAGGCGGCGGCATCAGGGACGGTCATGGCGCTGGAAAACAGGAAGGGACGCCCGCGCTGACGCAGCCAATCCACGATCACCTGCTTGCCCGCGACGATACCGCCGACGACACCGAAGGCTTTGCTCATCGTGCCGACTTCGACATCAACACGCCCGTGCAGGTCAAAGTGATCGACGATGCCGCGTCCGCCCTTGCCGAGCACGCCTTCACCGTGCGCATCATCAACCATGAGCAGAATATTGTGTTGTTCGGCAATTTCGACCAGTTTGGGCAGCCGCGCAATGTCGCCGTCCATGCTGAAAACACCGTCGCTGACGATCAGGCGGTGGTTGTAGTCGGTCGTGGCTGCGATTTTGCTACGCAGGTCGTCTATGTCGTTGTGGGCGTAGCCGATGATTTGCGCGCGGCTGAGACGGCAGCCGTCGATGATGCTGGCGTGGTTGAGCGCGTCTGAGAAGATCACGTCGCCTTTGCCGACCAGCGCCGGAATGGCAGCGAGGTTGGCGGAAAAGCCACTCTGCAACGTGATGACGGCTTCGGCGTGCTTGAATTCCGCCAACCGCTGTTCCAGCTTAACGTGGATGCTCATCGTTCCGGCGATCGTGCGGACTGCGCCCGGTCCAATGCCGTATTGGTCGATGGCACGCTTGGCGGCGTCGCGCAGGCGTGGGTCATTCGCTAAGCCGAGATAGTTATTCGCACAGAAATTGAGGACGGATTTGCCGTCCACGACGATGCTCCCACCCATCGGACTGTCGATGGTGCGGATGTTGTTGAACAAGCCCTGTTCTTTGAGGGCGGCAAGCTCGTCGCTGATCCACTGGGTTTTGTCGGTCATAAGTAGTTTCTCCTAAAACAAAAAAGGATGAACCCATGGGTTCGCCTCTACGAAATGTTATTCCGCGCCCTGTTGGAGCAGGCGGACGGCGGTTTCAGCGAGCAGTGCTGCGCCGACTTTGAACGAACCTTCGTTCAGGTCGAAGTGCGGGTTATGATGCGGGCGTCGTTTGTCATCGAATTTAGCGCCTAAGCGGAACATCGCGCCCGCTGCTTTGCGCGTCATGTAGCTGAAGTCTTCGCCGCCCATGCCCGGCTCGTCCACCACGACTTGATCCGCGCCGAACAGGTCGATGGCAGTTTCGCGGATGAGTTCCGCGACTGCCGGATCGTTGTAGACTGCCGGACAGCCTTTCTGAATGCGGAGCTTGAAGTCACCACCGAGTGCTTTGGCGACGCCGAGCGCGCTTTCGACTTCTGCCCACAATTGTTCGCGGGTGGGGTCGTCGAAGCTGCGCAGCGTGCCGGTGATGGTCACTTCGTCAGGGATGACGTTTTCGGTCGTGCCGCCGTGAACCGTGCCAATCGTCAGCACCGCCGCGTGGACAGGATCGAGCTTGCGGGCGCGAATGCCGTTGAGGGCGTTAATTACCTGCGCGGTGATGAAAATCGGGTCGATGCCGCGATCTGGGTGGGCGGCGTGCGCGCCTTTGCCGATGATAGTAGCGGAGAAGTTATCGACCGCTGCCGTGATGAAGCCACCGTTGATGATGACCTGTCCGGCAGGGGCGTCGCTGGCGACGTGCAGGGCGATGACGTGGTCAACGCCGTCGAGCGCGCCGTCTTCGATCATGCGGGTCGCGCCGCTCTTGCCTTCTTCATCTTCGGTTTCCTCGCAGGGCTGGAAGAAGAAGCGGATTTCTCCAGAGGGGCGGTCGGGCATTTGGGTGAGCATTTTGGCGACGCCGAGCAGAATTGCCGTGTGCGAGTCATGCCCGCAAGCGTGCATTTTACCCGCTTCTTGCGAGGCGTAGCTGACCTGATTGGCTTCGAGGATTGGCAGGGCGTCCATGTCGGCGCGAATGCCGATCACAGGGCTGCCTTCACCGAGCGAAGCGACGACGCCGGTCTTGCCGACGCCCGTCATCACTTCTAAGCCCATATCATTGAGGGCTTCTGCCACGACGCGCGCTGTGCGATATTCCTGAAAGCCGAGTTCGGGGTGCATATGAAAGTCGCGCCGCCACGCGATAATTTGATCTTCGAGCTGGCGGGCGTTTTCTGCGAGCGATGATGCCACCATTGGGTTACGCTCCTGAATATTCGTCGGGGTTACGTTACAATCTAGCCCTATTATACTTGGTCGGGTAAAAGCTTCGTAAGGATTGGTATGTACGACTTGATTGTGATTGGGGCGGGGGCAGTGGGCAGCGCGACGGCTTACCACGCCGCGAAAGCAGGGCGGCGCGTGCTGCTGCTGGAACAGTTCGAAATCAACCATCAACGCGGCAGCTCATATGGCTATTCGCGCATCATCCGCTACGCCTACAATTTGCCCGCTTATGTCGACTTGATGCGGGCGGCGTACCCCGCGTGGCACGCCTTCGAGCAGGACAGCGGTGAAACGATTTACACCAAGACGGGCGGAATCGACTTTGCACCAGCAGGTGAGGCGTCGCTGCATGAGGTGATCGACGCGCTGGTCGAAACAGGCATTGAGCATGAGGTTATGAGCGGTACAGAGGCGCGCGGTCGCTTTCCACAGTTCCAGTTTGACGACGATATGGAAGTGCTGTATCAGGCGGATGCTGGTGTTTTGCGGGCGTCGAAATCGGTGGCGGCGCACGTAAGGATGGCGCGGCAGTACGGCGCGGATGTGCGCGATACCAGCCCCGTGACGGCGATCACGCCGACGAACGAGGGTGTCGAAGTCACGGCGGGCGGCGAAACGTATCAGGGCGCGAAACTGGTGATCGCTTCTGGCGCGTGGGTCAAGGCGATGGTGGCAGCGCTCGGTGTCCATCTGCCGCTGCAATCGATTGCGCCGCAGGAAGTCTACTTCCAGCCGCTCGAACCGGCGCAGTTCACGACGGATGTGTTTCCAGTGTTTATCGCCCACAACGACAGCACAACCGGAATCGGCGTGTATGGTTTGCCGTCGGTCGATGGATCAGGCGTGAAAATCGCGCTGCACGACGGGCCGCCGATTGACCCAAACAGCTCAGAGCGGACGCCCGATCAAGGCGTGGTTGACCTGATGCACCAGTTCGCGGAGCGCTATTTGCCACAGGCGGCGGGCGAACTCGCGCTGACGCGGGTGTGTCTGTATACTATGTCGCCCGACCAGCATTTCATCATCGACAAACACCCGACTCATCCGCAGATCGTGATCGCGTCGTGCTGCTCCGGTCACGCCTTCAAGTTCAGTACGCTGTTGGGCAGCATCCTGAGCGACTTTGCGCTGACGGGCGAAACGCAGCACGACATCAGCCTGTTCAGCCTGTCACGCTTCGAAGGAGTGCAATCATAGACGACCTACGCTCACTTTTTCTGATTGACCCATCGGTCACGTTCCTGAATCACGGCTCGTTCGGGGCGTGCCCGCAGCCTGTTTTCGAGGTTTATCAGCGTTGGCAGCGCGAGCTTGAACGCCAACCAGTCGAGTTTCTGGGGCGGCGGGTCGATAGCTTGCTCGATGAGGCGCGCGCACCGTTGGCGGCGTACTTGAACTGCCCCAAGAGTGATCTGGTTTTCGTGAACAACGCGACCTCTGGCGTCAATGTCGCTGCGCGTTCGCTGAAACTGGAAGCGGGCGACGAAATCTTGACGACCGAACACGAGTATGGGGCGTGTCTGTATACGTGGCAGCACGCCTGCGAACGGACAGGCGCGCGGATCGTCACGCAGGCGATTCCTTTGCCGTATACGACGCCGGAAGCGTTCATCGAGGCGCTGTGGCAGGGGGTGACGGCACGGACACGCGTGATTTACCTAAGCCACATCACGTCACCGACGGCGCTGATTTTTCCGGTTGAGGCGATTTGTGCCCGCGCGCGTGCCGCCGGAATTATCACGGTGATCGACGGGGCGCACGCGCCGGGGCAAATTCCGCTTGACCTAGCGCAAATTGGTGCAGATTTCTACACCGGGAATTGTCACAAGTGGATGTGTACGCCGAAAGGGTCGGCATTTTTGTACGTGCGACCGGAGCTTCAAGCGCAGACCGAGTCGGTGATTATCAGTTGGGGATGGGGCGCGGATGCCACTTTTATCACCCGTAACCAACGGCAGGGGACGCGCGATCCAGCGGCATACCTGAGCGTGCCCGCTGGAATCGACTTTCTGGCGGCGCACGATTGGGCAAGCGTGCGGGCGCGCTGCCACGATCTCGGCGTCGAACTGCGCGAGCAGATCGCGGCGCTGACGGGCTGCGAATCGATTGCGCCGGAGTCGTGGTTCAGCCAGATGTTCGCGGCAGCGCTGCCCCCGTGCGATCCAGCCGAGATCAAGACGCGCTTGTACGACGATTACGGCATCGAAGTGCCTGTTTTAACGTGGGGTGACCGTCAATACGTGCGCGTTTCGCTGCAAGGTTATAACCGTCGTGAAGATGGTCAGCGTCTGTTGACGGCGCTGCAGGAGTTACTGTCCTGAGCCCCACGCTTGTCATGGTGCTGCGTTTCGCCGCGTTCGCAATCGGCGTCTGGATCGTCGTTAACACCTTTCTGTCGGCGGTGCGGACGTTCGTGATGCCCCGGAGTTCCAGAGAGCGCTTGACGATTGGCGTGTTTCGCGCCGTCTTAATTCTGTTTCGGCTGAAGCTGCGGCGCGTGAACACTTATGAGGAACGGGATCAAGCGCTGGCAATGTATGCGCCACTGGCGCTGCTCTTTTTGCCAGCGGCGTGGCTGACGCTGATTTTGATCGCCTACATGTTCATTTTCTGGGCGATTGAGCCGCGCCCACTGTACGACGTGTTCAGCTTGAGCGGTTCTTCGCTGCTGACGCTTGGCTTCACGAAATCCGAAGGCGTGGTATCGCTGCTGTTGGAGTTTACTGAAGCGGTCTTTGGATTGACGCTGGCGGCGCTGTTGATCGCCTATCTGCCAACGATGTACGCGGCGTTTTCGAAACGCGAGTCGATGGTTGCGATGCTCGACGTGCGTGGTGGAACGCCGCCGACGCCGTTAGAATTGCTCAGCCGCGCGCACCGGATTCGCGGGCTGGATGCGCTCACGGAATTATGGGAAGCGTGGGAAGTGTGGTTCGTTGAGGTTGAGGAGAGCCATACGTCGCTGGCAGCACTGGTCTTTTTCCGGTCGCCTCAGCCGAATGCGTCGTGGATTACGGCGGCAGGCGCGATCCTCGACTCGGCGGCACTGTTGGCATCGACGGTCGATGTGCCGAACAATCCGCAAGCGCAGTTGATGATCCGCGCGGGGTATTTGGCGCTGCGGCGCATCTCGGACTTCTTTGATATTGACTATGATCCGCTGCCACAGTCGGACGATTTCATCAGCATCTCGCAGCTTGAATTCAACGCACTGTACGATCAACTGGCGGAGAATGGCGTGCCGCTGAAGGCGGATCGGGAAGCGGCGTGGCGCGATTTTCGTGGCTGGCGCGTGAATTACGACCGCGTGCTGCTGGCATTGGCGGCAATGACGATGGCTCCTTACGCGCCGTGGGTTTCGGATCGGTCGCTGCCGCGCGGGTCGATCTATCGGCGGCGCGGACGGCGCAATGGCAACGGCGGCAATAGTTAACACCTGTCTATGCTACTGCAAAGGGAAGGTTAGCAACTTATGCGCGAAAAATTGAGTGTTTGTGTGGTTGGCAGTTCAAATATTGACCTGTTGGTGAATGTGCCGCGCCTGCCGACGCCCGGTGAAACACTGCGCGGGCAAAATTTCAAGATGGGGTTCGGTGGCAAGGGTGCGAATCAGGCGGTGATGGCGGCACGTTTGGGCGCTCAGGTGAGCGTCGTCACGAAGCTGGGACGGGATACGTTTGGCGACCAAACGCTGGAAAATTATCGCGCGCAGGGGATCGATACGCGCTATGTTTTGCGCGACGAAGCCGTCGCTTCAGGCGTAGCATTGATCACGGTCGATGCGAACACGGGCGAGAACAGTATCGTCATCGCGTCGGGAGCGAACGACACACTCACACCTGCCGATGTTCAAGCGAGCGCAGATGCGATCATGAACGCTCAGATTGTCATTTGCCAAGCAGAGATTCCGATT
>JBBSNT010000155.1:0-9642 GCA_038260485.1 Aggregatilineales bacterium | reverse complement strand
GCCGCAGCCGCTTTCGCCGATCAGGGCGAGGGCTTCGCGTTTGTGCAGGTTGAAGGAGACGCCGCTGGTCGCCTGCACGTTACCGCGCGAGCTGTGGTAGACGACCGAGATGTCTTTGACTTGTAGGATTACGTCGTCGGGCATAGATACTCCAAAAGTTAGCACTGAGTGCTGAGCAATGCGTGCTGAGTAAAAACGTTTCACGCACGCGACACGCTCAGGATTTCATCTGTTATTCCGCAAGCACCGCCGCCCACTCAAGGGGCGGCACTTTACTCGCGGTTGAAGCCGTCAGCGGCGCTAGTTCGAGGTGCGGAGGCGCGGGTCGAACATTTCTTCGAGCGCGCGGGCGAACAAGACCATGCTGACCTGAAACAGCGCAATCGCCACGACGGGCGCTAAGACCATGTTGGCGCTATCGGCGCTAAAGAGCGTGCCGCGCGTGCGCCCAAAGTAGAGCATGACGCCCCACGTATAGTCGTTGATGGGAGCCATGCCTAAGAAGATCAAGCCGACCTGCTGATACATGGCGCTCGTCACCGCAAAGATAAAGTTGATGGCGACGAAGCTCATCATGTTGGGCAGGATTTCGCGCAGGATGATATGACGCAAGCCGAGATCGAGGGCGACCGCCGCTTCGACGTAATCGCGCTCGCGCAGGCTGAGCACCTGTGAACGGATGGCGCGCATCAAGACGGGCCAAGAGAGTGAGGCGATCAACGCCGCCAGAAAGACGAAATTGTCGAGATGGATGAGCGCCGCCAAGACGACGAGCAGCGGAAACGCCGGAATCGTCAAGACGAAGTTGGCTATCGCCGTCAGGACGTTATCGACCACGCCACCGATCAGCGCCGCCGTCGAGCCGAGCACGACCGCGATCACGGTCGAGAACAAGCCCGCGATCACCGCCGTTAAGATCAGCGTCGTGCCGCCGTTGATGATGTGGGTGAAAAGGTCACGCCCCTGTGTATCCGTGCCGAGCAAGTGGGCGGGTCCTAGTTCGGGATTGGAGACGACCAGATCGGTGTAATCGGGGTTATTGGTGATGAACTTCTTGACCTGTTCGGAGAAGATGACCATCGCATCGACTTCGCCGGATTGGAGCTTCTGGATCGCCTGCTCGACGCCGCGCCCGCTGCGCCAGCGGGTTTCGTCGAGGGTAAAGGTGTCGGCGTAGGGTTGTATCGTCTCCTCGTTGCCGGTTTCAGCGACGACGGCGACAGTTTTGCCCGCCAAGCTCGCCAGCGTCGTGTAGGTGCTGGCATCGGCGGCGCGCACGAGCAGTTGATCGCGCGAGCCAGCAGGCGCGGCGATCTGGTCGAGCCGGACTTCGTGGTCAAAGGGGACGAACAGCGGTGCGATGAAAATCCAGACCGCGTAGATCACCAAGCCGATGAAGCCGATCATGCCCGCGCGGTTGCGACTTAAACCGCGCAGGAAAACGACAAAGGGCGCGGTAAGTCTTTCGAGAAACGAGGGCTGCGCGTAGATGACTTTGTCTGAATTCGGGTTGGCGTTGGGCTGCTGCGCGATAGCGGTCATTTGTCACCGCCGACCCGAACACGGGGATCAAGGCGGCTGTAGAGCAAATCCGCCAGCAAGTTCGAGACGACGACCGAGACGGTGATGATCAGGAAAACGCCCTGCATCGCCGTGTAGTCGCGCTGGGTAATTGATGAGAAGAGGAAGCTGCCGATGCCTTTGTAGACGAACAGTTCCTCGATGATGACGCTGCCGCCGAGGATGAAGCCGATGTTGATCGCCAGCAGGGTGAACATGGGCAGCGAGGCGTTGCGCCCGACATACGAAATCAGGATACGGCGTGAGGTCAAGCCGCGCGCTTTCGCCACGTTGATGTAATCTTCGCCCAGTGTGCTGACGGTGCTGTTGCGCATGTTGAGCATCCACGAGCCAATCGTCCCCATGACGTAGATGAGCACAGGGAGAAAAGCGTGTTTGAGGACACTGAGCATAAATTCAATATTGAAGCCCTGTGTCACGTCGGAACCGTAAGTGCCGCGCATCTCGCCGACGGAGAACCATTTCAGTTCGACGCCAAAGACGATCAAGATCAATAAGCCCCATATATAGTTAGGGACGGCGCTCAGGATCGACGAAAAGAGCGAGAGTCCGTGATCGAGCACACTATTTCGGTTGTACGCCATCAACGTGCCGAGCGATATGCCGAGCACGAAGCTGATCAACAAGCCTAAACCGACCGCAAAGAGCGTCCACGGCAAGAAGCGGGCGATCTGGTCAATGACTTTTGTGCCGCTGGAGACAATCGACTGACCGAGATCACCGTGAAGCAACTGCCCCATGTAATCGATGTATTGTGAAACGGGACTAGCGTCGGGGTCAAACTCGAACTGCCCCGCCGCCTGTAAACGCGCCTGTTCGTAGGTGAGCTGCTGCTGGTTCATCAAAAAATCAATGTAGACATCAACCGGATTACCGGGCATCAAACGGATTAGAAAGAAGGTGAAGGTGATGACTGCCCAAATCGTGACGAGCGATTGGACGACCACACGAACCGTATAATTTCGATAAATGCGACGCAGGAACACAAGGATGCCGGAAGGTGATGGAGGCGTAGGGTTGAGGTCAGTCGTAATCGGTTGAGCTTGAGTTGCCATCGGCTTGTATTCTCACACATAACGACGATTTCAAATGAGGTGAGTGCCAACTCTCGTCCCACTTGATCCGCTAAAGACGAACAAGTTATGAGAAAGGGGGCGAGCATTCAAGGGTTGGCGCGGTTGGTGGGGCTAACGCTAGGCTAGCAGGTCGGGGCACGGCGAACCATGCCCCGACATTTTGCTAATTCCTTATCTATCGCTAGCACCGAAGTGCCGCATTACATCCCGGCGGGGGTCATCTTACCCGTGATGATCCAGTAGGGGATGAAGGCATCGACACCGCTCCACGGGTTGATGGTGTCCGCGTCATCGCTGGCGGGGGCATCCACGTATTCGCGGTTGAGCGGGTTGTTACCGTGACGTTCCCACAACTGCACGAAAGGAAGATTTTCGTTGTAGGAAACTGCCAACTGCTCGACGAGGGATTTCTGAGCGTCGATGTCAAGTCCTTGACCGGCTGCGACTGCGGCGTCATAGACGTTGACTTCGCCGCCGCTGTAGGTCATGTTGGTGTCGAGGTGGATGCCGCCGCCTGTCTGCTCACCCGCGACTTCGCCCTGACCATTGAGGGTGAAATAGGGGTAGAGGTAGGATTGTCCCGGCGACGGGCTGGCAGAACCCCAACCGCGAATTGCCATCTCGAAGTTGCCGTCGTAGACGTCCTGAAGCTGCTGTTGGAACTGGATTGCCGACCCGGTAATCTGGAAGCCGAAGTCGTTCAACTGCTCGGTGGCGTTTTCTGCTGCTGCCGACCAGTCCGCGAATTCAGCGGGGAACTTCAGTTCGAATGCGAGCGGGCTGCCGGTGTCGTCCATCCAGTGACCGTCGGCATCTTTGGTGTAGCCAATGCCTTCGAGCAAGGAGGTCGCCATGTCGGTGTCATAGTCGTAGGTATTGAGGCTATCGAGAACATCTCCCGACAACCACGCATCGGCAAGCGCATCGCTTATGCCAGACATGTATTCGACGGCAACACCGGACTCGCCGAGGCTGACAAAGCCGTTGGGTTCGCGGTTGATGGCGTAGGCGATTGCCTGACGGACTTCCGGCTTATCGAACGGTGCGACAGAGAGGTTGAAGTAGAGGGCGGGACCGGTGTAGCCGGGACCACGAATGATGTCGATGCCTTGGTCAATGAACGAGGCTTCGGTCGCCGGCGGGAAGCCGTGCGTGGCGTAGTAGACGTCGCCATTGGCGACCAGCGGGGTGACGGTTTCAGTTTCGCCGTTCCAGACCTGCACGCTGTCGAAAGCGACGACATCGGCGTTCAAGCCGCCGTCGTTCTTGACGAGCATGGCGTTGGAGTCGGTGACGCTGCTGAAGTCGAGCACGTAAGGACCAGAGGCGACTTCAGTTTCGGGGCGGAATTCGGTCAGCTCCTTGAGCAGAGCGTCGAAATCAGCATCGCCCGTTGCTGCACCGGCATCGACCAACGCTTGCGCGCGGGTTCCGAAGTCACCATAGACGCTGGCGGCTTGGGTGTGCTGGGTGAGAATACGGCGCTCAACTTCCGCCGACGGGGCGGTGACGGTGAATTTGACCGTCAGGTCGTCCACTGCTTCGACCTTCGAGATCGACTGCCAGACGGCGTCATTGAGCAGGTAGTAAATGTTGAAGGTATCGACGACATCGGTCGAGGTGACGGGCGTGCCGTCGCTCCACTTGACGCCATCCTTCAGGGTGAGGACGTAGTTATTGTCGGCGTCGAAGCCGAAGGATTGGGCGAGTTCGCCTTCATAGTCGCTGGATGACCAGTGGTAAATGGCAAAGGGCGGGAATCTCAGGTAGTAATAAATACCGAGATCCATGCGATCTGTTGCGAACATATTGAGGTGACCGGTTGGCGGAACTTGATAGGGCCAAGCTCCTTTAAAGGGAACGCCCGCATCATCTTGAGCGCTGACCACGCCCATTGTGAGGAGCATAGAGAGGATGACGAAAAGGAAAATAAAGCGCTTTCTCGGTTGCATTTTCGACCTCTTTGATTTTTAGAAGTAAAAGGAGTGCGAAAAACGGCTCATAATTAGAGACTCTAAAAACTCCTTCCCCATCGTAATTATCACGATTACATTGTCAACAATCGTAGCCTAACTTTCTAACATCGCCAAATCAATTTGGTAAATCCTACAAGTGAACTATAGAGTAAGTTTGTTAAACTCACAAACTAAGTGTCCAGTACAGTGAAAAAAGGGCTGCGGGCTGCGTGCCGTATTTTTCGAGACAAAAAATAGAGCCTGTGGTGCGCGGAACTTTAGGATTGTATTGGGGAATAGTCTTTTTATTTCCTTCCTGTCAGGAATTGTAATGGGAGTCTGCTGCTCATGGCTACACCGCTCAATTTGATCCCCCAACCGCGCCGGGTGACACTGACCGGCGGCACGTTCGACCTCAGGGCTACGTTGATCGCGCTTGAGGCTGACCCGGCTGCTGATCTGGTGGGCGCGGCGAAGCGTCTGCAAAGCGCGCTGGCGACTTACACTGATCTCCAATGCGAGATCGTCGCTGGCGCGAACGAATCGGCGCTGGTGACGATCACGTTCGACGAGAATGACCAAGCTGAGGGCTATCGCCTGAGCATCACACCGGGCGGCGTGCGAATCGCGGGGAGCGATGCGCCGGGGGCGTTTTACGGCGTGACGACGCTGATCCAACTGATCCAGACGCACGGCACGGCGCTGCCGCTGCTGGAGATCGAGGATTATCCCGACTTCCCGGCGCGCGGCGTGATGCTGGACGTCAGCCGGGACAAAGTGCCCACGATGGAGACGGTCTACGGATTGATCGATTGGCTGGCGGGGCTGAAGATCAATCAGTTCCAATTGTATACCGAGCACACGTTCGCATATCGCCAGCACCCGAAGGTGTGGGCGGAGGCAACGCCGTTCACGTCGGAGGATATTCTGGCGCTGGACGCCTTCTGCCGCGAGCGGTTCATTGAACTGGTGCCGAACCAGAACAGCTTTGGTCACATGCACCGCTGGCTGAAGCATGAGGAATATGGTCAGTTGGCGGAGACGCACGAGCGCGTGATCGAGTGGATGAACGAAATTCCGTTCACGCTGACACCGACCGAGCCGGGATCGCTGGAATTGATCGACAGCATGTACGACGAACTGCTGCCGAACTTCACCAGCGCGATGTTCAACATCGGCGCGGACGAGACGTGGGATTTGGGCACGGGCAAGACGAAGGCGCTGGTCGAGGAACAGGGCAAGGGACGGGTTTATCTCGATTTCGTGCTGGAACTGTACAAGCGGGTCAAGGCGCACGGACGGACGATGCAGTTCTGGGGCGACATCATCAACCAGTACCCTGAGCTTGTGCCGGAAATCCCGAAGGACGTGATCGCGCTGGAATGGGGTTACGAGGCGGATCATCCGTTTGAGGAGAAGTCGAAACTGTTCGCTGAGTCGGGCATCCCCTTCTACGTCTGCCCCGGCACCTCGACATGGATGTCGCTGAGCGGGCGTACCGAGAACATGTTGGGCAACATCCGTAACGCGGTCGAAATCGGGCTGAAGTACGGGGCAATCGGCATTTTGAACACGGACTGGGGCGACCGAGGTCACTGGCAGCAGATGCCGGTGAGCTATGCCGGGTTCGCCTATGGCGCGGCACTAAGCTGGTACGTCGAAGGCAACGGCGAGATTGATCTCGAAGGGGCGCTGAATAGGTTCACCTTCAACGACAAGGCGGGCGTGATGGGCAAGCTGGCGCTCGACCTCGGCAACGCTTATAAGGAGGCGGGCGTCGTCGTGCACAACGGCAACCTGCTGAACTGGATTTACATGATCCCGCTGGACGAAATGCGGAACAAGTGGCACCGGAGTATTCGTGACAACGGCGCGGAAATCCTGAACAACAATTCGATGCTGTTCGAGGAAATGCACGGCGTGATGGCGTATATCGACGACGTGATGCAGCCGCTCGACCGCGCGGAGATCGAGCGACCGGACGCCGACCTGATCAAGCGCGAGTTCCAGCAATCGGCGCGGATGCTGAAGCACGGGGCGCGGCGCACGCTGTTCGAGATGGGCGACAGCGACGTGACCAAAGCAGATATGCTGGTGGAGATCGACGTGATTATTGCCGAGCAGAAGGCGCTGTGGAACGCGCGCAATCGATCCGGCGGGCTGAACGACAGTTTGGTCGCGCTGGAAAAGGCGCGGGAAGCTTACGAGTAGGCTGCCGCCAGCGGTTGAAACCGCTGGCTAGCAGAAAGAAGCGTCCACTGAAGGGACGCTTAAGAACGCCCTGCCGAATCTGGATCGGCGGGGCGTTTTTTGTTGGGGACGTTCAGTCCAATGCGGGGGTAACGGATGGTGCGCCAATTTTGCTCCGGCGAAGATGTCTTACCCAATTTATCCCGATATATCCCAATATCCCAAGTAATATATCCCAAATTTGGGTTATTTTGCGATTCCGTCTAAATATATCGGGATAATACGGGTCAATTTGGGATATGCGCTTGGGATATAAGCTGATGTCAGTACGAAAATGCTGCCCCCACCCCCAACCTCTCCCCGAATTCAGCTGGCGGGACGACACTTTTTGCAGATGAGGTATGTATATGGGCGTTTTTCTCTCACCCCTCTCCCCCGACCCCTCTCCCACGCAAGCGGGGAGAGGGGAGAACACTAGGACCTGAGGGGGAAACAAACCTTAATACGAAAATGCTGACCCCACCCCCCAACCCCTCCCCGAATTCAGGGGAGCCGGCAAAAGCAAAAATGCGGAAGCAGTAGTAAATACTTCTCAAATGGTCTCTGATTGCTCTGCTCGATGCAAGTGAACTGCCCCGCGCGCCATCAGAGGCAAAAAAAGAGACATATGTGACGTTGTTAAACAGAACAACCGTGCTACTATTAAGTTATAGGGGCGTTCTTGCTTGTGCGCTCAGGCATGGCTATCGCAGGGAAAACAGGAATGACGCCAACGAAACGATTTGATTATGACGATTTTGTGCAGCGCTTTCGCGCTGCCTGTGCGCGACACGGTATTGATCCGGCGGAAGGCGCGACAGGCTATCAGATCGTGAATATGGTGGTGGATGATCGCCGCGACCGGCTGCGCGAACGGCTGCGCAAAGCGCTTCACAGACGCCAAATGATACAGTCTGACGCGGAGACAAAGTGGTGGCAGCATCCTGATTTGTGGCTGAACTGCCCGCCGTATCGCAGCGAAACCGAGCAGCAAGCCGTGTGGAACACTTTTACGCAAGCATATGAGCGAGCGGGACAGAGGCAGTGTTTGCGTCGGCGCAATTTGCGGGACGAATTTGCCGTGCGCCAGCGGCGTCAAGGGGGTCCATGAGTAAGCGAAGAAATTACAGCGACGTTGAAAAGCTAAAGGCACTGATGGCGTTAGCCGCGAATAAGGGCAACGCGACATTGACAGCCGAGCAAACGGGTATTCCGTATAACACGGTACTCTACTGGTCGCGGCAGACCTCTACCAATTTAGACGACCGATTGGAGCGACTCGCGCACCAGTTGATCACGGTGATGCCGGAAAAACTGAACGAAGCGGATTTGCAGCAGATCACACGGGCGCTGGCGCTGGTGCTGAACAATATCCAACGAGATAGTGGAGCAGACAAACGGAGTGATGTCTACGAAAAGCTTGCTCGTCTTATGGATCGCTACGCTGCCGGTAAGCGAGCGATTGGCGATGCTGAGCCTTCTGACGGAGGTTGAAGCGGCGGAACTACTGACCGACTGGACGTTCTGGGCGCGCCCGAAGCAGCTTGCGCCGCCCGGTGACTGGCGCATCTGGCTGATTTTGGCGGGACGGGGGTTCGGTAAGACGCTGACGATTGTGCAGTGGGCTTTGGCTCAAGCGCGGGCGCTGCCGAAATCACGCGGGGCGCTGGTGGCGGCGACGGCGGACGATGCTCGCGCGGTGCTGGTCGAGGGCGAAAGCGGGATTTTGAACAGCGCGCCGCCGGATTTCATGCCCAAGTTCGAGCCAGCCAAGCGGCTGCTGACCTTCCCGAATGGCAGCAAGGCGCGGCTGTTCAGCGCCGACGAGCCGAACCGCTTACGCGGTCCACAGCATCATTGGGCGATCTGCGACGAACTGGCGGCGTGGAATTATGCGCAAGCCTTCGACATGCTGCTGCTCGGCTTGCGGTTGGGAGACAACCCGCGCACGGCGATTGCGACGACGCCGCGCCCTACGCCGCTGATCAAGCGGCTGCTGGCAGACTCGACGGCTGCGGTGGTGCGCGGCAGCACCTACGAGAACCGCGACAACCTCGCGGCGAGCTTCTTCGACGGGATTGTGGATCGCTATGAGGGGACGGCGCTTGGTCGGCAGGAAATTCTGGGCGAGGTGATCGACGAGGGCGCCGGATCGCTGTTCAAGCGCGGGCTGATCGACGCCGCGCGAGTCGAGTCTGCGCCACCGCTGCGGCGGATCGTCGTGGGGATTGATCCGGCGGTGACGGCGAAGCGATCCAGCGACGAGACGGGGATTGTGGTCGTGGGGGTCGGCTTTGACGACGAGGCTTACGTTTTAGAGGATGTCAGCCTGAAGGCGTCGCCGGACGGGTGGGCGCGGACGGCGGTCGGGGCGTATCGGCGCTGGAGCGCGGATCGGATTGTGGCGGAGGTGAACAACGGCGGCGATCTGGTCGAGCACACGGTGCGGACGGTCGATGCCAACGTCTCGTTCACGGCGGTGCGGGCGTCACGGGGGAAGGTGGCGCGTGCCGAGCCGGTCGCGGCGCTGTACGAGCAGAGGAAGGTGCATCACGTCGGCGTGTTCGAGGATTTGGAGCGGCAGATGTGCGAGGGCGGCGGCGCGGATCGCGTCGATGCGCTGGTGTGGGCGATCAGCGCGGTGATGCTGGGGGGAGAGGGAGACGGCGAGGTGATCATGCGGCGGGGACGGATGAGGGATTAAGGGAAAGCCCCCCGCCCCCCCCCCCCCACCCCCCCCACCGCGGGGGGGGGGGGGAGATGGGGGGGCGCGGCGCGGGGCAAGTGAGGGGGGGGGGCGG
>JBBSNT010000154.1:0-9733 GCA_038260485.1 Aggregatilineales bacterium | reverse complement strand
GATGCCCGCCCGCGCGATCAGCAGCAGGAAATAGCTCGCGTACAATACAAATGGCACGGCGAAAGCGAAAACCCGCAGCGCCAGCGGATTCGCACGCGACGGCTTGAAGCGACGCAGCAGTAGATCACCAACGATGCCCGCGATCAGCGGCGCGAGGATCACGAAAGCGTAGGGGCGCATCTCATTCCACTCGACGAGCATCATCGCGGCGGCGTTGACCGTCAAAATCAGCGTGACCGCGCCGAAGGGCAGCCTCCAGCGGCGCAGCCCGAAGATCAGCACGCCCGCCACGAGCGCCGCTGGAAGCAGAATCGTTGCAACGCCGAGCACGTCCATGTAACCGCGCGACCCGCCCATCCGGACGAAGCCGCCCGCATGAGCAAAGGCGTTCGAGAACTGGGTGAAGAAGGTCAGCAGCGAGACAATCATCAGCAGCGCGATCACGACCGGCAGCAGATTGCACCACGTCGGCGCAACCCTACTTCGCCGCCACGCTGCCCGCAGCGATCCCGTCAAGATCAGAAAGCCAGCCGTCGCTAAGAGCAGGTGCGCGGGGCTGAGCAGAGTCGAGAGGTTGGCTTCAAAGCCCGCAATCGAGTGCCAGATCAGGTCAAAGCCACCGCCGACGAAGAACAGCGCTACGCCGATCAGTGAGAGATTATAGCCGTAGGGCAGCGCACGGCTGAAGACATAACCCTTGCCGATATTACGATACTGCGTGATGCCGAGAAACAGCCCGACCGCCAAAATCCCCGAATAGAGCAGCGCGTGATAAGGCGTGAAGAAGGTGTTATCGACCGCGCCGTGATTGTGAGCGTAGCCATCTACGAACAGCCCAACCATGAACCACAGCCCTAGCAGCGTCACGGTCAGGTCGAAGCGGACGCCGCCAAGCGGACGATCATGCTGGATTACGGTTGGAGTGGGCAGCGAAGATTCAAGAGTCGTCATAGATGCTCCTGTCGATCAGTGGCTCTATCCTACCTAATTTAACGCATTTTGGCGTCACGAAGTGAGGAAATACTCAAACAGGCAATACCCAAACGCCCCCTTGGGTGGGGGCGCCTGGTCTTTAGGGAAGTCTTTGTTCGCTGGTTTAGGTGGGGGGACCGAACCACGAACAGCTCAAAGTATAACCCCCACTCCGCGAAGCAGCGTGACGCTTGTGCGACGCTCGCCCTACGCTCTCGTTGACAACGTATAACCGCTCACGGCGAATCGGCGTTATGCGTTTCTGGCTCAGCATAGGACGTGACGCTGAAGCGGATGGTTGCGCTCGTCTGCATCGATCCGTCAGCGAGCGCGGCTTGGGCGACCAGTTCGTGATCACCGATTTGCAGCGACCACCACAAATTCCACGGCGCTGCATCGACCGTGCCAATCGCGTCGCCGTCGAGCAGATAGGTCACCGACTCGGTGTCCGGCGGCGCACCAACGGTCAAGCGCAGGCGCTGCGATTCCGGCGGAATCAGCGGCGAGAGCTTGAAGATCGTATAGGGGTCGGGTTCGAGCAGGCGCAAACCCTCGTCTCGATCCGGCACGCGCACCTGCGCACCGCTCGGCGGGATTGGCAGACCGCTGCGAATGCCCCAGTCGCGCGCTTCCTGCGGCAGCACCGCATACACCCGCTCGACGCGGCGTTCGGGCGGCGTGCTGTTGTCGGCAAGCAGCCCGGTCACGCTGTCGAGGGTGAAGGTCTGGTAGATATTGTCCGACTCGGTCGGCTCCGTCCCGTCAATGAACAGCTCGGTGCGGCGGCGCGGACACTCCGGCGTCGCCAGCAAGCCGCTGAGCGCGCAAATCTCGCGGGTAACGATGCCGGTTGGTTCGCTGAAATGCTGTTCCGGCTGCCCCATCAACACCGCGCGCATGAAAGCATTCCAGATCGGTGCGGCGCCGGTCACGCCCGTCACATCCACCATCGGCGCGTTGTCGGCGTTGCCAACCCAGACCCCGACGACCAGATTAGGCGTGTAGCCCATCACCCAGTTGTCGCGGAAATCGGTGGTCGTGCCGGTTTTCGCCGCCGCCGGTCGCCCGATGTTGAGCGCACTGTTCAGCCCAAACGAGCGAATGCGCGCCGAGTTGTCGCTAAGAATGTCGCTGATGATGTAGGCGATCCGTTGATCGAGCACATGCACAGTCGAGGCGGTCGTGCCAAGCGGCGTTTGCTGCCACTGATAGATCACCTGATCGGCACCGGAGGCGCGGTCAGTCACTTTGAGGATGAAGGTCGGATCGACACGGTAGCCGCCGTTGGGAAAGATGCTGTACGCCTGTGCCATGTCGAGCAGGCGGACTTCGCCGCCGCCGAGCGTGATGGCTAGATCGACGTTGGTGTTGGTCGCCAGCGAGGTCAGACCTGCGTTGCTGGCGAGCGTGACCAGCGGCTCGATGCCGATGTGGTCGAGCGTAACGACCGCCGGAATATTGAACGACGAGGCTAGCGCCTCGCGGACGAGCACGGGGCCATGTTCGACCTGCCCGAAGTTGGCGGGTGTATAGCTTTCCAGCTTGCGCGTGACAAACGGCGTCTCGACGTCGAGGATCATGGTCGCTGCCGTGAACGGATCAGGACGGTCGAGGTTCATCGCCGCCGAGTAAGTGAACGGTTTGAGCGCACTCCCCGGCTGACGCAGCGCCAGCGCCGCGTTGACCGCGCCGTCGATCTCCTCGTCGAAATAGTCAGGACTGCCGAGCATGGTCAACACCTGCCCCGTATACGGATCGAGGGCGACGAGTGCGGCATCGTTGGCATTAGCGGGAACTTTCGACGGATCAGGCGGATGGTTGACGGCATCCAACTGCTGCTGCGCGATGCGCTGCGCCTGTCGCTGCCAGTCAAGATCAACCGTCGTGATCACGTCCAGCCCGTCGCTGTACAACTGATTAGGATAGTCGCGCTCTAGCTGTTTGATGACCGCCATGACGAAATGCGGCGCTTCAATTGGAAAGGGACTGGCGGCGAACTGGAGTTCGTCGTGCTTAGCAGCGTCCGCTTGAGCGCCCGTGATATAGCTGTTCTGCGCCATCAGGTCGAGGACTTCGGCTTGACGGTCGCGGGCGGCGTCGAGGTTGGTCAGCGGGTCGTAGGTCACGGGCGATTGCAGCAGTCCGGCGAGCAGCGCGCACTCACCGAGCGAGAGATCAGGCGCGGATTTGCCAAAGTATGCCTGCGCCGCCGCCTCGACGCCATAAGCGAGATTGCCGAAATAGGATTGATTAAGGTAAAGCGCGAGCACGTCCGCCTTGCTGTAGGCATTTTGCAGTTCGATGGCGAGCACAGCTTCGCGCAGCTTGCGGCGCAGCGAACGCTCGGCGCGCTGTTCGGGGTCGAGCAGCAGATTACGCGCAACCTGCTGCGTGATCGTGCTGCCACCGGCGATCACCTCGCCGCCGCTCAGGTTGATCAGAAAGGCGCGGGCGATGCCGACGACGTCCACACCGGGATGGCTGTAGAAGTTGGCGTCCTCAGTGCTGATGACCGCTTGCTGGCATTCGAGCGGGATGGTGTCAAGCGGAATGGCGGTGTTGCGTCCGCTGGTTTGCGAATCGGCGAGGATTTCGTAGAGGAGCGTGCCGTTGCGGTCGTAGATGCGGGTCGAGGGCAGCGCCATGCCCGCGTGCAGTTGATCAATCGACGGCAAGTCTGTGAACAGCCAGCCGTAAGCGAAACCACCGAGCGCAATCACGGTCACGGCGGCGATCAGCGCGGGTTTCTGCCAGCGAGGTAGGGAAGTGAAGCGGTGAAGGATGTTCATGCCCCTAATTTAGCGGACATTTGGCACGAATGCTCGATGGATGACCTACGGAGAACTGCTGATATGCGTGCCAATCTTCTGTCCAGCTTCATACAAGTAAGCATGCGAAATGCCTTGCGACGGATGGGGAATAATCATGAACATCGTTTTTCCAATAGTTTCAATCGCCGGATAATTATTTGTGAAGGTCATTCCAGCAATTTGTTGCCACCACTCGACGTACCATTTATTTTTGCTATAAAAAATGACTGCTTTCGGCTGATATTCCTGTATTTTCTGGCGAATGTAGTTTGCCCGTAAGGGTGCGATATGTTTACTATAACGTGATCGGTTTACTAGAAAATCATGATTAGAGCAATTTTTGTATAACCATTGTTGTGTCGAGTGATTAGGCAATGGGAGAAGCTCAATTAAACAATCATTTCCGTTCTGGCGTCCTAATTGATTAATTTGATACTGATGGACATCAGTTGAATTCGCAGAATTTCCCTGTGCGCTTAAAACGATCCGAATTAGGTTTCCCCACGTTTTTTGAATTTCGCCGCCGTCCAAAAATCGCGTTATTCCAATAGTGTTGTCAATCGCGCGATGATAATCAATTAAATCCTCAAGTGATTTTCGTCCTCGCTGTTGCCACACATGGAGCCGTGAATGCATTTCTGTAACAGACTCAATGCCGCCTTCTTCCATACCGACGAACCAAAAATCACCGCTAAAGTTACCGTAGCCGTAGAAGTTCTGCATATAGTCTAAGAGCAACTCATCATCGAACATGCAAACCCCTTAATATCGTAAGGCTCTATTCTAGATTGTAATCCATCATGCATAGCATCGCTGAACAATGTATTCCTGCTTTGCCCATGATTCCGTATTGTGCTAAACTCCACAATCTATGACGGTGGTGCTGAACGAATGGCGAGGCGCTTATGGGTCGGCGAGGATCGGTTCTTACTCTCGTGATCATCAACGTGATTGTGACGTTGGTCGTCGCGCTCGGCGTGATGTCAGTGATCAATTCACAAACCGGAAGCCAATCGCCCAATCAGATCGTGATCACCGTGCCGGTGCTCATCACGGCGACGATTGACCCCAACATGACCGAGCAGGTCAGGATTATCACGGCAACACCGCGACCGGGTACGCCCGGCATTGTCGCGCTGCCGACGGGCTTACTCGATGGGCTGGACGGGACGAGCGCGCCGATTCCGACCTTCGACGCCGAATCGCTCAGTGCCGACAGCGCTCTACAACTGACGGCAACGGCACTCCCTGAAAACTGCATCCTATACACAGTCAAAGAAGGTGATACTCCCTTCGGCATCGCTGAGGAATACAGCATCGCTGGCGACGATTTGATGGCGGTCAATGGGCTGGACGACGCATCAGCCAGCTTCTTGCAAATCGGCGACGTGCTGATCGTGCCGCTCGAAGGCTGCGATAAATCAGCGTTGACGCCGTTGATCGCCGCGTCGGTCGAGGACTCCGCAACCGAAACGCTGACGAATACGCCCGCGCCCACCGGAACACCTGCGACGAATACGCCGCTGCCCTCTGCGACTCTGCCCCCTTCGCGCACACCCACAGCAACGCTGCCGCCGACCGCCGCCAACGCACAGGTCGAAATTGTGCGCGTGCTCAACCCCGGCGACATCAACGCTGAAGGCGTTGACGTGCGCAATAACGGCGCGGTTGTCGATGTAACAGGCTGGATGCTCAGCGACGGCGCAGGAAACACCTACACCTTCCCGCAGCAGCGCTTATTTCAGGGCAGCATCTTGACGATCTATACGCGCGCCGACAGTGACACGCCGACCGCGAAATTCTGGGGGCGCGATACCGCGCTCTGGTCATCCGGTGCGACGCTCACGCTGAGCGATAGCAACGGACGGGCGCAGTCCACTTATCGAGTTCCGTGAGGCACGATGTCTGTAATTGACGAAATTATCCGAGATGCAATGCATAAAGGGCATTTCGATGCCCTACCCGGTTCGGGCAAGCCGCTCAAGCTGGAGGATGATTCAATGGTACCGGCAGCGCAGCGAATGGCGTACAAACTCCTGCGCGACAATCAACTCGTGCCGGACTGGATGGCGCAGGGGCAGGAGCTAGACAGAGCACGCGAGAAGCTAACACTCGCCGTCCGACGTGCCGACCGCGAGTATCACGGGGCGCTAAACGATGCACAACGTTCGACCAATCCGGCATTGACCCGCAAGCAGGTCGAGGATCGCTGGTTGGTCACGGTATCAGGGCTGCGCGAACAGGGGGCACAGCATAATCGTCAAGTTTTAAGTTACAACCTGAAAGTGCCGAAAGGCGTCACACACAAACGACAGCTCGACATTGAGCTTGAATTGAACAAAGTACGCTGACAGCAAAACGGGCGACTGCGAGTCGCCCATTCGTCACCTTGCTCACTGCCCATTCGAGGGCAAAAGCAGAACCGTGCTATTCGCTATACATAGCAACAGCTTCACAGGCACAGTAGTAAAACCGCATCACACCTGTGGTGGAAAAACGAGGGCGAGACGATGACCGCCTGCCGCCCCCTTCGCTCCCAAGCCGTTTAGCGAGGGAGTTCTTTTTCTTCGACGATCTCGACGTTCTGTTCCTTCGGCTTGCCGTTTTCATCCAGCCCCTTGCGGAAGTTGGCGACAGCGCTACCGAGTTCTCCACCGATCCGTGACACGCGACCGACTCCGAATAGTAGGAGCACAATCACGAGAATAATGATCAGTTCTGTAGGTCCCAAGCTCATTATAATTCCTTTCAATGTTAGCTTTGATTTTCGATTTTCTGCCGTTCTTCAGTTCCGGTTTCTTCCTGCATTGCGCCCGTTTCCAACCCTTTACGGAAGTTAGCAACAGCGCTGCCGAGTTCTCCACCGATTTTTGACACGCGACCGACTCCGAATAGGAGGAGTACGATTACCAGAATTATCAGGAGTTCCGTTGGACCGACGTCCATGAGGTTCTGCCTTTTCCAGTCTGTCTAACTCTTATTCGTAATTCTAGCACACTTCGGATTGCTAGGGTCGAATATGAGTGCTAGACTCATCTTGGAGGTTGGATAATTTGCCTGAACAAGCGTTATATCTTAAGTGGCGACCGATGTCTTTCGAGGACGTGGTCGGTCAAGAACATATTACGCGGACGCTGCGCAACTCCCTAAAATCAGGACGAATTCGTCACGCTTACCTGTTCAGTGGTCCGCGTGGAACGGGGAAAACGACGTCGGCGCGGCTGTTGGCGAAGGCGATCAACTGCCAGAATCCCGACATTGATCAACGCCCCTGCAACGAATGTGCTGCCTGCGTTGCCGTCAACGAAGGACGCTACCTCGACCTGATCGAGATCGACGCAGCAACGCATACAGGCGTTGACGACGTGCGCGACCTGCGCGACAAGATCGCCTTTTCACCGGGCGAGGGACAGTTCAAAGTCTACATTATCGACGAAGTTCACCGCTTCAGCGGCAGCGCGTTTGATGCGCTGCTCAAGACGTTGGAAGAACCGCCGGATCACGCTATTTTCGTGCTAGCGACCACCGAAATCGACAAAGTGCCCTCGACGATCAAGAGCAGGTGCTTGCAGTTCGAATTCCGGCGCTTCACCGTCCGCGAAGCAGCGGATCGGCTGGAGCGGATCGTTGATGGCGAAGGCTTGACCGCCGACCGCCCCGCGCTGGAAATGATCGCACGTTACGGCACAGGCAGTATGCGCGACAGCATCAGCCTACTTGACCAGATCGTGACCGACCCCGACGAGCCAATTACGCTGTCGTTGGTCGAGCGTATTCTGGGCACAGCGAGCAGCGCTGCCGTCAAAGAACTGGTGCAAGCCCTAATCGAAGACGACGTTGCTCAAGGGCTGCGCGTGATCAACGCGGCGGTCGACTCCGGCACTGATCCGCGCCAATTCGGACAGCAGGTGATCGATCACCTGCGCGCGTTGTTGATCACGCAGACCGCAGGCGCCGACATGATCGAGGCGTCGCCGGACGAACGCGCCCTCTATAATGAACAGTCGGCGCAAATAGAGCGCTCCGCTCTCGTGCGCGCGCTGCGTGCCTTTAATGAAGCGATCAACAGTTATAAGGGTGGCTGGCAGCCTCAGCTTTCGCTCGAACTGGCGCTGATCGAGAGTTTGCAGCAGCCGCAAGTTGTACAGGTCGTGCAGCAGGCAGCCCCAGCGCAAACCGCCATCCCTGAAACGACCGGACAAGATGATCTGGTCAAGCCGATGCGCGATGCTGAACCAAGCGTCCCGGCAGCCATGATTAATGAGAAGTGGGATCGCGTTTTAGGGGCAATGTACAAATACAGCAAGACCAGCCCGGACGTGATGCGTTATTTCAAGGCGCAGCGCGTCGAGGGGAATGTCGTCTATCTGTGTACCGACAACGCGGTCTACTTTGATCGCATTCATCCCTACCCTGACAAGCGTCAGGTGATAGAGCGCGCGTTGGAAGATATTTTCCAGACGCAGTTGAGTGTTCAAATCGTCAAGGTCAAGAGCAGCGACATGAAAGCGGCGGAAGCAGGCGCAGCGCTCGAAGCCAACATCGATAACAGCGATTCACTGTTGTCTACCGGAATGGAATTCGGCGCGGAAATTAAGCGGCTGGATCCGTAGAAGATTCAGGGGTTCGGCTTTAGTTTTTAGTAAACTCGCTTTCCATCTCCTTGTGAGCGATAGCGTGCAGCGCTTAAAAGCTAAATCCCTAACTCGTAAAAATCAAAAATGAACGATCTTAAGGAGTAGAATCAATGTCCAAGCGACGTGCTGGTGGTGGGGGTTTACCCGGAGGCGGAGGTAGTGGCATGAATATGGGAAATATGAATAAGATGCTGCAAAAGATGCAGCAGGACATGGCGGCTGCACAGCAGGCGCTCGAAACCGAAACGGTCGAGGTCGCACGCAACGGGATCACCATTGTGATCACAGGGCATCAGCGCGTCCAGTCGATCACCGTTGATCCGAAGATGATCGACACCAGCGACGAAGAATGGGCGACCGATCTGCAAGACCTGCTAGTGATCGCCGTCAACGATGCGATTGAGCAGAGCCAGACAATGGCAGCCGAGCGCATGGAATCGATCACGGGAGGGCTGGGCAATATTCCCGGTCTAGGTGGGCTTCTGTGAGTAAAGCCGTGCCTGAACCAGTCACCCGACTGGTTGAGTCATTATCACGTTTGCCGGGCGTGGGACCGAAAACGGCTTCACGCCTCACCTACTATTTGCTGCGCGCACCGGACGAACTCTCACTGAGCTTGTCCGAAGCGCTGCGCGACCTCAAGTCGCAGACGCAGTTATGTTCGATCTGCTACAACATCACGGTAGATGACCCCTGCCCGATTTGCGCAGATAGTTCGCGCGATCAACGGACGATCTGCGTGGTCGAAGAACCGCTCGACGTGCTGGCGATTGAACGCACAGGCAGCTTTAACGGCATCTATCACGTCCTGCATGGTGCAATCTCCCCCGTCAACGGCGTGGGGCCTGACGACATTCGCATTCACGAATTGGTTGAACGGGTTAATCAAGGCAGCATCCTCGAAGTAATCATCGCCACGAATCCCGGTCTTGAAGGCGATGCAACCGCCATGTACATCGAGCGCGACCTCAAGCCGAAGGGCGTCAAGCTGACGCGGTTGGCGCGCGGGCTGCCGGTTGGCGGCGATATCGAGTACGCCGACACGGTTACGTTGATGCGCGCGTTGCAAGGACGCAGCGAACTCTAGTAATTCGTGAAGAAATCCACAAGTTGCCCCTTTACAGGGATGGAAGCATAGCGTATTATTCTGCTCCGCCGCAGGAACAAGTGCGGCAGCAGCTTAAAAAGGCAGTCACAAATAAGCTTCCACCAGATATCCCAAATATCGCAAATGACTTTAAAACAAGTCGAAATTGAGCGAAAGGCGGGGTTGACGGAGGGGAGCGAGACTGCTAAGATAACCAAACTTCAATT
>JBBSNT010000153.1:0-9740 GCA_038260485.1 Aggregatilineales bacterium | reverse complement strand
GAGCCTTACTCATTCGCTATGATCGCAAAGATGCCAACTTTCTCGGTGCTCATCATCTCGCTTTTGCGCTCATTAACCTACGTCATTTGTTCGCACAGAAAGTTTGAATCAGTTCATAGCCTTACCCGCAGCGATCAGAAAGAGCTGCTGCGGCTGATGGTCGAGCGGGTTGTTATTAACCCGAGGAGAAAAGTACGGTTGGAATTGCGCGCACCGTTCGCCTACTTACACGATATTTCGGAACGAATGCGCCTGAGCGTGTGTGACCAGACAAACAAAAACACCAGCGCTGTTGCCTCTGCTGGTGTATGTTCGGATGAACTCCGCGATAGTGGGCAGTAGAGGACTCGAACCTCTAACCTTCCCCACGTCAAGGGGATGCTCTGCCAATTGAGCTAACTGCCCGAAGTAGCAAATAGTATACTGCAATCGGTCTGTATTGCAAGGGTAGCTCGCTGCTTGCGAACGGGAAAGTTCAGGAACTATTGGGCATGGTACGCCGTGCCCCGACAGAAGCATCTCCACGATTTGCGCCGATGGTTAAGCCGCAAAATTTATCCCTCGATAGGTATCATCGTCCCAGATGTTGGTCCCTACGTTCTGCTGATCGATCATGACGCTACACACTCTACCTCCTGTTCGGGGCACAACTGCCGCGTAACCTGCTGAACCCGGCGTCTGCGCTCAACTGCCCCAAACTGCTGACGCGCGAAGACGAACTCTGCGCTTATTACTGAACGCCGCCGCGACGTCTCGAAGTGCTACCGCCTGAATACCGACCGAATCGACGGCGTGCTGCACACGTTGACGAGTTTTCTTTCTAAGCAATAAGGCGTCACACGATGGGTTTACTGAGACATTTAGTGATAGCTTAATCAAGCACATTTGTTCGGTGCAAATTGCCGCGAAACACTCACTCTTGTCCAACCCGGCGTGGGTGAGGTGGGCAAATCAACCTGTATCAGGAGTATAAGGCGACCGCAATGGTCGCCTTTTTTGCGCCTGCTGTGAGCAGACGCCGCATGAGACGCTAGAATTCGAGATCGCCCGCCGCGATTTTGGCGCTGAGGGTATCAAGCGTGAGCGCCTCACCTAAGGCGACTGCCGAGGCGACGGCGTGTTCAGGCAAACTCGTTTCTAAGCCGCCCATCAAGTCGGTGTCGATGGGGCTGGGGCTGGGTCGATGCGTCTGCATAAAGGCGAGCAGCTTGAGGGCTGAACGGCGCTTTTCGAGCTTGATCAGAAACAGGGCAAGCTCGTGCAGCGTTTCCCAGATTTGCGACTGTAGATCGCCGCTGACGCTGAGCGCGAGCGCCGTCTGAAAGTGCTGCAACGCCTCGTCGTTTTTGCCTAATTCGCGGGCGATTGCGCCAAGTTGAGCGGTTGAGGTTGCAATGCCGCCGCGATCCCCAATGGCTTTGCGCAGTTCGATGCCGCGCTCGTAGTACTGCTGCGCGTTTGTATAGTCGTCTAATTTCATCGAGACGTCGCCGAGTGTTGCCGTGATCGCCGCCAGCGCCATGCGATCCACGACTTGCTCGGCGAGGCGCTGCGCCTGTAGCAGTAATTCGCGCGATTTGTCGTAATGGTTGAGGTCAAATTCGAGCAAGCCCAAGTTGAGCAAGCTGAAGCAGATGCCGTGTAGATCATGTTCCTGCTCGCGGATCGCCAGCGCGCGGAGGTGGAGTTCACGCGCCTGTTCTTTGCTGCCGAGCACGTCGAGCGTGTTGGCGTAGTTGTTGAGCGCGCGAGCGAGGTCGCGCGGGGAGCCGTCCTGCTCCATCACGTCGAGACACTGAGCGAACAGGTCGCGCGCGGCTTCCCAGTGATCGCGCTGCGTTTCGACGACGCCGAGATTCATGTAGCTGTAGCCGATTTCGCGCAGGATGCCCAGTTCGCGGCGGATCGCCAGCGCTTGCTCTAACTGCGCTTGTGCTTGATCGGTCAGCCCTTGACGCATATCCACTTCGCCCAGTGCGTTGATGGCTTCAGCGATGCCGTGACGGTCACCGATTTCACGGAAAAGCTCAAGGCTTTGATTCTGACGCTGACGCGCCCCGCCGTACTCGCTCATGTTGTAGAGCGCTCGTCCGAGATCGTGTTGAAGCTCCGCTTCGGCGGCGCGTGGATTCGGGCTGTCAGCATAGGCGCGGATTTCAAGCGCGCGCAGGAACAGGCGCTCAGCTTCGCGGTAGGCGTTGTTGTGATTTGCCTGCCTCGCGGCGATTTGCGTATAGTAACCCTCCTGCCGCTGGTTGCCTGCTTCACGCCAGTGACCGGCGAGCGCCGAGGCGAAGCGGTCGAGGTCGTCGGGGTAGGCGGCTTCGATGGCTTCGGCGCTGAGGTAGTGGAATGCCGCGCGTTCGAGATCACTGAGCGAGTCGAGTAATGCTTCGCGCAGCTTGTCGTGCGCGAAACGCCAGCTTCCATCCTGCATTTCAAAGACAGCACGGTTGGCGCAGATGGTCAACCAGTTGTCTAGACCTGACACGGGATAGTCGATGATCGCCTGACTGGCGGGGCTTTCGAGAATGAGTTGCATGAGGGGCAGGTCGAGTTCGCGCCCGACGACCGCCGCCAGCTTGAGCAGCATTTGCGCGGAGGGCGGCACGCGGCTCAGCCGCCGCCAGATCACGCGAGCGATGCCACCGGCGTGCAAACGGGGCGGCAGGGTCGCGCGCCCGATGTCGGTGAGGCTGCCTGCTTCTTCGGCAAGGGCACGCACCGTTTCGACGAGGAAAAAGGCGTTGCCTTCGGTTTCGCGCTGGACGAAATCGACTACATCGTTGTGCTGCCCGCTTTCGCCAAGCATAGAGAGGGTCAGTTCGGCGATTTCATCGCTGCTGAGGCGCTGAAGCGCCAGCACGCGCGCTTGAGGCAGGTCTGCGGGCAGATTAGGGCGTTCGTCGTCGCGGTAGCTGCCGATGATCAGCAGCGGCAGATCATAGACGAAGGGCGCGAGCCGCTTGAGGACTTCGAGACTTTCGGAGACCCACTGTAAATCCTCAAGCAGCAGGACGAGCGGTTGGTTTTGACGGCGGAATAAGTCAATGATGGTGCGGATCAAGCGCTGCTGCGCATCGACGCCATCGGAAGCTGGGACATTTTCGACCAGCGCGCCGATGTCGGGCAGGATGGTGCTGAGGATGCTGGCTTCCTGCGGTGTCACGGGCGTCGAGAGGAGCAGGCGGCGCAGAGGATTACGCCAGAGTTGATAGGGCAGCGCGCCCGACGTGACCGCCTGACCGTTGAGCGTGATCATGCCAGCGATCAGCGCGCGCGTGCGCAGTTCTTCGAGCAAGCGCGACTTGCCGACACCGCTTTCACCGCCGACCAGCCACAGACTGCCCCTGCCTGCGTGGGCATCGTCGAGCGCGCTGCGCAGTTGAGCGAGTTCGGCACTGCGCCCGACGAAGCGCGCGGCTTGCAGGAAACTCTCGCGGATGGCGTCGCTTTCTTCGGGCATGGGGATGCCCGTCGCGGCGCATAAGTCGGCGATCACGTCGTAGGCGTCGCTATAACGGTCGTCCGGGTACTTCGAGAGTAGGCGGGCGATGATTTCGGTCAGAAAGCTGTTCGGCAGCTCCTGAACATCGAGGGTGAGGTTCTCGCGGTAGGCGTCGGCTTCTGCCGGATCAATGGCGAGTTGCGTGCTTGCCAACGGCGTGAAATCAGGATCGTGCTTGAGCACGTTGTTGATCATCTCGGTGACGCTGGCGGTGCGGAAGGGATGTCTGCCGATCATCAGTTCAAATGCCATCACGCCGACGGCGTAGAGGTCGCTGGCGATCGAGGCGCTGCCGCCTTGCAGAATTTCGGGTGCCATGTACGCCAATGTTCCGGCGAACCCGCGCGACTGAGTATTGAGATATTCGGGCGTGAGCGCCAGCCCGAAGTCGAGCACGCGGACGCGCGGCGCGCCGTTTTCGAGGATGACGACGACGTTATCCGGCTTAAGGTCACGGTGGACGACGCCGCGACGGTGTAGGTAGGCTATCGCTTGCAGCATTTGGATCAGCAGGTCAATTTTTACGGGCTGAGGTTGATCGCGCCCGGCTTCGATGATCGTGCGCGGATTGTGGAGCAAATCCATCGCAAGGTAGGGCTGTTGTTCGGCGTCGAAGCCGTAGTCAAAGACGTGGATGATATTGGGATGGCGCAGCGACGCCAGCGTATGGAACTCTTGCGCCAGCGCCATGCGTAGGCTGGCAGTGCTGGTCGAGGCAGTGCTGGCGTTCGATTGCAGCGATGCAAATTGGAGTTGTTCGGTCGGGATAGTCACGCGCTTGAGCGCAACTTCCAGCCCGGTTAGGCGATCATCCGCGCGGTAGACCGCTCCCATGCCGCCGCGCCCTAGCTGTGCTTTGGGGCGGTAGCGGTTACCGATCAGTGCGTTGGACAGGTCGGCAATCATCTAGCTGTACTTTCTAAACTGACCTACTTTTGGTTGCTCGGTAAGTGCCGCGTCGGTCGAAGCCGGGATGATAATTGACCTATTTTATAGCGCAGCAGTCGGTGTGGCGCTAGGGGTGACCTGCTGCGCGCTGCCAGACAAGCTGCTTGCTCACGAATGCGCTTTGGTACTAAGATGATTCTTATCGCGTTGGGTGAGGCACTCCTGTGAGCGATCAAAACACCGTTCAGGAACATAAGACCGTCTTCATCAGTTACCGGCGAAGCGTCGCCTCGTTCATCGCGCGCGCCGTGTTTATGGATTTGTGCGAACACGGCTACGACGTCTTTATGGACGTCGAGAACATCGACAGCGGGCATTTCGACAAAATCATCCTCAACCAGATCGCCGCGCGGGCGCATTTCGTGCTGATTCTCGCGCCCGGTACGGTGGAACGATGCAGCGAACCGGACGACTGGCTGCGGCGCGAAATCGAGTACGCGCTCGACAATCAGCGTAATATCGTGTCGCTGTTCGTGAACGGATTTACCTTCAACGGAACGGATCAATACCTGACGGGCAAGCTGAGCGAACTCAGGCACTTCAACGGCTTGAACGTGCCGCACGACTTCTTTGAAGAAGCAATGGAGCGGCTGCGTAGCCGCTTCTTGAAGCAGCCCACTTACGGCGATATTACGCCCGCGCCCGTTGAAGATCAGGCGGTGGTGGAGCAGAAGATCGAGCAGGTTTCGCAGGTGGCAGCCCCTGTCATCAGCCCGGATACGCTGCCGCGCACGCCGCAGTATGCCGATTCACAGCTTTCGATGCTGCAAGCGCTCGACGTTCAATGGCAGGCTGAAGGCACGCCAAGCGCGGTCTGGCGCGAAGCGGGTTTTTCGGTGCAGCTTGACACCGTCATCGCGCAGATGGCGACGGCAGAAACCCGTGAGGTGGCGGAGAAAGCCGCGCGGCTGATCGGACGAATTCGATCAGAGACGGCGGTTTGCCAGATCGCCGAGGCGTACCAGCGGGGACAACCGCGTACTATCCGGGCGCTGGCGTGGGTGATCGATGAGGCGAAGCCCCTGCCGGACTGCGTTGGACGGGTGGCGCGTCTGCGGGCATGGCTGGCGAATACGTGGCTGTTGATCAGCGGGAACGCGGACGGGCTGAACCGGCGCTTCAGTATTGCCGTGCTGTTCGGAAGTCTCTCCATCGGCTTGTATACTTACTTCGCTACTGCTGGTTCCAGTGCTTCGGGGACGCTTTACTTCACTGAGCGTTTGGGGAAAATGCTGAGCAACGGTCTCACGCTGGGGATTGCTGTCGGTTTCACAGTGATTTTCGCCGCTGAAGTGCCGGAACGGCTGCGGCATTTCTGGGCGGCGTGGCTACGCTTGCTCTGGAGTTTTGCTTTCGGTTTTGGCTTCGGGATTTTGACGTGGTTGATCTTCTACGTCTTTTTTCTCTATTATGTGCCGCAACAAGACGATTATGACGCCTTCATCGTGGGGGGAATCGGCTTTGGGATCGCCTTCGCCCTGCGTTCGACGCTCCGTGTTCCGGCGTGGGTGGCGACGATCTGGGCGGCGCTGGCGATTGGCTTGACGATCTACATCGCGTGGGTCAACGAAATGCCCCCTCTGATCTACACTCGTCCCGGCGAAAGTATTGTGCCTTATGCGATTCTCGTCGCAGGGCTGATCGCGATGGGCGCGTATGGCGAAGGGTTATTCCGCCAAGCGCGTCACGTTTGGCGGCGTTTGCGTCATTCCTAGACGACGAGGGGAGTGGGGAACATTGAGGAGCTGGTTTTTGAACCGATCATCTTTGTGACCCACAAATCGGCTTTTCGCCTCTCTCTCCGCTTGCGTGGGAGAGGGGCAGGCAAACCGCAGGTTTGCACGGGGAGAGGGGCTTGGAACGTGTCCGCTCCCGACGACGAGCTTGCGGTTTACCGCCCGCCGCTCCGTAGGTTATAATGATGCCTATCGGATCGGAGCAGCAGCGTGCCTATTCTGCGAGACAGCGAACTGGATATTTTCAGCCACAGCGCCGAACAAACGCGCCGTTTAGGGATACGTTTGGGGTCGCTGCTGCAAGCGGGCGACCTAATTTGTCTGTCGGGGGATTTAGGAGCGGGCAAGACAGCGTTCGCAAGCGGGATCGGGATCGGTTGGGGGGCGAAGACGCCGCTGACCAGCCCGACCTACAATCTCGTCCATGAACACGAGCGCGAGCGGGACGATCAACGCCTGTTTCACCTCGACTGCTACCGCTTACAGCGCGCCGAAGACGCCGACAGCATCGGCATCGACGACGTGCTGAGTGGACGCGGCGCGGTGATCATCGAGTGGCCGGAACACGTCGATGCAGCGCTGCCGCACGAACGTCTGTGGATCGAACTGCGGATCATCGAGGCGACGCGGCGCAACTTCGTGTTCGAGGCGATAGGCAGCCATTACGAAACGCTGCTGGAGCAGTTTCGCGGCGTCTCGTTTGGCGTGAAGAGATAATCAACCAAGCGATTCGCTTTTAATCGTCTGTTTGTGAACCATAAAAGGATGTGGGTAGGATTCTGATCGGTTAGCTCAACGCTAATCGTTTACAGCCAACCGCTAAAAATAATGACTCTACTTGCGATAGATACCGCCACGCAGTACATCAGTATCGCCCTGCACGATGGACAGCAGGTGCGGGCTGAACAGACGTGGTTTTCTCATAATCATCACAGCGCCGAGCTTGCGCCCGCCGTCGCCGCGCTGCTCGATCACGCTGAACTGACGGCGGACGACCTGACCGCGCTGGCGGTGTCGATTGGTCCCGGCTCTTACACCGGGCTGCGGATCGGGGTGGCGCTGGCGAAAGGAATCGCGTCGGCGAAGAACCTGCCGTTGGTCGGCGTCTCGACGCTCGACGTGCTGGCATCTGGACAACCGCCGTCTCCCGGCGCGTTGATCCTCGTGCTGCGGGCGGGGCGTGGACGGGTGACGACGGTGCGCTATCATTGGCGCAAGGGTAACTGGAAGATGCGGGGCGAACCGCAAAACATGGACTGGGAAACGCTGATCGCCAGTATTGATGGTCCGGCGTGTATCTCCGGCGAAGTCGGGGACGACGGCTACAGTGTAATCGAAGCCGCGCAGCGCGATCAAGGGCTGCCGATTACGCTGGCTGCGCCTGTGCTCCGGCTGCGGCGGGCGAGTTTTCTCGCGGAAACGGCGTGGACACGCTTGCGCGCTGTGCCTGACGACGTGCTGTCGCCGTTTGAAGCCTCCGCTGTCGCGCCGATCTACGTCAAGACCAAAGACATCCCCGCATGAGCCTCACGCTGCGTTACATGCGCCTCGGCGATATTCCAGAAGTCGCGGTGATTGACCAGCATTCGTTTGACCCGGCGTGGACGGCGCGGTCGTACCAATTCGAGATTGGCGAATCGACCTACAGCTTCATGGTCGTGCTCGAATACGAGGACGCGAAGATCGCCCCCGGTTGGCGCCGGCTCGTGCCGGGATTGAACGGATCGCACACGGATGATCGGCGGATCGTCGGCTACGGCGGCTTGTGGAACATCATGGATGAGGCGCATGTCAGCACGATTGCGACGCATCCTGAATATCGCGGGCGCGGGTGGGGCGAGATCGTGCTGGCGGGGATGATCGGGCGGGCGCTTCAGCTCCAAGCGGAGTACATGGTGCTGGAGGTGCGCGTCAGCAATGTGGTCGCGCAGAGCCTGTATCTGAAATACGGCTTCAAAACGATTGGCACGAAGCCCAAGTACTATCACAATAACAACGAAGACGCCTTCGACATGCGCTTGAACCTAGACCATCGCTACTACCGCGCGCATTTCGAGGAGCGCTACGCCAAGCTGATCGAACAGCACGGTTTGATCGATCAGTACAGTATGGTCGATCCGCCGAGAAAATCGCTGCGCTAGACAGATAAGTTCAATCCTTAAATCTCCATTTTGCCTAGAACAGTTGTCCGAGTATAATGAGCTTATTTGGAGTGTGCGATAATGAATAAGCAGTATAAATCTCCAAGCAAGCGGGGTATTGAATGGACGGACTATTCTTGGAATCCTGTAGGGGGGTGCCAACATGGTTGTCGCTGGGAAATGCCCGACGGGACTATTGCCCAATGTTATGCAGAGACGGTTGCAGAACGTGTCGCACAGGCTGCTTACCCCCAAGGATTTGAGCATCACTATTGGCGTCCAGAATTACTGGAAGAACCCCTCAAGATCACAAAACCCTCACGGATTTTCTTGGATAGCATGAGTGACCTAATGGGTATTTGGGTCAGTGATGAGGAAGTGAAGAAAGTGTTGGCGATTTGTCGCCAAGCAAACCAACATACGTTTCAATTGCTTACGAAAAATGCCCCAAGGTTAGCGAGATTTGATATTCCCGATAACGTGTGGGTTGGTGTAAGCGCCCCGCCTTCCTTGATGTTTGGAAAGCGTTTGACACAAGAATTACAGTCAAGGATGTTGCGTAGGATGCTCGATGTACTTAGAAAGATCGATGTTCCTGTAAAGTGGATTAGTATTGAGCCACTAAGCTTTGACATAGCACCATTGCTTAAGAATGCGGATTTGCAGTGGGCGGTGATTGGGGCTGCTACCAATGGTCATAAAGCGTACCAACCTCGTCCAGAATGGGTTGAACACGTTCTCGAAATCCTTGATGAGCAAGGTACGAAGGTGTTCTTCAAAGGGAATCTCATTTGGGAACCTTGGCGAGAGGAACTACCAGACACCTTACAAGAAGGGTTAGATTGTAATGTCAAAACCCCGGAAGGCGTGGCGGTTTAACGCTTTTCGCCGCTTGTTTCCAGAATTTATCTCCCAATTCGTTTTTGCTTGCGAAAATCATGCTGTATACCTGAGAATTTTTGGAATTATTGACTGCAATGTCGTCTCCACCGAGGTTAGGATCGATGTTGATGTTGTATCCAAATCTTTCCAAGCGCTGTCGGTAAAAATCAATTAATGCACGGCGTCTACTAACTGCGAACTGATTCAAGCTTTTGCGTTGCTCACAAAACCTCACCCCCGACCCCCTCTCCATGCAATGGAGGGGGGGGAGAAGAACAGGGTAACAGCGTCATTTTAAAGTCAGCGACCCGTAAAATTGACGGACGAGATAAAAAGTTTGAATCACCTTTTTGAAAGCCAAGCAAAGCTTACCCCGAACATCTTGAGAAATATAGGGTTTTTGTTCTATAAGCTAACCTGAGTTTCGGATAGGGGTGGGATACCTTACACGAAGCGGTTAAGCTTCGTGTTACCCCTACCACGAAAGGTATCCCAATATGAGTTTACTCGCGCTGTTCTGTGATG
>JBBSNT010000152.1:0-9762 GCA_038260485.1 Aggregatilineales bacterium | reverse complement strand
AGCCGCTCTGGCCCCCCAAGTGGCAACCGCTGCCTGAAATTCGCCGGCGGCAGCCGGCGCGGCGGCAGTTCTCTGCCGCCGGACAAGAAGCGCTGATGTTCTGTCGTGAGCATCTCTATGACCCGCGCCGCGCCGACGTTTACCTGTGGACGCCGAAGCCGCTCACAGCGCAGTTGATCTCCGCCGTGCGCGATTGGGCGCATCGTGAAGGTTATCGCACGCTGGTGCTGGCAATTGAAGAAGAAGTAAGCATGGCACTGGGCGCAGATGCTGAGGACGATGGTTACGTGCAGGAAACCTGTGTACTCACGCTCCCGGCGGAGTAGCGCCGATACTTACAAGTTCGCTCAAGCGAAAGGCGCGCACCATGCCAGTCTACGATCCGCGGCACGTCGAGTACACGATTGTCAACGGGCGCGTGTCGATTGTGACCGACGACGGTGTGCAAATTCCCGCTTACTGGTCGCATCCTGACCTCGGCGGCAAGTTCCCGGCAATCGCCATCATCCATGATTGGTGGGGGATTACGCGCTTGGAGCGTTGGATGGCGCATCTGTTCGCGCAGTTGGGCTACTACGTCATTGCCCCCGATCTGTTTGACGGCGCGGTGGCGCACAGCCCTGAAGAAGCAATGGTGCTTGTCCGTGAGCGCGGCGCACGCAGTTACGGCTGCGTCGATACCGCGCTGCGTGTGCTAGAAAATCACGTTCGCACCAACGGTTATACCGCCGCCGTCGGCTTAGGCATGGGCGGCAGCCTCGTTTTTGAGGCGGCGATTGAGCGTACCGATCTCGAAGCGGCGGTTGCGTTTTATGGCTTCCCGCAGCGCTACTTCGGCAGATTCAAGGACGCGAAAACGCCAATCCTCGCTATTTACGGCAGCCAAGAACCTTACGTCGAGCCAGCTCTGATCGAGCGACTGCGTCGTGAACTTGTTGGATCGCCCCTCGGTCATGAGGTCGCTGTTCTTGAGGGCGTTGGACGCGATTTTCTTGATGAGAACTTGATCCCCGATATGACCAACCGCCCCGGCTCGGTCGCGTGGCAGAAGATGCTGGCGTTCTTCGATAAGCATCAGATCACGCCACCCACAAGCGATGATGCGCCCGGTCTGTGAGGTCTGGCGGCTTGGGCGCGTTCCCTATGCCGAAGCGTGGGCGCTGCAAAATCGGCTTGCGGAAGAACGCGGGCACGGGGGCGTAGATCGGCTGCTGCTGCTCCAACATCCCCATACCTACACGCTTGGCTCGTCGGGGCATGATGACTACATCCTGCTGCCGCCGGATGAACTCGAACGGCGCGGCATCGAAGTCTTGCGCGTAGATCGCGGCGGTGACGTGACCTATCACGGACCGGGACAGTTAGTCGGTTATCCGATTATTCAGCTTAAGCGTGACAATCTGCGTCCTGATTTCGTTGGCTACGTGCGTAAGCTGGAACAGGCGATTATTGCGCTGCTGGCGGATTACGGGGTCGCCGCCAAGCCGATCAAGGGGCTGACGGGTGTTTGGGTTGATACGCCGCTCGGTGACGCCAAAATTGCGGCGATTGGCGTCAAGATCAATGTGCGCGCGATCACTAAACATGGCTTCGCGCTCAACCTGAATACTGACCTGAGCTACTTCGACGGCATTATTCCCTGCGGTATCCGCGACAAAGGCGTGACCAGCCTTGCAGCGCTGCTCGGCGCGCCCGTTGACGAAGCCGAAGCCGCGCAGCGTTTCGTCCAGCACTTCGGCGACGTGTTCGACTACGAGATGATCAACGCAGCGCCTGACCTAACGAAAATTTCATAACTTCTTCACTGCTTAAATAGTTGTTGTTATGTTAAATTAATTGAGCGAATTAATTCATATAAGGACACGTGAATGAAGATCACCCACCCGAAAAAACTTATCGCCGCACTACTCCTGCTGAGTGTCATGAGCATGGGTGTCGCTGGGAGCGTGATCGCACAGGATGACGCCCCGCCACATTGGACTTATGAGGGCGAAGAAGGTCCCGATCACTGGGGCGAATTGATGGCGGATTACGAGACTTGCTCGACGGGGACGCATCAGTCGCCCATCGACATCGTTGCGCCCACCAGCGAGAGCCTGACCGACATCGCGTTCAACTACGAGCCGACCGACCTTGTCATCAAGAACAACGGGCACACTATTCAGGTCGATTACGCTGAAGGCAGCAGCATCACTGTGGACGGCACCGAGTATATGCTCAAGCAGTTCCACTTCCATCACCCCAGCGAACACACGATTGCCGGCGTGATCTACCCGATGGAAATGCACCTTGTCCATGCCGATGCTGATGGTAATCTGGCGGTCGTCGGCGTGCTGATCAAAGAAGGTGCAGCCGATAACGACGCATTTGCTTCGGTGTGGGCGAACCTGCCCGCTGAAGAAATGGAGCCGACCAGTATCGACTATGAAACCGTTGATGCCGCTGAACTGCTGCCGACGGATCATAGCTATGACACCTACAGCGGCTCATTGACGACGCCGCCGTGCAGCGAAAATGTCAAGTGGCTGGTGCTGACCACGCCGATTGAACTGTCGGTCGAACAGATCAGCGCTTTCACCGACATTTTCGAACTGAACGCCCGTCCGGTTCAGCCGCTCAATGACCGCAGCGTCACTGAGGACAGCGCCGCCGACTAGATCGGGCATATAATCTAAGTCAACCAGCTATCAACGTGGAGCGCACTTCAGGGTGCGCTCTCGTTTTATCTATTGGAGGGGACATGAGCAGAAAAGTCGAGTCGGAAGCCAAACGTGGGCGGTCAACGATTATCGCGATAATTGCAATAGTAATCGTCGTCGTGATCGGCGTCATTGCGTGGATGGTCGCGCCGAGTGCGCTTGAGGCGCTGATGGGGGCAGTGCCCAGCTTACGGACGAGTGGGCTGCCGCTAACGACGACACGCCCGATCTTCACGGCGATTATTGTGGTGCTGGCGTTGATCATCTTTGGGTTGGTTGCTGCTATCATCACGCCGAAGGATGCACGGTCGAGCAGCGAGGCGCAAATGGAGCGCGAACGCAATGCGATGCGACAGCAGCAAAAAGCGGAGCGCGCCCGCCAGCGCCAGTCCAAACGCTAGTCCACGCAACAGCCGATGCTATTGACGCATGGCGCTGCTTAGACTCATCTGACACCAATCTCAATCCGTTATATTCAGTTTATTATTACGACGCTGAGGAGATTACGCGATGGTGTTCCCCGAAGACCTACAAGACGACCGTGATGATCGACGTGCGCGCCGCGAAGACCGCAAAGATTGGCTTGACGAAGAAGAGCGTGAACAGATCGCCGAAGGGGATGTCAGCGTCTCAGAAACCGCCAGCGGGCGCGACCCGACGCCCGACTTGGACGACTTCGACGAGGCAGCGGAGTTCGAGGACGAGGGTATGTACATCGGTGACATCGAAGATCAAGGCGGCTCTGACGATCCAGTCGATCACTACCTAGAAGACAAAAACGGCGCGAGTGACGATTACGAAGAAGACGACGAACTCGAAAACGAAACGCTCGATCCCCGTCACGTCACCGACGAGGAAGAGACGCTCGACGATGAGCCGATTGACTGAATAACTACTCGTTTCCCATTCTCTAAATTTTCGGCTCACGCTGCGGCTAGACGGCGTTTGGTTTGGCGAACTATAATTGTTGGTAGATTGATTCTTACCACGATGGCAGTTTGAGTCGCCCATGAACCAGCGCATCGTCATTAAAGTGGGTACGAGCGTCCTGACCGATGGCACGCGCCACCTCAGCCGCCAGCACATGCTCGGTATCGTCCAGCAGGCGGCAAGCCTACATCAAGCAGGGCACGAGGTGGTGCTCGTCTCGTCAGGCGCGGTCGCCGCTGGACGTGAGCGCCTCGATTTCCCCGACTTCGGGCGCAGCGTGCCGACCAAGCAAATGCTTGCTGCTGTCGGGCAGAGCCGCCTGATGCAAATCTACGGCGAATTGTTCGACATTTTCCAGATCATCGTTGGGCAGGTGCTGCTGACGCGCGAAGACCTCGGCAACCGCACCCGCTTCTTGAATGCCCGCGATACGCTGCTGACGCTGATCGACCAGCATATCGTCCCCATCATTAACGAGAACGACACTATCGCCACCCACGAAATCCGCATTGGCGACAACGACAACCTCTCAGCGCTGGTCGCTACGTTGATCGAGGCAGATTTGCTGATCCTGCTGACTGATCAGCCGGGGCTGTTCACGGCTGATCCGCGTCAAGTCAAAGATGCGCAGCTCATCGAACGGATCGATCATATTAACGAGGCGACGTGGGCATTGGCGGGCGGATCGGTGACGGGACTAGGCACGGGCGGCATGGTCACGAAGATTCAGGCGGCGCAGTTGGCAAGCCGGAGCGGTGTGCCGACGCGTATCGCCAGCGGCAAAGTGCCTGACGTGCTGGCACGAATTGTGCAGGGCGAAGGTATCGGCACGCATTTCGAGGCGCAGTCATCCCCCTTAGAGAGCCGCAAGCGTTGGCTGCTGCTTGATAAGACGCACGGCACGATTAAAGTCGATGCAGGCGCGGCGCGTAAACTGCTTACGGGTGGTGCGAGCTTGCTGCCCGTTGGCATCACACAGGTCGTTGACGAGTTTAGCCGGGGCGAAACGCTCTCGGTGATCGCACCGGATGGTAGGGAAATCGCACATGGGCTGACCAGCTACGACAGCGATGCCGTAACCCAACTATGCGGTGTTAACTCCTCACACATCAACGAGATTCTGGGGTATAGTTACGGGGACGCCGTCATTCATCGTAATAACATGGTGCTGTTGAAGTAACGGGGTAACCTGATGGATTTACGTGATTTAGCGCGGCGTGCTAAAGAGGCTTCCTATGTGCTTGCGCGCGCGACGACCGCTCAGAAGAACGCCGCGCTGCTGGCAATTGCTGATGCCATCGAAGCGAACGCCGAGCCTATTCTCGCCGCCAACTGTCTCGACCTCGAAGCGGGGCAGAATGACGGACTTAGCGAGGCGCTGCTTGACCGTATGAGCCTGCAAAAGCGGCTGCCGAGCATCGCTGACGACGTGCGTACTGTCGCCGCGTTGCCTGATCACGTTGGCATGACTTTTGACGAGCGCACGCTCGACAACGGGCTGCGCATCTGTCGCCGTCGGACTCCGCTCGGCGTACTCGGTGTGATTTACGAGGCGCGCCCTAATGTTACAGTGGATGTGATCGCGCTGGCGATCAAGTCCGCGAACGCGGTTGTTATGCGCGGCGGCAAGGAAATCTTGCGCAGCAATCTGGCGCTCGTAGACGTGATCCGGCAGGCGTTGCTGGATGCTGGACTCAGCGGGGCGATTCCTGCGGACGCGATCCAGTACATTGACAGCACTGACCGTCGTTACGTTGATGAAATGCTCAAGCTGCACGACTACATCGATATGATCATTCCGCGCGGCGGGAGCGCTCTCCATAAACACTGCCGCGAGAACAGCACCATCCCCGTCATCACCGGCGGCTTGGGGATTTGCCATGTTTATGTAGATGAGACGGCGAAACTCGATGATGCGCTGGCGATTACCTTCAATGCTAAGACGCAGCGTCCTTCAGTCTGTAACTCGCTCGATACGCTGCTTGTTCATCCGTCGGTCGCAGCGAAACTCTTGCCGCGCGTCGTCGATCAGTTAGGTGCAGCGGGCGTGACTTTTCGCGCAGAACCGCGCGCGATGGCGATCATTGGCGATCAGCTCGGTGTTCAAGCTGCCGAAGCGGATGATTTCGACACGGAGTGGATGGCGCTAATCCTCGGCTTGAAGGTCGTTGACGGGTTAGACGAGGCAATGGAACACATTCGCCGTCACAGTACGCAGCACTCCGACGCGATTATCACCGGGGACGATGCCCATGCGCAGCGCTTCGTTGAAGAAGTCGATTCGGCGGCGGTGTTTGTCAACGCCAGCACACGCTTTAATGACGGCAGCGCGCTTGGCTTGGGTGCGGAGATCGCCGTCAGCACACAGAAACTTCACGCGCGTGGACCAATGGCGCTGGAGGAATTGACGACCTACAAATGGGTCGTCGTTGGCACAGGACAAGTTCGTTTATAGGAATGGTAATGACGCATCTGCTCATCATTGAAGATAATCCTGAACTGCTGAAGGTGCTGCGCGAAGCCGTCGAACTGAATGGCGATCAAGTGAGTGTGGCGGACGACGGTGAACAAGCCCTACGGCTGCTGAATGATGGCTATCACCCCACTATGATTCTCTGTGATATCGCGCTGCCGCGCATGAATGGTCTGGAACTGCTCCGTCAAGTGCGTTCGAACGCCTCATGGACGAACGTTCGCTTTATCGCCATGAGTGGGAACGAGGATTTGCGTAAAGCAGCACTGGCGGCTGGCGCGGATGACTATCTCGTCAAGCCGTTCAGCTTTCATGTCTTATACGATCTGCTCTCAAAGTAACACTATTGGAAAATAACCCTTATGACCCAAACATTGATTATTTTGAACCCCCACGCGGGCAATGGACGGGCGGGGCGGTTGTGGCGCGAGGTTGAGCCGCTGCTTTGGGAGCAGCTTGGCGAGCTGATCATTGCCGTCACCGAGCATCCCGAAGATGTAGCGCATCAACTGGACAAGGCGCAGGCAGTTGGCGTGACCCGCATCGTTTCAATTGGCGGCGATGGCACGAATCACGCACTGATCAACGCGCTTGCCGAACTCAACGCGCGCAGCCCCGATGCGCTGCCCATGATTTACGGTAACCTGCCAATTGGGACGGGGCAGGATTGGGCACGCGGACAGGGCGTTCCTTATCACGATTTGAAAGCCGCCGCCCGTTGGATTGCCGCTGCCAAGCCGCGCGCGACCGATATTGGCAAGCTCACCCACCAAAAGGGTCACGAATATTTCCTGAATATTGCCAGCGCGGGTATTGGTGGGTCGGTCGTGGAGCGGATCGAGCGCTTGAAAACTCGGCACTCATGGTCGTTCTTGATGGCGACAGTGCAGGCGTTAATCAGCCACGATCCGCAGGTGATGGAGATCACGCTCGATGGCAAGCCGTGGTATGAGGGACGCGCTTACGCGGTCGCCATCGCTAACGGGACGACTTTCGGTCATGGCATGAAGATCGCGCCGAACGCGCAGCAGCAAGACGGATTATTCGATGTGGTTTTGGTAGAGGGTGGGTCACGCTTGCGGATTTTGGCGGCGTTTCATCAAGTCTATCAGGGGACGCATCTCACCCATCCACTGGTACGCTCAGCGCGCGCCGCAGAGGTGCAGATTCGCAGTCCACTGGGCGCGCTAGGTCTTGAGCTTGATGGTGAGCCAGTACGCGCGAGCGATTTAACTTTCCGCGTACAGCCCGGGCTTCTGCAAATTCTCCACGCTAACTAATTTACTGCGCCGTTGTGTGAAACGCTGGTGCCGTTGAGCGAGGCATTCACGTCGCGCTTAAAATCCGCACTGGGTTCATTGGGCGTTTCTGTCTTAGATGTTGTCACGATTTCGGTGATGGGTTCTGGCTCCGCTTCTGGCTCTGCTTCAGATTTCGTTTCCAGCTTTACTTCTGGATCGGCGTCTGGCTTTGCTTGTGCTTCAGGCTGCGTTTGCGGCGCTGATTCTATGACGGTTTCGGATTTCGTCTCTGGTTTTGGTGCTTCCGGTTTGGCTTTAGCAGTCGTTTCGGGCGGCGTGCTTGGCTTGCTCGCCGATTTGGATTCGTAGTCCTTGACCAATTCCACAAGTTCGGCGACCGGAAGCGGTTTGGAAAGGTATGAATTGCAGCCCGCTTCGATGCAGCGTTCCCGGTCACCAACCATCGCGTAAGCCGTCACAGCGACAATTGGCGTCTTGAACCCGCGCGCGCGCAGTTGTTTGACCACATCCAGCCCGCTGATACGTCCTTCAAGCTGGAGATCCATTAACACTAAATCAGGATCGTCCTTTGCAAAATTGCTCAGTGCAACCTCACCGTTGGTATAGTTGATCACTTCATGCCCGCCCATGCGAGCGATACGCTGTAATAGTGAGATATTTGCCGGATTGTCTTCGACATACATGATCTTCAGCATAAGGTGTTTGGGGCGTTGCACCCTTCCCCTTTCATCTAAACTCTATCCGAAATAAGCCTGTTTTTTATTGACTCTCGTTGACCATGACTGGTTCCGGCTTGGCGATGGGCGCGTGGTAGGCTTGGAGAGTCAAGTGGAACGTGCTTCCTTTGCCAATTTCGCTTTCTGCCCAAATTTGCCCGCCCATTAACGTCATCAGTTGGCGCGAGATAGCAAGCCCCAAGCCTGCACCTGAACGTGGGTCACGTCCGCCTGTATCGGCTTGCTTGAACTCCTCGAAAATCAAGTTCAAGTTGTGGGACGCAATCCCGATGCCCGAGTCCGTGATGCTCAGGTGGACCCCATCTTCAATTTCGCGCACGACGAGCTTGATCGTGCCGCCTTCAGTAAATTTAGCGGCGTTGCTGTACAAATTCAGCATAACCTGTCGCACGCGCGCTTCATCTGCCCATACATCGGGCAGGATGTCAGGAATATCAGAGTCTAATTTTACCGGCTTATTGCCGACTAGACCATGTGCTGTCGAGACGACGTTGTTGATGACGTTATGCAACCCAACACGTTCCATACGTACGTCTAGTTTACCAGCATCGACTTTAGCGAGGTCGAGAATGTCGTTGATCAGTGTCAGCAATTGGCGCCCGCTGTTGTAAATCTGCTGCAAGTCGGCTTCGTAGGTATTGGGTAGGGTGACTTCATCGTACATTGCCGGGAATTTGAGCATCGTCTCGCTAAAGCCGATAATGGAGTTCAATTGTGTTCGCAGTTCGTGGCTCATGTTGGCGAGAAATTGCCCGCGAAAATGCTTAGCTTCTTCGGCGGCTTCGCGCGCGCTGTCCAGTTCGGTGTTCGTCTCTTGCAAACGGTCACCGAGCGCTGTACTACGGGCGAGGCTCTTTTCGAGCGCCTGACGATTTTCAAACAATTCCCCGGCGACACGGCGCTCGCGTTGATAATTCGACAGTGCCCATTCTGCGATTTGATACAAATCGCCGGCAACTTGCGCGGCAATGACGGCGCTGACGAATGTCAAAACGATAGCTGCGGTTTGAATGCCGCTTGTTGCGGGGGTAGTGTGACCGCCAAGCAGCGGTGCTGCGAGGATAATCAGCGACGAAATACCCGCCACGACAATCGTATTTACAGGCTTAAGCAAAAGCCCGACGATGAACACGACCAGCGGAAAAGCGAAGGGCAGCGTATCAAGCAGCTGGTTTTCGGCAAAAACTAAGGCGACGCCGAACGCGACTAAAACCGAAATGACGTATGTCCACGCGGCAGATGTGTAATTTCCATAGCGCAAAATGAAACGGGTTACGATCATTCCAGCGGCGATGACAAAGATTGAGACGACCATGTGGGAAACATCGACACGTTGCAGCATGGCGATGTTCAAGATGACCCAGCCTACTAAAACGGCGGCAATTAGCGTTGCACGCCATAGGAGACGGAGACGATCAAACTTTACCTCTGTTGCAAAATCTTGGTTAGTTGGAAGTGTCATCGATCAATTCCCCGTAACAAATTTATTATATTTTCTCTGATAAATAGATAAACATCAGTTAAGAAGCCAAGTCTCTAAGGAAATTTCATAAATGCTTCATATTTATACCCTGATTGCTAGTCAGTGATGATGTTGGTGAAGGCAAGGGCAAGCAAACTCGCCCAGGCTTTCAAGTCAAATCCGTAATTCGTGCGAGCGT
>JBBSNT010000151.1:0-9765 GCA_038260485.1 Aggregatilineales bacterium | reverse complement strand
GCCCGCGTTCCCGCGTGCAAGCGCAGCGGCGCGCGACAGGCGATTTCCGGCGCACCGCTCGGCGTCAGCCCTTCAACGTAGTAGTTGTTCGGATAGCCTTCAGCGATCCAGCCATCGACCAGCGTCGTGGTCGCACCGTAGGGCGCGCGGACGTGATACCAGTTCAGGTTATCGGTGCAGCGCGGGCCTTCGATCACGGAAAGCACCTGCCCCGGTTGAACGACGGTCACGACAGCGGCGTCATTACTCGGAATCGAGCGTATCCTAGACCCGGTCACGGTGCGAAGCTGCCCGCCCGCGCTGATCGTTTCCAGCGGCGCGGTGCAGTTGATCGTGCTTGGATCAGCATAGGACTGGAGGAAATAGCGCCCCGGTCGTCCTTCGATCACCCAGCCGGGTTCCCCAACGCCCCGCACGTACCACCAGTTGTAATTGCTGGCGCACACAGGCCCGCGCGTAACGCGCAGCAGCACTTGTTGGCTGTAGTAGTTGACCACAGGGCCTGATAGCGACGGCGCGCTGCGGACGTTGACGCCCCCGCGCAGCAGCACGTCACCGCCAAGCGTGAGCGGCAGCGGCGCGGCACAACCCGGCGTCGCCGAAGCAGCCGCTTGATACGTCGGCAAGCCCGTAGCGATGATGGTATAGCCTAAATCCGTTGGCGTCGGCGTCCCTATCGCTGGCAGCGCCGTCTGAGCGGTCGTCGGGATGCCCACCAACAAGAGAAGCATAAGCAGCAGGAGTAAAAGCAGAAGCGAAAAAACGCGCATCGACAAACCCTCCTTGAGTGCCTCCATTGTAACCGATTCAGGCGGGGTGCGCCGCGCGCTTTTGCCGCATTGCAGTACCATTCTGCGGTGTAGCACGAACTGACCCGTTCCAAACGTCCCTAATCGCGTTATAAATAAGGGGTCAGTGAAGCATCTTTTTCTGGAGTACGTTTATGACCATGTTTAAACAACGATGGTGGGCACTTCTGCTGCTGCTCATTTTAGCCGCCCCCCTGATCATGCAAGTCAATGCGCAAGATACCAATCTCCTGCAAGACCCCGGCTTTGAAGGTGCGTTCTTGGATCAAATCCGCACGACTGATCGAGTCACCAGTCTCCCCGCCCCTTGGCATATCTGGTTCGCCACTACACCCCATGAACAGGACTGGCAGAACCGAACGGATCGCGTCTTCGCAGAAAAGCACACCGAAGCAAGCGAAGTCCATTCCGGTGGAAGTTCGATGCAGGTCAGCCAAACCTATCTCACCTTCACAACGGCGATCTATCAGCAGGTGGGCGCGCAGCCGAATACCAGTTACACCGGCAGCGTCTGGGGGCGGCTGAGATCATGCTCCGGCGACCTCAGTAACCCGACCTGCGGCGCGGCTGCCGGATCAGGCGCGTACTTCCGCGTCGGCGTTGACCCGACCGGCGGCACTGACCCGAACAATCCGGCGATTGTCTGGTCAGCCAACAGATCAACCTTCGATGCGTGGGATCAGGTTTCGGCAAGCGCCACCGCAACGGGCGAGACAGTCACGCTATTTCTGATGGCATCACAGCAGTATGCGACCGTCATCAACGCCGTCTATTTCGACGACGCCGTCATGACGGGTGTCGCTGGCGGCGCGGTCGTCGCGGGAGCAGCCGCCGCCGCGCCCACCGCTCAGCCACCCCAAATCATTGCAACGGCGTTCGTCGCCTACGTCCAGCTGCCGCGCCTTGATGGATCGGTCATTCACACTGTCCAGCCCGGTGACACCATGACCGGCATCTCGTCCGCCTACGGTGTCGCCATCGACGACATCGTTGCCTTGAACAGCTTACGCAGTTCGCGCTATATCTACGTCGGGCAGGAACTGCTGATCAAGCGCGCCAACGGCAGCACAAGCGCCACCAGCAGCGCCGATCCGGGAGCAATCGGCAGCCAGCCGCTTGACCTCAACGCTGAACTATTCTCGCAGGCAGACCTCGACTCGCTCAATCCCAATCCCGGCCCAACACCCGTCGGCATGTCGCTGGACACAGCTCCGGCACTGGCAGGTTAGTTTTCGCTCGCATCCGCAGGGCATGACGACCTCATGCCCTCATAACTGCAAGGACTCAATGGCAGTCGAAACGTTTGCCTACCGTTATCTCATCGCCGCGTCCGCCGCCCAAATCTATGATCACCTCGCCCAGCCCGCCAACTACGTCGGCTTATCCCCGTTGATCATCGCCGTCCGCAACCTACGGATCAGCGCTGACCAACAGGGGCGCGAACTTCAAGAGTACGACTCAGTCGAGCGGTTTAGCGTCTTGGGGTTGATCCACTACGACAATCTGATCCACGTCACGACAACTTTGACGCAGCCTCAAGCGCAGTTGATCTCAGAGGTGGAGAGTCCCGCATGGGTTCATGTGCGTTTCGTCTTTAACCTTCAACCCGACGGCGGAAAAACGTGGGTGCAGGAGACGGTCACGGCACGAATGCTGCGCCCACTTCAGCCCTTCGTCGTCGGCGAAGCGAAGCGGGTACAGCAGGAGCGCGCGCGTATACTCACGACACGGATGGAGGCGAAGGGATAGTCGTCGGGTTTTCGGCGTCGTGTGCCCTGAGAATTTGATGCGCTTGTTCGAGCGTCTTGGCGACACGAAAACGCGCCCTGCGGGGACCGGGTGCGCGCTCGATCATCCCCGCCAGCAGTTCGATAAACTTTGATGAAGTGACGACGACGGCAAGGTCGAAGGGTTTCGGCGGCTCGCTCATCGAGTGATTGAAGTGGGAGAGCAGATTTTTCGGAAACAGCCGACACTGCGCCATGTCAAGCAGGATATTGACCGTATACGGGCAGTCCTTGACGAGCGCCACGCCCTCCCGAATCGACTGGTGGTATTCTTCCCACGTCCAGTTACCTTCGAAGCGAAAAACAGTGTACGTCTTTTCAGCATTGCCCCAACTCACAGAAATTGACATCGCAGACTCCTGTAGCCTTTAACACTTCCTCTATCCTAGCACGCCTATCCTAGCACGATCCTATGACAAACGTATATTTTTTCGGTGAATTTCGCTGGACATCGTTTAGGGTTTCGTAACCCTTTGCGCTTATGCTGCCTGAAAATAGGGATTGAGGCACGGAATATGATGCGATCAATAGGTGAGCGAATGGGCTGGACAATCGTCGTGATGGCAATCGGAATCGGGCTGCTCGCCATCGCCACAGGCGGACAAGCGCAAAATGGCGCCATGCCGACTCAGGGCGCAGCGCCGGAAATTCAAAGCCTGAACTGGATCAACAGCGACACGCCGCTGCGTCTCCGAGACCTGCGCGGCAGCGTGGTGCTGCTCGAATTCTGGACGTTCGACTGCATCAACTGCATTCACACGCTGCCCCACGTCGAGCAGTGGTATCAAACTTATCACGATCAAGGGCTAAACGTGATCGGCATTCATTACCCGGAACTCTCCTACGAGCGCGATTTTGGAAATATCGTCACGGCGGCTCAGCGACTCAACGTCACCTATCCGGTCGGCATCGACAACGACGGCGCGACATGGGACGCTTACGGGCAGCGCTACTGGCCCACGATTTACCTGATCGACAAGCAGGGGAATATTCGCTATCTTCGCATCGGTGAAGGCAGCTACGATGCCACCGAAGCCACCATCCAAGCGCTGCTCGCCGAAGATGAGACACCCGCTATAAGCAGCGAAACAGCTACCGCCGAGCCGTTCGCGCTCGCGTACCTCACGCCTGACGTTGCGCTCAACGTGCGGGCTGCTGCCAGTGTCGCCAGCGCACAAATCGGCGCGATCAGCCCCGGCATGGCGTTCGTGATTCTGGATGATCAAGACGGCTGGTACGAGATCAGCTACAACGACGGGACGGGCTTCGTCTCCAGCGACTTCGTGACCGTCCACCAAAGCTAAACCCTCGCTGCTTCGTATCTCGTAGGGGCGCTATATATAAAGCCCCTATACTCCCTCATAATGAGATTTTCAGACGCCCTCTAGCGCTGCGCCCCGTTTGCCGATTCGCCTCATCTTCCTTACAATCATGCTGAAAAATTACGATTAGGGGAGCATGGCGCAAATGTCCTCTCAGATTACCACCATCGAGCGGCATATTTTCGACAAGCAGAAGGAGCACCCGCAGGCGACCGGCGACTTGACGGCGCTGCTCTACGATATGGCGCTCGCCGCCAAGATCATCGCCCGCGAGACAACCCGCGCCGGACTGGTCAATATCCTCGGTGCAAGCGACAGCACCAACGTCTACGGCGAACGCCAGCAAAAGCTCGACCTGTTCGCAGACTCCGTCATCTTCAACATGAACAATCACACCGAGCGCCTCTGCGCGATGGCGTCCGAAGAACACGAGGACATCCTCGAAATCCCGCCCCGTTACGGCAAGGGCAAGTACGTGCTGCTGTTCGACCCGCTCGACGGATCGTCGAATATCGACGTAAACGTCTCGATTGGCACGATCTTCGCCATCCACCGCAAAATTACGACCGGCGCACAGGGAACCATGGCGGACATGCTTCAAGCAGGGCGCAGCCTCGTTGCCGCTGGCTACGTGATCTACGGCTCAAGCACGATGATGGTCTACAGCACCGGACACGGCGTCGATGGCTTCACGCTCGACCCGTCGATAGGCGAATTCCTGCTCAGCCATCCGGACATTCGCACTCCGGAGCCGCCGCTGTTCTACAGTTGCAATCAGGGTTACCAGCGCCGCTGGACACAGGGCATTCAGCGCTATACTCATTGGCTGCAAGGCATTGAGGACGATCCAAGCAGCGCACTGCCTGAACCCCTCTCACAGCGCTACATCGGCTCGATGATCTCGGATTTTCACCGTAACCTGTTGCAAGGCGGTGTCTACTACTACCCCGGCGATATGGTCAAGCCGCAGGGCAAAATTCGCCTGCTGCTCGAAGCACAGGCGATGGCGTTTATCGCAAAACAGGCGGGCGGTTATGCCTCTGACGGCATCGGCGATGTGCTCGACCTTCAGCCGCACGACCTGCACCAACGCACGCCTTTGTTCATTGGCAACCGCTGGCTCGTCGAAAAAGCCGAGACCTATATCCGCGAACACGACGGCGACTGGATCGATCTTTACCGCCCATACCGTGATCAAACCGTCGCCCAAGCGTAGGGCGGCACAGCGCGCGCGTGGTTGACTCGACTCCCCTCCGTGTTATAATCGCGCAGCTTGGCGTGGAGCTTCCACGCCACTTTTTTGTCAGTGAGTCGAGAGTAAAAAATATGCAGCAAGGTCTCCGCGTACTGCTGCGCTTGTTTCTTTTCACCCTGCTGTTCATCGTGATCATGGGACTGCTCAGCGTCGTGGCAAAAGCGCAGGATAGTAGTTTGCTGCGCGACGGCGGTTTCGAAGGCAGCTACACGGCGCGCGGACGTGCCGACCTGCGCCTCCCCGGCGATTGGAACATCTGGATTGCCGACTCCCCTCACACCGAAGATTGGATGAACCTGCCGCCAAGCGCCGCGCCCGACAGTGAACGCACGCCCAGTCCGCACGGAGGGGCGCGCTCGCTCAGCTTGAACAAGAGCTATGCGACCTTCAGCGCGGCGGTTTACCAGCAGGTCAGCGTCAGCGAGGGAACGAACGTCCACGCCAGCGTCTTTGCCTTTCTGCGCACCTGTAAACCCGACAGCGGCGCGACCATCTGCACCTCGATCACCGATTCGAATGCTTACACGCGCATCGGCATCGACCCCAACGGCGGCACAAACCCCTTCGATGCTGATGTCGTCTGGTCAAACAACGCCGCGCCCCACGAGGAATGGCAGCAGATGACCGTCGAGACGACCACCACCGGATCAACCGCGACGGTCTTCCTCTATTCGACCCAGCAGTGGCCCTATCAAATCAACAGCGTTTACTGGGATGATGCCGTCCTGAGCATCGGCGGAGCAGGCGCGCCGACGGCACAGCCAAGCGGGGACGCCCCGTCCGAGCAGCGCGTCGTCCACATCGTTCAGGCGGGCGAAACGCTCGACAGCATCGCCTTCTCCTACGACAAGACCCGCGATGAACTGCTGGCGCTTAACAACATTTCTGACCCGCGTATCATCCAAATTGGGCAGGAAATTGTCATCGAACTGCCGCCGACACCCGCCCCGACACCCACGCCCGAAGGCTACGTCGAGCCGACCGAAGCGCCTCCCGGCACGCCAACCCTGCTCCCCGCCATCCGTGATGCCGCGCCCGCGCCCGTCATCTCGGTCGCATCGGGCGATGTCATCAATCCGATTGATCCGGCGCAGACCACCGCCTCGATCTGTGTAACCTTCTTCCAAGATGGGAATCAGAATCGCATTCAGGACAGCAATGAGGATGTGCTGGCGGGCGGGCAAGTGCTGCTCACCCTCCACGGCGCGCCGATGGGTCAGCACCAGACCACCAGCGCGCCGGACGCCTACTGCTTCTCGCAGCTTGCAGCGGGCAGTTACAGCGTACAGGGCGTCGCGCCGGAGGGCTACGGCTTGACCACGCCCGATCAACTGCTGGTGCAGGGTTACGCCGGTGCGCAGGTTCAGGTCGTCTATGGCGCGGCGGAAGGCATCGAGCCAATCGCGCGTCCGGCGGACAGCAGTGAAACCGCCGAGCCATCAGCAGAGGATGCCGTCGCTATCCCCATCACTAATCGGCTCTCACGGAATATCGGGCTAGTCGTCTTTGCCGCCGCCGTGATCGTGCTGATCGGCGGGTTAGGCGTTTCGGTGCTGCTGCGGCGGCGCTGATGCGCGAGCGCTGAAATGATCTACAATACGCTACAATCATGGGCATGAACACAGTTTGGTCGAAACCAATGCGTAGACTATCCAGCCAAATCCTGATCTGCTTGCTGCTCTTTGGCGTCGCGCTGCCCCTGTTTGCACAGGACAGCGGCGGGCAATTGTGGGTGCAGTCCTTCGAAGACCGTAACGGTAATGGACAGCGTGACGCTGGCGAACCCTTCCTGACGCGCGGTGTATCTGTCGATCTGCTCAACGCCAGCGGCGTGGTTATGGCGAGCGGCACGCTCGACGGCGCACCCTACGCCAATCAGGGCTTTGTCGGCTTCCTCTACCTTGATTCGGGAACCTATACGGTTGCCATTATCAGCCCCGACCTCAGGGCAAACACGCCTGACCGCGTTGAGGTGACCATCACCGCAGGCGCGGCTCCGATCACGGTGCTCTACGGTGCGCAGCGGGTCGCCTCAGTCGAGTCACTGGCGACCAGCGAGTCGTCGTCACTGCTCAACAGCGAACTGGCGCGCGTCGCCTTCTCCGGCTTCGCGGCGCTGATCGTGATCGGCGTGATGGCTTTTCTTGGCGTCGTGATCTACACGCTGGTGCTGCGGCGGCGTTACCAAACCGAGATGAAGCGCTATACAACCGGAAGTATGCGTGCTGCCCGCGCTGATGAAACAGGCGAAGCAGCGCGCACAGAGACATATGCCAGAGCACGCACTTACGAAACCGTCGAGGAAGAAGACGAAGAAGTCTAGCGGGCGATCAGCCTGAAACACCGCCTCAAGCGGTAGTGTGAGAAAAGTTGAGCGTCAGGGCTGGGGCAGCCCTGACGCTCATTTTTTAGGCGTTATGCCTGCGTTTCGAGCTTGAGCGCCGCTGAATTGATGCAGTAGCGCAGTCCAGTTTTGTTCTGCGGCCCATCGTCAAACAGATGCCCCAGATGCGACCCGCAGCGGCTGCATTGAACTTCGACGCGCTGCATACCGTGACTGCCGTCGCGTATGAGTTCGACATTGCCCTGCTCGATCACATCCCAGAAGCTGGGCCAGCCCGTCCCGGACTCGAACTTGGTGTCGGAAGCGAACAGCGCCTGTCCGCACGCCGCGCAGCTATAGACTCCCGGCGTCTTGGCGTTGACGTATGCGCCCGTGAAAGGACGCTCGGTCGCGTGCTGGCGCAGCACCGCGTACTGCTCCGGCGTCAATTCCTCACGCCACTCCTGATCCGTTTTCTGCACTTTATCGGTCATGTTACCCGTCCTAACGCTACACCCTATTTCATAGACACGACGATACCCGATAATTCTTTCAGTTCAATTACAGCCCGCCTCAATCACGTGTTTTCTTAGACACGCACCGGCGCAAGACGAGCGAAATTAATCCGGCACGCGCGCTTTCATCCAGTCGTTGCTGTTGTGGAAGTCCGCGACGGCGTTGCCGGGATGCACCAGTTCGTCGAACTTGGCGCGATCTTCTTCCGCAAGCGATTTATCCGCAATGCCGAGCGCGTCCTCGAAATGCGCCATCGTGCGCGGTCCAATGATCGGTGCTGTGACCCCCGACTGATCCTTGCACCACAGCAGTGCGAACTGCGCCGTCGTCATGCCGCGTTCCTTCGCCATCACGCCGACTTCGTGCGCCACTTCCAGCGCGCGGCTGGTGATGCGGTCGCGGAAGCCTTTATCGCTGCGATCCGCCCGTGACCCTTCGGGGAAGTTCTCCTTGCTGTCGTAACGTCCGGCGAGAATGCCCCCCGCCAGCGGCGACCAAGGCAGAATTGCCATGCCGTACTGCTCGCACAGCGGCACCAGTTCGTTCTCGATCCGCCGATCCACGAGGCTGTAAGGCGGCTGTTCGCTGATATAGCGGGCGATATGTTCGCGCTCGCTGATGCTCAGCGCTTCCATCACCTTCCATGCCGGATGCGTCGAGCAGCCGATATAGCGCACCTTGCCCGAACGGATCAGATCGTCGAAGGCGCGCAGCGTCTCGTCTTGCGGGATGATCGCCGACGGGCGGTGCAGTTGATACAGGTCAATGTGATCAGTTTGCAGCCGTCGCAGCGAATCCTCGCACGCTTTCATTATGTGATAGCGTGATGCTTCGTGCTCGTTGACACCCTCGCCAACGTTGCCGAAGACCTTCGTCGCCAGCACGATGTTATCGCGCTGCCCGTTGTCTTTGAGCGCTTGCCCGACGACCTTTTCGCTTTCGCCCTTGTTGTAGACGTTAGCCGTGTCGATGAAGTTGATCCCCGCATCGAGCGCGCGGTTGATGATCGCGATCCCGTCTTCGGGGCTGGTGACGCCGCCGAAGTTCATCGCGCCCAAACACAACGACGACACCATCACGCCAGTTCGTCCTAGCGGTCGGTATTCCATAAGGCTTTTCCCCAAATGATTTTCGGACAGTTACTTTCTATGTTACTAAATTTCGGTGCAAACAGACAAACGCCCCGCGAACCAATCAGGGCAAACGGATTAAATTTGGCAAGAAGTCTTCAACGGCTCACAACGTTTTTTTAGGGGCGAACACGTGGGTTCGCCCGTTTAGGCAGACACTCAAATCGTGATTTTGATCCGTTTGCCCCGCGAACCAATTGCCAAAGCGCCACCCAATAGTTGCAAGTTTGTTCTACCCAGTGCATCCTTATGCAACCAATTGGTTGCATAAGGATCAGGAAAAGATGACAGAGACAATTGCCGTCGAGCGCAGCATCGTCATCGCCGCCAATCAGCAGCGAGTCTGGCAAGCGATCACGGATTCAGCGCAAATGTCGGCGTGGTTTGACAGCAAAATGAGCTGGGAGTTCAAGCTGGGCGAAGGCGAGCCGGTCACCTTCTCGATGAATGGCAAAGTCCTCGGCACGGGGTAGATCGTCACCGTCCAGCCCATCGCGCGCTTCGCCCTTTAGTGGGCACCAGAACCGGGTAATCCCACCGAAACGCTGGTGACCTTCGTGCTCTACCCGTGACCGACGGCACGCGCGTCACCGTCAGCGAAGCCGGCTTCGAAAAGCTGTCAG
>JBBSNT010000150.1:0-9774 GCA_038260485.1 Aggregatilineales bacterium | reverse complement strand
TCAGCGCTGGCAGGCTATACTCCATCGCCACCCGCCGGATGCTCGGCGCGTTCAGCGGATTCGCCAACCCTTCGCCCTCAAGCGTACTGATCGGCTGAATGGTCGTACGCGTCCCACTGCTCGGCGCGGACGAAAAGACGAACAGCACGTTCGACCCCAACGCTTGAAACTCCGATTGAACGAAATGTTCGACGCCGCGACCGAGGCTCACCAAGCCGATCACCGCGCCCACGCCGATGATGATGCCGAGCGTCGTCAAGATAGCGCGCAGACGATTAATCAACAGGCTGTCAAAGGCGACTCGGATACTTTCACCAAGAGTCATAAGTTAGGGCAGCACGCCGCCTAGAGGAGCGACCCTCCACTGAATAACCGCTGAAATTTGGCGTAGTCAAGGATGTCGAGCACGTTATCCGGAATGCTGATCGATGGAGCATCGTTGAAATGATCGTAGGCGAGATTATAGTTGAAGTCAAAATGGACGGGTTGATCGGTCGGAAGGTCAGGAAACATCATCGACTGTACGAAGCGCGCAAGCTGTAAATCATAGCTCAAATCGAGGCTGTCCAGATAATAATCGCTCACCCGAATGCGCTGCTGCATAACAAGCTCCGAATCGCCCACGAGCATCTGCATCAGCGGAATCATCGTCTCCGCATTCACGCCCGTGCCAGCACTTTGCTCAAGCTGTTCGCTAAACGCGGCAGCAAACACCGGATCATCGAAAAAGTCGCTCAGTTTGATGCGCGTCTCAAACGCGGCAATCCCGGACTCAGCCGTTTTCACGCGCCGCACGTCGCCCAAACTCGCGGTCAACAGGCTGTCCGTCGTGACCGCGCTTCCTGTGCCAGAGCCGCTGCTCAACACGCCACCGCTTAAGTAGCCGTCGAAAACGTGTGGGTCTTGATCGAGCATCAAGCGCAAAAAGGCTTCAAGTTGGAGACCGCCCCAGCCGCTCAGGGTCGAATCGCCAAGCAGCGAGCGCAGCCCGCCGAAGTTGAAATAGCCCACGCTGTCTACCAGCCGCATTTGCAGCGCCGCCGCCTCGACATCACTGCCGATTTGCGCCGAAATCGTCAGGTTGAGGCTGGCGCTCACGTCGCTCAGGTATTGCGCTAGGTAGCGCACCAGCACACGGTTGTTGGCGAACGAAAGCCGGTTGTTCCATGCGCGAGCGTCAAGATGATACGCGCCACTCCCAATCGCCAAAATCTCGACGTCCTCAGTACCGAGATTCTCAGCATGCAGCGTAAAATGCAGGTCGAACGCTGCCGACTTCAAACCCGCCATCGCCGTCTGCGAAGCAGCCAGTAGGGTACAGTCAGCCGGTGTAAGCGTCCCACAATTAGCATCAGCTTGTGCCGAAGCAGCACCCGGCAGCAAAAGGATTACGACAATGACCAGCAGCAAAATTTTTCGCATTAAAGCCCTCTCTTTGTCTACTTTCTAGCCGCTCAAAGGATCAAAGGATGCGCGCGGCAGCAAGACGATTCGCTGTCCTGCTTCCAGCCCGCTCATGATCTGGCTGTCGATGTCGCTCCGCAGCCCTAACTCGACTGGAATTTCGCGGGTGCGTCCCGTTTCGTCTAGGATAGTGACGAACGCTTGCTGCGTCGAACGGTCGATTCGGATAAAGCGGTTCGGCAGCACCAACACGCTATCGAGTTGATCAATAATGATGGTTGCCGTCGCGCTCATGCCAATTCGGACGGGTTCGTCGTTCGGCGCCAGCGTCACGCGCACCGGATAAGTGACCAACTGCCCCGCGACCGTCGGCGTCAGCGCGACTCGTGTCACCTCCCCGGTGATCTGGGAGTCCGGCAGCGCGTCGAAATTGAATTCGACCGACTGCCCCACCGCGACCTTGACCACGTCAGTTTCGTCGATGGCGAGATCGACGTACAGCACGCCATCATCGATCATGACCAGTGCCGCGTTATTGCTCGGCGGCAGTTCGCCCACCACCAGATTATTCTGCGCCACCACGCCATCGAACGGCGCAACCAGCGTCGCCCGATCAAGCGCTGCCTGCGCCTGATCGACCGAAAGCTGCGCCATGCTCAGGTTGATCTCCGCCGCCTGCAAGTCGAAGTCGTCAGGTCCGTTCTCCAGTTGGTCGAGCGCCGCCCGCGCCTGCACTGCTGCCGCATTCGCCGCCGCGACGCTGCCTGCATCAGCCGTTTGATCCGCAGCAGAAGCGGCGTTCACGTCGGCGATCTCGACACCATACTCCGCCTGCCGCAGCGCCGGATCATAGCTGCTGGCATCCGGCACAGGCACCGACGGAAGCAAGCCGGAAAGCCCCTGATTGATCTGTTGGACGACCTCCGGTGGTACATCCACGCCGTCAGGGATAAAACCGGAAATATCAGGCGAAAAGCCGCTCGCGCTTGCCGCCGAATCACGCTGAAGCTGCGACTGCCACAAGCGATTACGCGCGATCTCGCTCTGAAGCGCCGCGATCTGCGCTTGATTAGGGTTCGCGCTGCTATAAGCTGCATTCTGTGATGCCAGCGCGGTAGTGAGCGCCGCCCGCGCTGCCGCAACGTCTGTCTCGCGCGCGGGGCTGGTCAGCGCTTCATAGGCGATCCGCTGTATGTCGAAGCCAACCTGCGCGTCACTCAGCGACGACTGCAAATCGGTCGTGTCAAGCTGCGCTAAAGCGTCGCCCGCTTGCACGCGATCTCCGACGCTGACCAGCACGTCTTGCACAATTTCGCTCGACTCGAACAACAGCGCGACCTGTTTCGCCGGCTTGACTGCCCCCGTCGCGCTGACAGTCAAGCGCAACTCGCCCAACTGCGCGGTCGTCTCGTCAAGGATTTGTACAGTCGGTTGGCTGCCCGCGCCATTGGCACGGAAGAACTGCCGCGCCAACGCCAGCCCACCGACAATGACAATCAGCACACCCATAATCGTTAAAATTCGTCTCATGATTTAGCTGCCAAACAGAGAAATACTATCAGCGGCAAGGTCGATGCCTATCACGTCACCCGCGCGCAACCCGCTCGTAACCTCACTGCGATCCTGTCCCTGCAAGCCCAGAATCACCGGAACTTCGCTCAGCATTTTATTCACGCCCACGAGGTTGACGTAAGCCTGACCGCGCTGGCGATCCAGTCGAATGTACTGATTCGGCACAACCCCCACGTCAGATTTTGAATCGACGATGATCGCCGCGTCAGCCGTCATGCCCACCCGCTCGCGTGCGTCACTATCATCAAGCCTAACCGTCACATCATAGCTAACCACGCCATTGTCATTGATCGGCACAAGCGCAATCGTGTCAATCATCGCCGAGAATTCGCTATCCGGCAACGCATCGAGCCGCACGCGCGCGGGCATCCCGACGGCGATCTGACGCACGTCGATCTCGTCCACCTGTACGACGAGGTGCAGCGGTGTCACGTCAGCGATTTCCACAACCGTCACCCCCGGCGCAACCAGTGACCCGACTTCGGCGTTGATGCCCGTCACGACGCCGTCGAAGGGCGCAGTCAAGACGGCGCGATCAAGCATAGCCTGAGCGCGATCCACCGCAATCTGCGCCTGAGCAATCGCGGCGTCAGCGCGTTCAATTTCGGCGTTACTCGCCCCCGCCCGCACGCGGTCAAGTTCGCTCTGCGCCTGAGCCACCCGCGCATATGCCGCACCAATCTGCGCCGTACTACCCGTTTGCAATGATTCGAGATTCAGCCGCGCGATCTCGGCGTTGAACGATGCTTCGCCAACCCTCGCGTCGAGTAAATCGATCTGCTCCTGCGATCCACTGCCAAAGGCGCGGGCGTGCTGCGCGTCCGCCACCGCTTGCTGCGCCTGATCATAGGAGAGCTGAGCAGCTCGCAGGTCGTTATCCGATACCACGTTCTGGATGCTGCTCGCCGCACCCTGCGCGCTGGCGACGTTCGCCTCGCCAATCGCAATCTGCGACTCGTCTGCACCCGCCAGCAGCTTATCTCGTTGCAATTGGGCGAGTTGCAACACGAGGTCAGCTTGATCGTGGGCGATGCGTTGAGCGTTGTCCGCCTGCCGCGCCAACACGTCACCCGCGCTGACAACATCCCCCGCCGCGACCAGCAAATCGACCACGCGACCGGGCGTGCTGAAGCTCAAGCGCACGCTGCGCTCAGCCTCGACTGCGCCAATCGCCGAAATAGTCGAGTCCACATCGCCGAGCGCAATCGTGTACGTCTGCACATCTGTGCCAACGCTCGACGCCGGACGATTCGCACGCGCGGCGAAGATCGCCAGCGGCAGCGCAAAGATGATGATCGTCAAAACTAGTAAAGATCGTCTAACCGACATAACTGCTAATCTCATTTATAGACCTATCATACCGCACGAACGTGATCCAAAAGTTAAAAGCTGCTTGAGCGATCTCGACAAAGTGTTACAAGAAAAATTAGCCATATTAAGCTGGCGTGAAGAACAGCACAATGGTAATATTAGATGTGTCATCTTTCACAAACCACAGTTGACAGCAGGAGAGCCGCGCATTATGCCGCCTACAATTCCAGACATTGTTATTAGCCGTCTACCCGTCTACCTCCGTGCGCTTGAGCGGCTGTCCCAAGAAGGCGAAGAAGTCACCTCATCTCACGAACTTGGCAAGCGATTGGGGATCAGTTCGGCTCAAATTCGCAAAGACTTGTCGCATTTCGGGGGCTTTGGTAAACAGGGAACCGGCTATAAAATCGCCTTTTTGAAAGACCAACTCCGGCAGGTCTTGAAAGTCGAACGAGATTGGCAGGTTGCCCTTGTCGGCGCGGGCGATCTCGGCAGTGCGGTTGCGCGCTATCGGGGATTCGCCGAACGCGGGTTTCACATCGCTTACGTGTTCGACAGCGCGCCGGAGAAAATCGGTAAAAAGATTGGCAGCTTTGCGATTTTGCCGACCGATGATATTCGCAAAACCATCCACGAGAACGGCATTAAGATTGCTATGATCGCCGTACCCGCTGAAAACGCTCAACACGTCGCCGATGAGTTGATCGAAGCGGGTGTTCGGGCGATTTTAAACTACGCGCCTATCAACCTGAACGTCCCGGAGAACGTCCGCGTTCAGTATATCGACCCGGTGATCCACCTTCAACGCATGACCTATTACTTGATCTAGACCCCTTGAGCGATCCGGCGCAAAATCGCCGGGTCGTTCAGGGCACGCCCCGCCCCAACAGCGACCGCAATCAACGCATTGTCCGCCCGATAAACGGGCACGCCCGTCTCACGGGTCAGGAATTGATCCAGCCCGCGCAGCAGCGCCCCACCGCCCGTGAGCACGATCCCCCGGTCGATGATGTCCGACGCCAGTTCAGGCGGTGTATTGCTGAGTACGGCGCGCACCACGCCAGCGATCTCGTGCAGCGATTCCTCGATGGCTTCCACGATTTCGCCCGTGCTGATCGAGATCGTGCGCGGCAGTCCGCTGACATTATCCCGTCCTTGCAGTTCCATCGTCAGTTCTTCGGTCAGCGGTACAGCTGCACCCACCTGAATCTTGACCGACTCGGCGGTGGGTTGTCCAATCGTCAGGTTATATTTGCGCCGCACATAGCTGATAATCGCGTCGTCGATCCGCAGACCACCGACGCGCCCGCTTTCCGCACGCACAATGTTGTTCATCGTCAGCACCGCCGCTTCGGTGACGCCGCCGCCAACGTTGACGATCATGTCTCCGGCGGGAGTCCCAACAGGTAGCCCCGCGCCGATTGCCGCCGCCAGCGGCTCCCAGATCAGGAAGGCTTCGCGCGCGCCCGCCGCGATTGCCGCTTCGTGAACCGCCCGTTTCTCGACGCTCGTGACCCCGTAAGGTACAGAAATCATCACCGTCGGCTTGAAGAAGCGCACGCGCCCCGCCACCTTGTTAAAGAAATGGCGCAGCATCGCTTCGGTCACTTCGTAGTCCGCAATCACGCCGTTTTGCAGCGGGCGAATCACCTGAATGTCTTCTTCGTCAACGCGACCCAGCATCTCGCGGGCAGGTTGCCCGATCTCAACAATCCGCTCGTCCTCGGTCGTCAGGGCGACCAGTGCGGGTTCTTGCAGCACAATTTGCTCGTTTTCATAAATCAGGACGTTGACCGTACCGAGATCAACGCCCAGTCGTTTGTCGAACATTCCCATAGCAGCAAACTTATCCGGCGGATAACCCGCCATGACAGCGTCGTTACCGCGCCATTATACCATGCAGCAAGACGCCCGGACGATATTATCGACCGGGCGTTATTCATTCGTCAGCGAAGAAACGGCTTAGCGTTGGTCTTGCTCTGCATCCTCGTCAAGGATGCGCATGACAGCGCTCCCGCGTGACTGCACGCGCCGCTGAATCCGGAGCGCCAGTTCAGCACGACGCAGCGTCAGCGCTGCTTGGCGGTTTTCTTCTTCGGGGACACCCTTTTCCATCAAGTCCGCGGCACGCGCGCGCGCATCTTCGGCAGCAGCGGCGTCAATATCAAACGACGACTCCGCCAAATCCGCCAAAACGACGACCTTCGTCGGGCGAATGTCAACCACGCCACCATAGATGGCGAAGCGTTCTTCCGCCTTGCCTTTGCGAACGATCAGCTCGCCGAAAGCGAGCGTCGTCAGCACAGGCGCGTGACGCGGCAAAATGCCCATTTCGCCTTCTGAACCGGGGACGATGATCATGTCCGCTTCTGGTTCAGAAAACACGACTTTTTCCGGCGTGACAATCTCGACCGCAATTGGCATCAGCTTAGCCAGCCTTCTCAGCTTCTTCGTGACGCGCCAGAACGTCTTCGATCTGCCCCGCCATATAGAAGCTCTGCTCACTGATGTGATCGACTTCGCCGTCGAGAATCATACGGAAGCCGCGAATAGTGTCCTTGATGCGGACGTACTTGCCTTCACGACCCGTGAACTGCACGGCGACCTTGAACGGCTGGCTCAGGAACATTTCGATCTTACGGGCGCGCGAGACCAACAGCTTGTCGTCGTCGGAAAGCTCGTCAATACCCAGAATGGCGATAATGTCCTGCAAGTCTTTGTAGCGCTGGAGCACCTGCTGCACCTGTCGCGCTGTATTGTAGTGTTCCTCGCCAACGATCAGCGGGTCGAGAATTTTGCTCGTGCTCGCAAGCGGATCAACCGCCGGGAACAACCCGCGCGCCGCAATTGAGCGTTCCAGTGAGATCGTCCCGTCAAGGTGCGTGAACACCGCCACAGGCGCGGGGTCGGAATAGTCGTCTGCGGGGACGTAAACCGCCTGCATCGACGTAATCGATCCGGTCTGCGTCGAGGTGATGCGCTCCTGAAGCTGCCCCATCTCGTCTGCCAGCGTCGGCTGGTAACCAACCGCCGAAGGCATACGACCGAGCAGCGCCGAAACTTCCGCGCCCGCCAGCGAGTAACGGAAGATATTGTCGATGAACAGCAGCACGTCACGCCCTTCATCACGGAAATATTCCGCCATCGTCAAGCCCGTCAGCGCCACGCGCAAACGCACACCGGGCGGCTCGTTCATCTGTCCAAAGGTCATCGCCAGCTTGGGCAGCACGCCCGCTTCTTGCATTTCGTAATAGAGCGCCGTGCCCTCGCGGGTACGCTCGCCCACGCCTGCAAACACCGACAATCCAGAGTGCTCGGTAGCAATCGAGTTGATCAGTTCCTGAATGGTGATCGTCTTGCCGACGCCTGCACCACCGAAAATACCCGTCTTGCCACCCTTCGTCATCGGGGCGATCAAGTCAATGACCTTCATGCCCGTCTCGAAGATTTCGAGGCTCGTCGACTGCTGTTCGAAGTCCGGCGCTTCAGCATGGATCGAGCGGCGCGGCGTATCCGCCGGAAGCTCCTCGCCGAGATCGACCGGGTGACCAAGCACGTTGAACACACGTCCCAGCGACGCCTGTCCGACCGGAACCGTGATCGGCGAACCCGTCGCAAAGGCATCGACGCCGCGCTGAAGACCGTCCGTCGTGTCCATCGCCACCGTCCGCACGGCATTGCCGCCGAGGTGAAGCTGCACTTCAAGAATCAGATCATCATTGTCTTCGCGTGGAACACGAATAGCGTCATAAATGTCTGGCAGTTGTCCGGCAGGGAACTCAACGTCCACCACCGCGCCCAAAACTTGGGAAATTCTACCCTTAGTCTCGCTCATAGTGCTGCTCTGCTCCTTTAGTATTGCTGCTCGACAACGGCTTGGGCGTTGCGGTAGCGCGCAGCAAGGTCGCTCTCAATTTTGGTCGTCGTTTTATCAATCGAGTCTTGTAGCGCCTCTGCGCCGCCGACAATGTCGAGAATTTCGCTGGTGATGCCTGCCTGCCGTGCCTTGTTGTAGACCAGCGTCAGGTCTTCGACCAGCCCAGCTGCGTTGTCGGATGCGTTGCGCATCGCCACCATACGAGCAGAATGTTCACTGGCTTGGCTTTCCAGTACCGCTTGGTAGAGCTGGAGTGCCGTGAAGCGCGGGACGATTTCTTCGAGGATCGCGCCAGCATTCGGCTCATACTCGTAATCGGCTGCGCCCGTCGTCACAGCGGGCACGTCCTTGATGTACTCCGCCATCGCCTGATCATTCGTCTCATACGGGATCAGCGGCAGCAAGCGCGAAACGCGCGGCTTCTGCGTCAGCGTATTGACGAAGTCGGTATAAGCGATAAACACTTCATCCACTTCGCCACTCAAGAACGAGTCAACCGCCAGCCGAACAATCGGCGAAAGCTGAGCCAGCGTCATGTCGGAAGGCGCGCCGAATTCGGCGATCACGTTGGCGCGAGCGCGAATCAGTGAGTCACGTCCCTTGCGTCCAACCGTCACGTACCGTGTAGGGGTGTTCATGCGCTGCTCGAAGCGGCGCGCCACACGGATGATGTTCGAGTTAAACGCCCCTGCCAGACCACGATCCGACGTGACCAGAATGATCATGCGGTTGTTCACGGTGTCGCGCGGCGTGAGCAGCGGGTGTAGTGTCACCCCTCTACCCCCCGCGCTTTGAACGTTCAGCAGAATTTCCCACGCCTTTTCGGCGAAGGCGCGGCTTGCCAACACACGAGCCTGTGCTTTTCGCACGCGCGAAGCCGATACCGCTTCCAACGCGCGGGTGATCTGCCCAATATTCTTGATACTGCGGATACGATTTCTTACTTCGCGTGCGCTTGCCATCTATTCCTCCTCACGGGGAGCATCAGCTCCAAGAGCTTAGCTCCAAGTCGCGTTGAATTCCTCGATGGCGCTTCGCAATTTGGCTTCTGTCTCGTCGGACACCACTTTTGAGTCTTCAATAGTATTGGCGACCGCGCTGTACTGCCCGTGATAAGCGCGCAGGAACGCCGCTTGCCATTCCTTGACGCGATCCACCGGAATCGTGTCGAGCAAACCGCGCGTACCAGCAAACAGGCTTGCCACTTCGTCGGTCAGCGAAAGCGGCTGATACTGCGGCTGCTTCAGCAGTTCCGTCAAGCGCAACCCGCGATCCAACTGGCGCTGTGTCGCTTTATCGAGGTCAGACCCGAACTGCGCGAACGCCGCCAGCGACCGGAACTGAGCGAGGTCGAGACGCAAACCACCAGCGACTTTCTTCATCGCCTTCGTCTGCGCATCACCACCCACACGGCTGACGCTGATACCGACGTTAATCGCGGGGCGCTGCCCTGCGTTGAACAATTCGCCTTCAAGGAAGATTTGCCCGTCCGTAATCGAAATCACGTTCGTCGGCACATATGCCGAAACGTCACCGAGCAGCGTTTCAATAATCGGTAAGGCTGTCAAGCTGCCGTTTCCGCGCGCCTCGCTCAACTGAGCGGCACGTTC
>JBBSNT010000149.1:0-9837 GCA_038260485.1 Aggregatilineales bacterium | reverse complement strand
GGGGCTGAGGTCGATCCGGTCGTACAATTGTTCAACAATCGCATCGGTCAGTACATTTTTATCAGCACCGGACAGGTTTATCTCGTCCGCGAAGGGATCGAACGCCCCTTCCGCGAAGATGCTTACGAAGGGCGCTTGATGCCCGCTCCCAAGCCGAATACCTACGGCTATGAGGAATGGATGTACGGGATCGAGAAGCGCCGCGCCGAGGATGCACTTAAGCTGGCGTGGGACGAGCAGCACTTCCCGTATACGTCGCTGCGGCTGCCGATGGTCAACAGCGAACGCGATCATTTTCACCGACTCTACAACTACGTGTTACGGCTCAAGGATGGCGGCCCGATCCTCGTGCCTTCGACGCCGAATTTCCGGCTGCGGCACGTCTATGCCGACGACGTGGTGACGGCGGTCTTGCGACTGATCGATACGGGCAAGGGCAAGGGCGAAGCCTATAACATCTCACAGGATGAAACGCTGCCGCTCGATGATTTCCTGCATATTCTGGCGGATACGCTCGACATCGAAGCGCAGGTTGTGCGCGTCCGGCGTGATTTGCTCGAAGCGAACGGATTTTTGCCGGACTGTTCACCTTTTAGCGAACGCTGGATGTCCGAACTCGACAATACGCGCAGCAAAGCGGATCTCGACATGGAATACACCCCTGTGCGCAGCTATCTGGAAAAGATCGTCGCATCGTATCTGGAGAACCCGCCCGCGACTCCGGCGAGCTATCGCCGCCGACGCGCCGAACTACTGCTGCTCGAACACAGCAACTTACTCGCCTAACGGCGAATGCCAAACCCGCACAGGGATCGAAAATCGGCGCTTTGACTCCCCCGTGCAAACTTGCGGTTTGCCTGTCCCCTCTCCGAATTCAAGTAGGGGCAAGGGCAAAAGCCGTTGAGTTGCTTCATCTAAAGGTGGGCGCAACGGAGTGGCTAAAGCAGTCTCTTGGGGCGACCACTCTCGTCACCCTTCGCGCAAACGGTTCGGTTTCGAAGTATTTACACTCATTTTTTCATCCGTGACTCATCACAGCCTATGATTTAGCTATAATCTAGAAGTACCGGTAAGCGACCAACGAGGGTAAATCGGCATGGGCATGTTAAACGACATTCTGAGTCGGCGTAAGGAAGAAGAGCGGATTAAACAGGAAGGGCGTCTCCCACCGGGGCAGTCGCTGACGCAGAAGTTCCCGGTGCTGCATTATGGTCCGACGCCGGAATATAAAGACATGAGCAAGTGGGATTTACACGTCTTTGGCGAAGTGCAGCAGGAAAAGCGCTGGAACTGGGAAGACTTTCAGAAGCTGCCGACGGTCAAGATCACGACGGACATTCACTGTGTTACGCGCTGGAGCAAATTCGATACCGTGTGGGAAGGCGTGCTGTTCCGCGACTTCATCAAGCTGTTCGGCTTGACGGATAACGCCTATTACGTGATCGCCCACAGCGAATACGGCTACACGACCAACACGCCGCTCGACATCATGATGGACGACGACGTAATGCTAGCGTACAAGTTCGACGAGCAGTTCCTCGAACAAGAGCATGGCTTTCCGCTGCGGACGCTCGTGCCGAAGCGCTACCTGTGGAAAAGCGCCAAGTGGGTGCGTGGCATCGAGTTCAGCCCGGTGGACAAGCCCGGTTTCTGGGAGAACGCGGGTTACCACAACGAAGGCGACCCGTTCAGGGAAGAACGCTACTCCCGACGCGGCTTCTTTTAATCAAGCGCGTGCGCTGTAGCAAGACTCAAAGCGAGGCGACTCTGTGCGTGAATCGGCTCGCTTTTTGCGTCCCACTAGACCTTATATGTTGGCAAGAAAATGCTATTTGCAATTTTCTGAGACAAATATTATAATTAATCTTATGTGTAATTTTAACTCGCGATCACTGATCAAAAAGGAATCAACATTATGGACCTCGTAGGTATCATTGTCTGGATCATCGTTGGCGCAATTGCGGGTTGGCTGGCAAGCATCGTCATGAAGACGAACGCGAGTCAAGGGCTGCTGATGGACATTATTGTCGGCATCATCGGCGGTTTCATCGGCGGCTGGGTGCTGGGCTTGCTCGGCGTGGGCGGTGACGTGACAGGCTTCAACGTCGCTAGCATCCTGACAGCGTTCATCGGTGCGGTCATTTTGCTAGGCTTGCTGCGACTAATTCGACGCGCCTAACTCACCACCGTTTGAACTGATTTTCAATCTTCTGGGGCGAGTGCTTGTAAAGCGAGCATTCGCCCCACCTTTTCCCCACCTGCGCTACAATCATCGCTATGATACGCAAAACTTCACTCCTATTGATCTGCCTGCTGGCGTTCGCCCGAGTTCAAGCCGCACCGGGGTCTCCGCCCGGATCGCTTCTGGAGGGTCCGCTGGTCGCGTCGGACGTGGCGGCGCAAGACCGGATCATGATCTACGACGTGGGCACGGGCGCGCAGCGCGAATTGACGTTCGGAACAGGTTGGCAGCGGGTGTGGGATTTCTCGCCTGATGGCTGCCACATCCTGTACACGTCAAGCGCGGGCAACGCACCCGCAAGCCTGTACACGGCACGGATCGACGGCGGTGACGCCCGCCAATTGATCGCTGCTGGCGATGGAGCGGGCGTGTGGGAACCGCAGTGGGGCGCGGATCGAATCGCCTTTACGCAGATTGACGCTAACGGTGATCATCGCATCGCATGGATCAAGCCGGAGACAGGTGAAACGGGCGTCTACAGCGTCACGGGCGACGAACACAGCGCCCGCTGGTCGCCGGATGGTCAGCGTTTGGTGTATGCCTCTTACGAGGAACGCGCGGCTGGCGCGGACACCTTCTCGACCGCTGAGCCGACGCGCGCTGGATCGGTCAATACGACGCAGCGCGAGGCGGATCTGTGGGTCGTCAACGCTGATGGCATGGGCAAATTTCGGCTGACGGACTTTCCGGTCGGCAGCGTGAGTATGCCGCGCTGGTCACCGGACGGCGACTTGATCGGCTTCGTCTATTCGCCATCCGCCAACAATGATACCTTCTGGATGATCGGCAGCAGCGCGAACGCCGTGCCGACTCAACTGAGCTATAACTGGGTGCTGGCGCTCGATTTGACGTGGCTGCCGGACAGCACGGCGATGATCGCCTCGGCGCGGGACTTCCAGAGCGTCAGCGAGAACCGCCTGTGGCATATCCCGCTGGTCGGCAACGCCGATACCGACGCGGTGCAGTACATCAACGATCCGGCGCTGAGCTATGCGGACTATCCGCGTTTTAGCGCTGATGGTCAATGGCTGGCGCTGCGGAGCGAATACGCGCTGGAACTGTACCATACGACTGAATTTACGTGGCAGCCGATCAGTGGATCGCTGCTTGGCAACACGCCCGCTGTGTGGAGTCCGGCGGGCTTCGCGGGCGAGGCAGCGTGCCCCGCATAGCATGAAAGTGGAATCGCATGGCAAATGGAAGAGATCGCAAAGACATTCACGCGGGGCTGAGCGTGGCAATCGTGCTCAAGCAGGATCAGCGCACGGGTAAGCTGACGCACGGCGTCGTCAAAGACATTCTGACGAAATCGGCGTTTCACCCGCACGGGATCAAGGTTCGGCTGGCGGATGGGCAGGTCGGGCGGGTGCAGGTGATTGAGGGGTGAACACTGTCTATTGGCGGTGTAGGGGCGTTATAGATAACGCCCCTACGACACATTTCCCCTTACCGTTGCTGATTTAATACCCAGCGCGGTTGAGCGTGATCTGGTAGTCGCCGCTGGTTGTGCCGTCGCGGACGCCGTAGCGCGTCACGGCGATGACGTAGTTTCCGTCGGCGGGCAGCGTGTAGGTGAGATGCGAATCGCGCGTCGCGGCGTCAGCGTCGTCGTTGACGCCGTTGGGCAGCGTGTTGTCGGCGGCGTCACGCAGGATCAGGATTGGGTCGAGGCTGCCTGACATGCTTTTCACGCTGACGTCTACCTGCTCGCCCGCTGTGCCGCTGAACTGGTAAAAGTGGGCGTAAACGGTGTCGTCAATCGTGCCGCCGAGCGTTTCGCCGTAGCGAATGACGGTGTCGCCGCCTTCGCTGGCGTGCTGCTGCGGTGACGGATTGATGACCGCGCCCGGATCGATCACGAAGGCTTGATCGCCAGTGACGCGCAGGCGCATGCCGTAGCGCTGCCCGACGGCGAGCGCCGCCTGTGCCTGATAGACGGTCGTGCCGTTCATGCCGACGTCGAGCGTGAAGGTTGTATTGTCGTCGCGCCCGCAGCCGTCGTCATCCCATGCCCAGACTTCATAATCACCGTCAATCGGCTGCGTCCAGTAGATGTGTTCGATGGGCTGGTCGCTCGGCGTTTCGCAGCGCGTGTTGCTGTCGATTTGCAACGTGCCGCCGTCCGCTTGCGGGCTGCTCCACGAGACGGTGCGCCCGTTTGGATCGCGCACGAACAGGTTGAGATCAGCGCTGCTCGTCCAACGGAGGGTCGCCGTGAACGCGCCATCGTTGAGGGAAATCTCGCCCGCCGTCAGCGCGAGATCGTAAGCGCCAGTGGTCGTGCCGCTCTGCAAGCCCGCGCGCGTCGCTAAAATGGTGTACTCGCCATCTTTAGGTAGGCGAAACTGGGTGATGCGGGCGTCGCGGCGGGTTGCTACGTCGTCGTTCGAGGCGAGTTCATTGAGGTCGCTGTCCATCAGAATCAGATAGGCATTCAGGTCGGTATCCGCCGCGTCGCTGACTGCGTTCATGGCTATCGTGACGAGTTCGCCCGTTTTGCCAGAGAAGCTGTAGAAGTCGAGCGGCGTGGCGGCGGTGATTGTGCCTTTGTACTGGTTGTTGTAGCTGATCTTCTGGGCGTTGATGCCTGTGCCGGGTGCGCTGGTCAGGCGCAGGTTGAATCCGCCGGATGTGTTCGGTTGAAGGCTGCTGGCGCGCACGATGTAGGGGCCGCTGCGCGGGATGGTGGTCGTGCGCAGGGTGACGAAACGCTCACCGGTTGAGCGTTCGAGCGTATTCAAGCTGAGGTCGAGCAGTTCAAGCTGCGGGGCGACACCGCTGTTGGCGTCTGTCGTGAACATGGTCACGGTGAGCAGGTCACCGATGCGCGCGTTGACGATATAGGAGAGTGAGGGCGTTTCGGGCGAAAACGTGCCCGTCACGGGCTGCCCAACTTGGAGCACCGCCGCCGCCAAGCGTGTCGCGTAGAGGTCGAAACTGCCTGATCCCTCGTGCCGCCCTGCCTCGATCAAGTACCAGCCCGTTTGCGGCAGCGTGACGTAGGCAATCGACTCGCCGGCGCGGGTTTGCGATTCGCGGCTGAGGTCTTCGGCGTGGTCATTGAGGATGCGAAGCTGCGGGTTCAAGTCACCGCTGGTGCGCGTCATGATCACGCGGATCAAGTCGCCCTGTTTGCCGCCGATGGCGTAATAACGCTGTGGAGTGGTGTCACTGACATCGCCCGCGACCACATTCTGATAATCGATCAGCGTGAAAGCGACGCCAAAGCTAGGCGGCACGCTCAACGGGTCGCCGGGGACACCAGTCGCCTGAGCTCCGGAGACGGCAAGCGTCAGCCGGAAGGTGCCGCTGGTGCGGGCTTCACTCTGTTCGAAGCGGGTCGCTTCGATGACGTAGGTGCCGCGCTGCGTAAGCGTCAGGGCAATCAAGGCGTTACGGTTGCCGCTCTCGCGGTCGTCGTTGCGCTCTAGTAAGCTGCCGTCGGGCGCATACAGGTTGAGGAAGGGGTCAAGATCGCCAGAGGTGGTGTCCATGCTAATGGTCACGCTGTCGTCGGCGTTGGCGTCGAAGCGATAACGGACGCTGGATATGGCGTCGTTGAGATTGCCTTCGACTGTGCCCGGTCCAAGCGGAAAGATAGGCGCGGTGGTCGCCGTCGGCGCGGGCGGGCTGGTGGGCGTAGCGGGCGGCGTTTGCGCCATCACCGGCGCGGCGAACATGGAGAGGATGAGGAAGATCAAAAAGCGGCGATTCATGGCTGAAGTGTAGCACAGGAAGCGATTCTTAATCTTAATTGACACATTTATCGAGTCATTCTAGAGTCGAAAGCACTAAGGGTAATACAAATCGCAATATTTTTGGGGTTGATCATGAGTCGCTTCGTCTTTCTGATGGTCGTTCTCGTGGAGACATATTTTGCTCCGGTAAGCGCGCAGCATACTTCATGCGGTGTTGGCGCAAGAAGCGATGCAGATTTGCGGAAGCAGCCCCGAAGGACAGACTACAAATGTGCTTCCAGCCAGTCTAGCTCGTGCAGGAGCCGCTGTGTAAGCAACGGGATTTCGTTTTCGTCCTGCGCCGCCATCTCCAGAAAATCGAGGTATAAGCCGACACGATAAAAGGCTACCCGCATCCAATGCTGTTCAGGCAGCGGGCGGCGGCTCGTGTAGCCCGCGTAGAAAGCGTCACGGCTGCCGGGGACTTCGGCTTCAATCGTGTTATCGATACGGAAATCCCACGAAGGGTCACCGGAGGCAGCCCAATCGAAGTCGAGGACGGCGCTTAGCCTGCCGTCCTGCTGCAACAGGTTGAGGAAGTGATAATCGCCATGAATGAGCACGCCCTGATCGACGGTGGCAAAGAGGGGCTGCATCCGCAGCATCAGCGCATCAATCCGCGCCAGCACATCGGCGGACACAACGCCGAGCGCCTGTACCTGCCCCTGATAGTAACGGAAAAAATCCGCCACATAAGCCGCCCAATCGGGATTGGGTGTGCCCGCTGCGAGATGGTAAAGCAACCCGAACTGGTCAAAGGTGTGGCTGTGAATCGTCGCTAGATGCTGCCCGGCGGTGTAGCCAAGCGCACGCCGGGACTCCGACCCTAGTTCGGCGACGCTGGTGCTGATCGGTTCACCCGGCATTTTGGTCAAGATCAGGTAGTCGTAGGGGGCGAGACGCTTACTGGTGTCAAGCGCTACGACCCGCGCGACGGGCACGTCGGTTGCTGCCAGCAAGGCATACGCCCACTGCTCGCCCGCGTAGCGATTAATTCCGCCCCATTCCAGCACATCAAAGCGCAAGACATAGGCATCGTTGACGATCAGGCAGCGGTTGATGTTGCCCTGCGCAGGCTGGATCAATCGCTCAATTTTGCCCAGCCCATGCGCTGTGCAGATGGCTTGCAAGACTTGAGGCGATAATTGAGCGTCGAGTGTCATAGCTCCCTGAAAGGACAGGCTAGCAAGCCCGCCTGATGTTTAGAAGGCGTAAATAACGCGCTGACTACCGGCAGACGACCCGCGATCAGCCGTTAGCGTTTTCCGCTTCGGACTTGTGCAGACCTTTCGCCAGCAAATCGGCAATGTGCATGACGCGCTTGGGGCTGCCGGTGTGACTTAAGCCGCCGTTGATCTGCGTGAGGCAGCTTGCGTCGCCTGTGATGATCAAGTCGGTGTCGGCGTTGCCGATGCCTTCCATCTTTTCCTTGAGCATCGCCCCGCTGATCTCCGGCATTTTGATTGAAAATAAGCCGCCAAAACCGCAGCATTCGTCCGCGCCGGGTAGGTCAGTGACGGTCACGCCGTCGATGGCTTCGGCAAGCTGCTGAGGCTGGGTCTTGAGGTTGAGCATCCGGTAGCCATGACAGGCGTGATGGAGGGCGACGGTCGTCGGCGGCAGGTGCGCGCCAATGTCGGTGACGCCTAAGCCATCGACCAGATATTCGGTGAACTCCCACGTAATGTCCGCCGCGCGGTTGGCACGGGCACGCCACTGCGGATCATCCTTGAATAAGTCGGGGTAGAAGTGGCGCACCATCGACGCGCAGCTTCCCGACGGCGCGACGATCACTTCAGCGTCGGCAAAAGCGGTCAAGAACTGCTTGGCGACACCGCGTGCGTCGTCCTGAAAGCCCGCGTTGTAAGCAGGCTGCCCGCAGCAGGTCTGGTTGAGCGGAAAGCGGACTTCAACACCGAGGTGCTCTAGAATCTCAACGACCGAGACACCGGTATGCGGGTAAATCATATCGACGATACAAGTCACGAACAGCGAAACGGGCTTGTACATCGGGGAGGGGCGCAAATCGGTTATCACTTCAGACATTACTTTTCCCTGAAAACGTCTTTTAGGCGAATTATAACGGCGCAATGGTTTACCGCAAACCGAGATGGACTGGGTACAATAAGATTAAGTTGAGTATAACCGAGGAGACTTATGAGCGAGAATTATACTGTCCGCCGCGCGACGGTGGACGACGTATCGATCATTTCGCACCAGCGCATTGCCATGTTTCACGATATGGGCTTCATGGATGAAGAAGCCCTCAACCGCATGGACTCGACCTTTTGCATGTGGCTGACCAACAAGATGACCTCCGGCATGTATCAGGGCTGGTTCATGATCGGCGATGAAGATCAGATCGTCGCGGGGGCGGGCTTGTGGCTGAACGAATGGATTCCGCACCCGTATGACGCGCGGACGATACGTGGCTACGTGCTGAACGTCTATACCGAACCAGCGCATCGCAAGCGCGGGTTGGCGCGGCAACTGGTAGGCGAGATTTTGGCGTACTGCCGCGAACGCGACATTCACGTAATCGCGCTGCACGCCAGCGATGAGGGTCGCCCGATTTACGAGTCGCTGGGATTTAAAGAGAGCAACGAGATGCGGATTCGGCTGTAAACCTCGCTACGCTCGGCTGAACTTTCGGTTCACCTTCCCCTCTCCCCTAAGCGACGCGGGAGGGGGTGAGCAATAGCACAAACTCTAGAAAATCAGCGCGCTGGCGACGGTCGCGACCACGACAAGCACAAGCGAGGCGAGCACTGCGTAGAGGTAAACAGGCGGTGCTGACATGCTCAGGGCATGAATGGCGGAAGGCGTGTCGCTGGCGATGGACTTGATGGTGGTGCGCGGCGCGGACTGCCGCGTTGTTTGATTCATGTTGTTGAGCATGTGGCGCGCGTGCAGGTTTTCCGGCTGAAGGCGAAGCAGGGCGTTGAGCGCGTTACGACGCTCGGTGAGCGATTCGGTGACGCTGGCGACGATCCACAGGGCTTTGGTGTTGCGTCCGTCTTCGCGGATCACGCGCAGCGCCAGTTCGCGGGCTTGGTCATAGCGTTTGGTGCGCGCGAGTTCGGTGGCTTGGTCAATCCACTGCTGATGTTCGGGGATCATTTGATACGCTCCTACTTTTGTCTGCGTTCATTTACATTTTCTATTTTCGTAAAGAAGTGCTGTTTTTTCAAACGGACTATAGTCATAGCGGGACTAAGGGACTAGTTGATATTGAGCGTTTTCGCCTCAAGTAATCGTTTGCGAAAATTGCTGATGAACGTCTGCTAAAAAGGTGTGGTATGGCTGTTGCAAATTGTTTTTACTTCGGTTAAACTCTATGTTATCTAAAGAAGAAAACAATCTACAAGGCGTGTAAACATGACGACCTTTATTGAGACTACTGACGAACGGCAGCAAAGCCCAGACGAGCAGCGCCCCTACTGGCTGACGAAGGCGTGGCTTGAGCCGCGCTTCGTCGTCGTGACGCTGGCGGCGATTCTCTTGAGCATTGTGGCGGAGCGGGCGGGCGTGCCGGAGATCATGATCGCGCTGCTCGGCGTGGTCGCCTATATTGCGGGCGGCACTTTCGGGCTGCTGGGCGCGCTCCACAGCCTGCGCGAGCGCCGGATCGACGTCGATATGCTCATGATCTTTGCGGCACTGGGCGCGGCAGTCGTCGGCGCTTGGCACGAAGGCGCGCTGCTGCTGTTCCTATTCTCGCTCAGCAACGTCTTGCAGGATTACGCCATCGGGCGCAGTCGTCAGGCGATTCGCGGACTGCTCAAGCTCTACCCCAAAGAAGCAAAGGTCAAGCGCGGCGAGAGCGTGCAGGTGATCAAGCTGGAAGCAATTCGCGTC
>JBBSNT010000148.1:0-9888 GCA_038260485.1 Aggregatilineales bacterium | reverse complement strand
GATACCGTCAGCATCTGCGTGCCGACGCCGCTGCGCCAGACCAAAGACCCCGATATGTCGTTCGTAATCGACGCCGTCAATGCGGTGGCAAAATACTGTCACGAAGGGATGCTGATTGTGCTCGAAAGCACGACTTACCCCGGCACGACCGGCGAGATTATCGTGCCCCGTTTAGAGCAAGATGGTTTCAAAGTTGGCGAAAACGTCTTTGTCGCCTTCTCGCCAGAACGCATTGACCCCGGCAACGCCCACTACGGCGTCCACAACACACCAAAGGTCGTCGGCGGTGTGACCGCCGCCTGCACCGAAGCCGCTGTCGCCCTCTACAGCACAGCCATCGAGCGCGTGATCCCCGTCTCATCGCCGACCACCGCCGAAATGGTCAAGCTGCTGGAGAACACCTTCCGCGCGGTCAACATCGGCTTGGCAAACGAAATGGCGCTGATGTGCGACAAACTCGGAGTGGACGTCTGGGAAGTCATTCAGGCGGCGTCGAGCAAGCCCTTCGGTTTCATGCCCTTCTACCCCGGTCCCGGCTTAGGCGGTCACTGCATCCCGATTGACCCGCTTTACCTCAGTTGGAAGCTCAAGACGCTCAACTACAACGCGCGCTTCATCGAACTCGCCAGCGAGATCAACACCTCGATGCCGCTCTACGTCATCGACAAGGTGACAACCGCCCTCAATGACGAGAGCAAATCCGTGCGCGGCTCAAAGATTGTCGTGCTCGGCGTCGCCTACAAGCGTGACATTGATGACGTGCGCGAAAGCCCCGCGCTCGATGTGATTAGTCTGCTGCAAGGTCGCGGCGCGGACGTTACTTTCCATGACCCGCACGTCGCTCAAATTCGCCTTGAAGACGATGAAATCATGCCGCGTACCGATTTCTCTGAAGCACTGCTCGAAAACGCCGATTGCGTGGTTATCGTGACCGATCACAGCACCTATGACTGGCAGCAAATCCTCGATCATAGTACGCTCGTGGTGGATACACGCCACGTCACGCTGCCGCGCAAGGGTCGTGCGCGCATTGTCACGCTATAAAGGGCAGTTTTAGGGGCTTAACGCGAAACCCTTATCAAAATCCTGTAGGAACAACCCGCGTGGTTGCGACTACAATAAAAAAGGTCGCGGTTTTTAATCCGCGCCTGCTATTGATAATCTAAGATTCGTCGAGGATGCCACTTTATGGAAATGCCATACAGCCTGCAAACGCTCCCACCAGAGGCGATTGACATCCTGCGCTACTATGCCACCAGCGCACTCGATTCCGCACATGCTGATCAGATTGTGGACGGCGCGGGAATGAGCGAACGAGGGTTCGGCAAGGGCATCCGGCGGCTGGTCACGAAAACTTACCTGCTCATGAGCGGCGATCAAGTGTATCGCCTGACCGATGCGGGCAAGCGAGTCGTTGCCGAACTGCGCGACTATGACGATGAAGCGCCCCCAGCGCCGCGAAAGTCCGAAGCGCGCTTCATGCGGCGGCATCTGGTCTTAGTGACCCCGCGCAGCCTGTCGGTCAACAAAACCGTTCAGGTCGTGCTCGGCTTCGATGAAGCCGACGAAACCGAAGAATTACAAGCGCCAGTCAATATGCTGCTGCGGCTGGCAGTCGTCAACGGTGATCCGCGTCGCCCGCGCGAAGCCTCCTTTATCCTCTCGAATCGCCATGTTCAACAGAGCTTCGAGATCAGTGCCGGATCGTATACAACAGCGCGGCTGCGAATCGAAGTCTGCCAGTATCAGGACGACAGCGACGATTTCGAATTCTGCGGCGGCATGTACGTCGATTTACCCGTCAGCCTCGACGATGCGGATCAGGCTTCCGCAGCCTACGGCATTGACGTCATCCTCAAAGAAGAATGATGAAAAAATACAAAGAAATAGAAAGTAAACCACTACCGCCTAAAGGCGGAAGCATTGGGGGCGACTGAAAGTCGCCTGAAGCGGGTCACTCATCGATCTGGAAATTACCTTCACCCTCGCTAGGCATGTCTTTATGCGATTCGATGTATTGTTTGATAATCTCATCGGTCACATTCCCAGTGCTGACGGCAAAGTAGCCCCGCACCCACATATGCCGTCCCCAGTATTGTCGTTTCAATTCGCCAAATTCCTCTTGCATCCGGCGACTTGTCCGCCCCTTCAACCGTTGCACCAAATCGCTGACGGCAACATTCGGCGGTACCGACACCAGCAGATGAATATGGTCACTCGATACATGACCGCTCAAGATATAGACTTCCAGCGTCGCACAGGTCTGGCGGATCAACTCGCGCACTCGCACCGCGATTTCTCCTCGCAGTACCGGTTTGCGATATTTTGTCGTCCAGACCAGATGATATTTCAGGTCATAGACCGAGTGCGCCGTCTTTCGGTAGCTCATCATCCAGCCATAGCTCAAGTCGTCGTTGATCATGACTGCCATCATAACGTCCGGGCGGGCGAACCGCCAATTGAACAGCGGTCGGCTCGCCCCGCCCGACCTCCGGTTAAAACGGCCTGCCTAAAGGCAGGGGCTTATCACCCTATTTACAGACAGTTAAAAGTAGAAAGGTTAAAAGTGAAGCACAATGCAAGCTGGACATCTTTTAACTTTAGACTTTTAACTTTCTACTGACTTTCTTCGACCCGCCAGCGGACGACCGCCCGCTCGATTAGCGCCATCGCCGTGAAGAACAGGATGCCGAGCAAGCCGGACGCCGCAATCGTCGCCCACAGGCGCGGCGGCGACTGGTTGTAGTAGCGCGCGAAGTTCAAAATGGCGATGCCTAAGCCCGTCTGAATGCCCGACGGCAGTTCGCCAATAATCGCGCCGACGACGCTCGCCGTCGCGGAGATTTTCAAGGCGGTGAAGATTTGCGGCAGCGCGTTGGGCAGCCGCAGCTTGATCAGGATTTCCCAACGACTGGCGGCGTAAGTCTGCATCAATTCGAGCGCCGTTTCGGGAACGGACGTCAAGCCGCGCAGCGTGTAGATCGTCACGGGAAAGAAGGTCAGGTAGGCAGCGATCATCGGGACAGACCACTCGACCGCCCCGGCGCGGCTCATCCAGATCACGACCATCGGCGCGACCGCAAGGATCGGCACCGTCTGCGAGGCGACGACGTAGGGCAGCAGCCCGCGCTGAAGCAGCGCCGAATGCGCGAACACGATTGCCAGCGCGAAACCGATCACGCCGCCGAGCAGAAAGCCGCGCAGCGCCGCCCCGAAGGTATACGCGCCGCTCTGGATCAGCATCACGTAGAGCGGGTCACCGTTGCGCTGCGCCGGTTCGCCAAAGGCGCGCGCGATGTCGATCAGGTGAGGGAGCTGCGTATTGTTGAGGATCGTCAGGTCGAGGGTCGTTCCGCCGACGTTCACGGCATAGTTGTTCGCGGCGCCGAAGGCTTTCGCGCCTTCCCACACCAGCACCAAGACGACGACCAACAGCAGCGAAAGCGCCGCTGTCTTGATGCCGCTCGTATCCACTGCGCGAAGTGCCGCACGCGCTTCGGTGCGCGCGCCCGCGCGTGCTTCAGTTACCATGAAACTGTCCTGCGCTTATCAAGTTTTACCAAATATGTCCGCAGCGTAATAGAACATCTATTGTATAGATCAAAGCCTGTCTTCGCCAATTGTCCATCAATCACAAATTAGCCGCTTAGCCTTCGGTGATTGTTGCTCAAGACGTGCACATAGCCCGCTCGTTTGGCGAGTTCCGTGTTTTCTTGGCGTTCTTGGCGGTTGATCCTCTTTTTCAATTTTCGCCTAGAGTCTACTATCGCGGTTCATGCCTCGCTTTTGATCTTTGCCGCCACTGATGCTGACGTTTAAGTCTGCGTTGGTTTCCCTAATCTCCGTTTCGAGTACACTTAAACCATCGTAATTACGCTGTCGCAGAAAGGAGTCACGGCGCACGGGGAGCGAGCTTGTTGGCAAGCCGCCGCCCACGCCACCGCTGATGGCTATTCGAATCACACGACTCTCCAAACACAGCCTGATCGTCGAATCGCCTGTCATGAACGCGGCGGGGACGCTCGGCTTTGGCGATCAATACCGCGACCTGATCGACCTTAACGCGCTCGGCGCGTTCGTCACCAACCCCATCACCTATACGGCATGGAGTCCTGCCGCCGGGACGCGCGTCGTCCCGGTCGATGCGGGCGTGCTGCTGCATACCGGTCTGCCCAACCCCGGCTTGTCTAAGGTGATCGAGGAATACCGCGCCGTCTGGGAGCGAATGCCCACACCTATCATCGCCCACGTCGTCGTCAACAATGTCGAAGAAGTCAACCGCTGCGTTAGGCTGCTTGAGCAAGAGGAGAGCATCGACGCCATCGAACTCGGCTTGAGCGACGACATGAGCGCGGCGGAGATCGAATGGTACGTCCGCAGCGTCAGCGGGCGCGCCGAAAAACCGATCCTCGTGCGGCTGCCCTTTAACGTCGCCTTCGATCAAGTCAGCGCCGCCGTCGATGCGGGTGCGGATGCGCTGGTCGTCTTTGCGCCGCCGCGCGGCACGGCACGTGATCGCAGCGGACGCTTGGTCGCGGGGCGCGTCTACGGCCCGCTGATTCATCCCATCGCCCTGCGGATGGTCGGGCAGTTGGCGCGCCGCTTCGCCAACATTCCCCTAATCGCCTCCGGCGGCATTCACTCGCCGCAGGACGCCCGCGACTACATCGAAGCGGGCGCGTCCGCCGTTCAGGTCGACTCCGTGACGTGGGCGATCCCCAAAATGCTCGAAATCATCGCCCGCGATCTGGGCGGAATGCAGATCACCCAACCCTCCGACCCGATGGACAACCTGTTCAGCGACAGCCCCTAACCCTGTCCAGTTTCCGCACGGGGTGAGGTCGAATCACTTCCCAAGCCTACACTTTTGCGCTACATTTAAGAGCGTATCTAAGTGGACGCAGGATAGGCGATGAACGCGGTAGACGAACCGATACTCTTGGCGAAGCTGACGTGGCAAGACCCTGAGACGGGAGAAGCCCGCGAATTAATCTTGGCAGAAGGCGCGACCGCAAGCATCGGTCGCCTTGAGACGAATGACATCTGCATCCGCGAGCAGCACGTCTCGCGCCAGCACGCCATCATCAAGTACAGCGATGGCGTCTTCCTGATCAGCGATCTCGGCAGCGCCAACGGCGTCTACGTCAACGACCAGCGCCTGAGCGAAGCCTTCCCGCTCGCCTCCGGCGACGAGATTCGCCTCTACGTGCCGCTCCTGCGCTTCGAAGCGGTCATGGACGAGGAGAGCCAGCGTCAAGCAACCGCACATGGCGCGCGGCTGAGCATCAAGCCCAACGACAGCGGCGGCAGCCTCACGATCACCAACGGCACGCAAGAAGGCGAACGCATCGCCTTGCTGGTCAGCAGCGTCTCTATTGGTCGCGCGACCAACAATGCCGATTGGGACGTCTGCCTGCAAGATTCGTCCGTGTCGCGCCCGCACGCCCGCCTCGACTTGATCGATACGGCGTGGGTGCTCTACGATCTCGGCAGCGTCAATGGCACGCTCATCAATGGCACGTCCGTGACCGAAAAGGGGCGCGTCGTCCACGACGGTGACCTGCTCACCTTCGCCGGAACGACCGCCATCTTCCACACAGCCTAGCGCTCTCGTTGCAGCTTTTCGACGAATTGATCGATTTGCTCGTAATGTGACCCGCGCCAAAAGAGCTTGCCGCACGCCGTACAGCGCCGGAAGGTGTCGTAGTACTGGATCGTCCGGTCAGACAGTTGGTCGAGGATGTCGGCTTTGTCCACGTCTTCGAGCACGCCGTTGCAGGTCACGCAGCGGCAAAACCCCTCGATAGCATCGTACAGGTTGAAACGCTTGATCACTTCCGCTAACTGCTCCCACGGATCATCGGCGCGCACGGCATAGCCCCGTTCCACGATCCGCCGCTTGAGCAAGCCCCGGTCGCGCGTCAGCAGAATACGATCTTCCACACTCGAAATCCGCGCCAATTCTTCATCACGGTAATCGTCAGGATACAACGTATCGAAGCCGAGCATCCGCAGATACGCCGCCAGCCTGCCCAGATGCACGTCAGCAACGAAGCGCGTATCGTGCGTGGGCTGGTTCTGCGGCTGAACGCTCAGCGCGTCCGGCAAATCGAGCGCCTCGAACACCGGATACACGCTGATGCGGTCGCCATCTTGAACGTGGTAGTTGAAATCGACCGCCGACTCGTTGACGAGAATTTGCGCGACTTCGGTATGCGGCACGCCCAGCGACTCGATCATATCCTTGACCGACGGACTGCCGGAGAAGCGGTGTTCGAAGGTCACTTGCCGCCGCTTATGGGCGATAAAATCATTGAGGTGAGCGTAAAAACGCAATTGCGCGCTAGACATACCCTCGATTATACGCCCACACTCACCATCACCGAAAACACCGTCCTGAGCGCGCCTTCAGTGAGCGCCGTTTTCCTAGCCGGAGGTTGAAACCTCCGGCGGCAGCCTAACCAACCACCGCCTGCCCCTGCATCAGCCACAGATACCCATCTTCGAGGCTCGGCTCGACCTGCACCACATCGGTAGAGTCCGCCGCATCGCCAACCACGCGATACTGCGTGCCGGTCTGCATTTGCAGCGACGAAACCACCGTCAGCCGTTCGTCAGGACGCTGCCTCGCCGCCATCGTCAGCGCCCAAACGTGCCCCCGCGCCCGCTCGATCAAGTCACCCGGTGTGCCGTGAAATACGACCCGCCCGCCGCGCAGCACCGCCAACGCGTTGCAGCTCTGGCTGATGTCCTCGACGATGTGCGTCGAGAGGATGATCGTCCGATCCGCCGCCATGTCCGCCAGCAAGTTACGGAAACGCACCCGTTCCTCAGGGTCGAGTCCCGCCGTCGGTTCGTCCACGATCAGCAGCTTCGGGTCACCGAGCAGCGCTTGAGCAATCCCGATCCGCCGCTTCATCCCGCCCGAATAGGTCTTGAGGCGGCGTTTTGCCACGTCCGTCAGCCGCACGTTCTCGATCAAGCCGTCGATTTGGCGCCCGCGTTCGCGCTTGTCGGTCATTCCTTTAAGAATTGCCATGTAATTTAAAAATTCGGTTGCGTTCAGGTTGGGATATAAGCCTAAATCCTGAGGAAGATATCCCAAATTGGCTTTCGCAGATTGCCGCTCTTCGTAGTGGGATAAGTCATGTCCGAACACGACCACCCGCCCGCTGCTGGCGCGCAGCAGCCCCGCGAGGATGCGCATCAGCGTCGTTTTGCCCGCGCCATTCGGACCCACCAGCCCGAACATGCCCGTACCAATCGCCAAATCGACGCCGTTCAGGGCGTTCACCTTGCCGCGATACGTCTTGGTCAGATTCTCGATTTCGATCATTGTGTTCATTCCTCTTAACGTGCGCTTCGCACCCGCATCCAGCCCCAAACAACCGTCCACGCCGCCAGCACAACGCCCGCGAATACCAGCAGCGTGTCCTCAATCCTTTGACCGATTAAGGTGTTGGTCGCAGCACTCGGTTCCATCTGCACCACAAGCGCGTAAATCGGCTCGATCAACGCGCCGATACCGCCCAGTGTCGGGACCGCCACCATTGCCAGCGTCATCACGAAGGGCAGCACCAGCAGCCCAACCAAGACCGCTGTCCGTCTGCTGCCAAAAAACGATCCTGCCAGTACGCTCAGCGCCGCCGCGACCAGCGCCATCGGCGTCAGCATGACCAGCCACATTACTGCGAACACGCGCAAGTCGTAGATGCCTAGAATCAGGCGAATGGCGACCACGCACAGCGCGCCACCGATCAGGATGCCGAGCAAAACCCCGATCCACGCCCCCAACAGTTTGCCGACCAGATAGGTCGCGCGGCTGATCGGCAGCGTGTCGAGCAGTTCACGCACTTTGAACTGCCTATCCAGCGGAATCACCTCGCCCATCAGCAGCGTAACGCCGACCATGAAAAAGACCATTCCAGTGATCACGACCGAGAACAGCCCGACTGTATGCTCCACTACTAGCATATCGATTCCCTGCGCCCATTCCGGCAGGTCAGCCGCCGCGAGGGTAGACTCTACAACATCGGCTTGATCCGCGTCCGCAGTTGGACGTGAGCTATTGGCGACCAGCGTCGTGAAAAAGATCGAGCCAACCAGCAGCAAAAGCCACAAAATCGGCAGGCTGCGCCGCCGCCACGCCATCAACAGTTCGTAGCGCGCAATCGCGTTGAGTTTGCTCATCCGTTTTTAGCCTCGCTGTAACCAAGCAGCGCTTCTTCATCCCGCATTCGTCGCAGCACCAGCGCCAGTGCCACCACGCCCACCCCCAGCAGAAAGGCGCGGTTCGCGAAATACTGTTCCGGCGTCACCGCGCGCGCATCCAGATAAAAAATCGTGAACCACAAATTCGGGAAGGTCGGCAGGATCACCTCGCGCCCGAATGCCATCGCCACACAAATCATAATCGCCGTCAAAACACCGAAAGCGGTGCGCCGCGCATACAAGGTCGCCAGCAGGCACAGCCCGACGATGCAAACCGTCGGCGCGATCCAAATGATCATAAGCGTGATCAAGTTTTCCCCGTAGCCGATCATCGGCGTGATCAACTTTTCCCCGTGCGTGATCACAACCGTTAGCACTGAAAGTGCCAGCGCCAGCCCGCCTTGCAGCACGATCAGCACCGCCAACCGCTCATAGATCAGGTACGCGGCTGGGCGCGGCGCAGCCAGTAGGAGTTCCAACGCAGGCTCGTCGTCCGGCGCGAACAGCAGCGCGGCATGAAGCCCCGCCATCAGCGGCACGATCACCTCAAAACTGGCAAATGTCCCCTCAATGAACTCGGAATTCGCCGCCGCTATCGCCAGCCGCGCCACCAAAAGCAGCCCGCCGATCAGCGCTAAAAGCCAGCCCACCGCCCGAAAACTGAACCGCCACGCCAACTGCCACCGCCTTTTTCCCCTCAATTCACTCCCCTAGACCAGCGTTCTTCTCGCTCAACCAGCCACAGCGCCAGCACGATTAGCAGCGGCGCGGCAGCCAGCAGCGCCGGTTGAAACCTCGCTTGCAGCACGTCCGGCAAAAAAGAGATTTCGAGGCTGACGAAGTGCCGCAGCGCCAGTGCTTCGTCGCTTGCCATGAGTCCGTTCGCATCGTCTCTCTAAACCCTACTACAAGATCGATTACGAAAAGTTCACGAATGTTTGAAATGCGCAGTTCTAGAAATGTGTAGTCTAGTCGTCTGTCTCGAAGCCCTGAGCGGTGGCAGCGTGAAGCTGCTGCTGATCGGCGCTAACGAAAATGAGGAGTTCCAAGGCTGAACGCACTTGCAGTGCCGAGACTAAGTGGTTGGCATCTAGCGCACGCCAATCATCCACCAGTAATCCAGCCGCGCGCAACCGTTCAACCACTAGCTCACGTTCGGGAAGCTGGCGCAGCGCATCAGCTTCCATCAATTCACGAATATATGTGGTCAGATCGTCCAAACCCCGTCGCTGCGCCAGCCGTATCATCTGTTCGAGATCGGCTTGATTTAGGTTCAAGTGCAAGTGAGTGCTCATGCCCCACCTTTTTGCTAAGTCATCATCCTCATTTTAGCATGACTTACGATGCTGACGGACTCCACGTCATGTCCTTGTCGAGCGGGTATTTCGGGCGCTCGATGCGCTGGAACGGCAGCCGCTCGATGTCCTGATCGACCGAGCCGGGGCTGAGTGCGAGCAGCGCTTTCGCCGCCGCCGCCTTGAGTTCCGGCACGAGATAGCCCACTTTGACCACGACGATCTTGTGCTCGTAAATGTTGATCCCCAGCTTCTCGAAATCCGCGATATAGTGGAACGGACGGCGGCGCTGCGCGACGATCACCAGCACCCCGCCGATTTGCACGACCGCCTGCCGTTCACTCAGCTTGTCGGTGGCGAGTAGAAACTTGACGATCCCTTT
>JBBSNT010000147.1:0-9897 GCA_038260485.1 Aggregatilineales bacterium | reverse complement strand
AGGGGCGTTACATGTAACGCTCGCTTTTAACCTCATATAATAGACGCACTGACCGCGCCCGATCTTATGTCCGCGCCAGCGCGATCTCGGCGCGCACGTCAGCGTCCGTTTCTCGATCATAGCGCAGTTTCAGCGCCCGTGCCGATGGATCGAGTCGCCCAACTGCCCACGCTGCGTGACCGCGCACCAGCGGATTCGCATCATCTAAAAGCCGCACCAGCGCCGGAATAGCGCTTTCGCTGCCCCAGTTCCCCGCAGCGATACAGGCGTTCCGCACCAACCGATCCCGCTTGATCCGCGCAATCGCTGATCCAGCAAATCGTGTCCTAAAGCCCACTTCGTCCAACGCCAGCAGGTCGATCAGAGGCGGCGCGGCGCGATCCATATCGCTCGGCTGAAACGCGATCTCGCCCGTCGGCTGCGCGAAGCGCTGGAACGGACAAACGTCCTGACACACGTCACAGCCGTAAACCCAGTTGCCGAACAGCGGACGCAAATCGCGCTCGATCCAGCCCTTGTGCTCAATCGTCAACGCGCTGATGCACCGTCGCGCGTCGAGCACGTGCGGGCGTGGGAAGGCATTCGTCGGGCAAGCGCGCAAACAGCGCGTACACGATCCGCACAGCGTCGCCGCGCCGGGCGTGTCATAAGCGTCAAATTCGAGTGTCGTCAAAATCTCCGCGATGAAGAAGCTGCTCCCCCGTCGCGGATGAATTAGCATCGTGTTCTTGCCCGTGAAACCGAGTCCTGCTTGATGCGCGTGGCTGCGTTCGAGGATCGCGCCTGTATCGACGTAGACGCGCTGCGCAATGGCTTGCCCGTATTCCGCTTGCAACCACGCCGCCAGCGCTTCGAGACGCGCCGTGATCAACTCGTGATAGTCCAGCCCCCACGCATACGCCGCGATTCGCCCGCGCGCCGGGTCGCTCAGCACCTCAGCCGGAACACGCGCCCCGTAATCCAGCCCCACCACGATCAGCGACTGTACACCCGGCAAAATAACGTTCAGGTCGCGCCGCCGTGCCTGCCGGTCGGGACGCGCCATATAGCCCATCGAGCCATGCATTCCGGCGTCAATCCAGCGGAAGTACGCCTCAAGCTGCGGCGAGGGTTCAGCCCGCGTCACCCCCGCAAGGTCGAACCCCAGTTCGCGCGCCTTTTCCTTGATCACATCCGCAGAAAAATTCATCCGCCTATTGTACTTGCGGCACGTCGAATTTATCAGCGCCTTTCCTAGAAGAAGGTTTCAACCCTCGGCGTCGCTAGACGACTCTTCAGTTGAGACATTCACCCATGCCTAATACAATTCGTCTTTCTCTTCTTCCACCATCGCATCCGCTTCTTGAATGCTCATGTCGAGTTTGGCGTGTTTGAGCATCGCCTCGCCAAACGAGACCAGCATATCGGGTGGGTGCTCAGACGACCACAGCCCTGATCGCAAGACACATTTGGTGCAGTGGAAAAAGGCTTCGTTGACCGTCACCGCGATCACGAAAATCGGCACTTTGCCTTGTATGATGAAGCGTTCACGTACGGCTTCATCGCGCACAATCTGTGCCGTACCATTGACGCGCAGGGTATCCCGCCGACCGGGCACCAGGAACAGCAGCCCGATATGCGGGTTTTGCAGCACGTTCGACAGCGTGTCGCCGCGCCGATTGCCGGGACGGTCTGGAATCAGCAGCGTATTGCGATCCATCACCTGCACGATCCCCGCCGGATCGCCTTTTGGCGAGACGTCCATATTGCCACTGGCGTCCGTTGATCCGAGCAGTACAAATGGCGAAGTCTCGATAAAGGCGCGGCATATAGCATCAATTTCAGACAGGGTTTTGTTTTTCGCTGCTCCGCCCGCATAGCCTAAAATTTCCCGTAGTTCAGCTTCGTTCTGAATCACCTGCTTGAATGCGCTCATCGTCCTGCCTTCGTCTCTGAACCGCTCGAATATAGCATAATCACACCGGATAACACGCTGTGAAGTGCAGCACTCCCGCGCCTCTACAACCAACACTTGACGTACTTGGCGTCTTGGCGGTGAGCCTCTTTTGTGCGTATGATCGAGCTTAACTGCCCTCTACTAATGAGGAAACTACCATGTCATCCGACAAACAAAAAGTCCATTCCCGCGAACGCTTCAGCCAATTCGCGCAGGGCTACGTCACCAGCCCGACCCACTCACAGGGGAGAGACCTCGACCGCCTCCTCGAAGTCGCCGCGCCGCAAGCCGATTGGCTCGCCTGTGATCTAGCGACGGGTGGCGGACACACCGCCCTCAAGATCGCGCCCCACGTCCGACGCATGATCGCCACCGACTACGCGCCGACGATGCTGGCAAACGCAAGGGCGTTCATCGAGAGCAAGGACGTGCCCAATGTCGCTTACGTCCCCGCCGATGCCGAAGCCCTGCCCTTCGCCGCCAACAGCTTCGACTTGATCACCTGCCGCATTGCACCACACCACTTCCCCGACGTCTACGCCTTCGTCCGCGAAGCCGCGCGCGCGCTCAAACCGGGCGGACGCTTCGTCGTGCAGGATCACCTCTTACCGGAAGATCAAAAAGCCGCCGCTTACCTCGAATCATTCGAGCGCCTGCGCGACCCCAGCCACAACCACGCGCTCAGCGAATACCAATGGCGCGGCGACTTCCTCGACAGTGGGCTAACCGTCGATCACGTCGAGGTGCTGCGCAAGAAAGCCAACCTCGTCTCGTGGGCAGAGCGTCAGGGCTGCGCGCCCGATGTCGTCCAGCATCTGCAAATCCTGCTCGTGCAGGCGCCCGCCGCCGTCGCCGATCACCTCAAGCCGACTGCCGCCGGAACCCCCGACGCGAGCTTCGACCACGTCCACATCCTGATCAGCGGCACAAAACCCGCGTGAATTTTTGTACGGTTAAGGATGCAGCCTGCCCTATCTCTCTCCTGAAACAGCGTACTTAACAACATCGCCCTAGCGAGCAACTACGCATTTCCCGAAGACATACATAAAGAAACGGCGTGTTCTGCTCCCCCTCTCCATGTAACGGAGAGGGGGACGGGGGGTGAGGTCAAGGTGAGATCAGACACTCTCATTGAACGCCCTAAAATCTGAACTCCGCCACCCGCTCCACCGCCTCAGCCGCCCGTTCCGCCCCGCCCAGACTCGCCAATTCCGCCGCTAGATCGCGCGCCGTCTGCCGCACTTTCGCGTCATTCGCTAGCGCCTTGACGCCCTCGAACAGCATCCCCTGCTTGACGTCGTGCGCCGTCAGGTTCAAGCCGACCTTCGCCTGCGCCACCCGCCGCGCCTGCCCGCGCTGATCCGCCGCGTGCGGCACGACGATCTGCGGAATGCCCTGAATCAGCGCCGCGTGCGTCGTCCCCATCCCACCGTGATGAATCATCAGCCGGATGCGCGGCAGCACGTGGTCGAACGGCACGAAATTGAGCAGTCGCGTCCCTTTCGGCAGCGCGGCGATCAGCTTGGTTTTGTCCTCAGGCGCAATCGGATTCCAGCCCAGCACCACAATCGGCAGCATTCCCGCCCGCGCCGCTGCCTGCGCCGACCAGCTAAAGAAGCCAAGGTCGCCCGTGAACGTCGTCCCCAACGTCACCAGCGCCAGCGGCACGTCGGCAGAGATCGCGCTTAACCACGTCGGCGGATCATCGCTAGGCGCATTCGGCGCGCCGCCAACGAACAGCGTTTGCGGCAGCAGGTTCGCCCTCTCCGAGTCATACCACGACTCGCTGAAGTAGCTGACGTGCAAGTGCGGGCTAAGCAGCGACGGCGTTGGCCCGGGGGCGATATTCTCGCCATGCAAGCCAAAACGCGCCAGCAGTCGCTCAATCCGCCCCTGACTGTCCGATCCAAGCGATTTCTGCACCGGAAACAGGAACGCCTCGTTCAGTTCCTTCTGCGCCACCCACCCGCAAACCACCAGCGACACACCCAGTGCCTCAGCACCGAGCGCCGCCGCCGTCAAAAACGGATCGGTCACGATCACATCCGGCTTGCCAATCTCGCCCGCCAGTTCGATCAGCGCCGTCACCGCTTCACCGACTAAATCTTCGCTCAGCCACGTATCGAGCGCCCGCCGATAGCGCAGCATGACCGCTTCCTGCGGCGGGATAGTCGTCAGATCAGGTACAGGCGGCGGCGGCCACAACCAGCCCGTCTTGCGGATCGGCGCAAACGGGATGCCCGCCGCTGTCACCGCACCGCCAACAGCACCCTCGCTAATCCACGTCACGTCGTGACCGCGCGCCTGTAATGCTTGCGCAGTCGGCAGATAGCCGCCCCAGTCCAAGTGACTGAACAAGGGCGCAGAGACAAACCAGAATTTCGCCATAGAGAGTTCGCTATCCTAAATCAATGTGGTATGAAGCGAGGATATTGAAACCATCTTTATCACGTCAAAAAATCCATTCCCCTACACACGCACAGAAACGATAACGTGTGTTGCTCCCCCTCTCCATGCAGTGGAGAGGGGGTTGGGGGGGTGAGGTTATCCCTGTTAAGTTGAAAAATCTGGATCAAACGTTGGAAATTTACGTTCGCGTCGTGCTCAACGTCAGCCACGCGGGCTGAGTTTTCCCCTGCGGCATGTGCAGCATCTTGTACAGCCGCTTCGCCTCGTCCCACGTCGCCAGCGACTCATCTTGAAGATCAAGCAGCGCTTGCTGCTGGCTGCGCAGGCTCAGCGCCTCCGCCAGCAGCCGCCGATTCTCGATCTTCCGCGCTAGCACAATCGCCTCGTTGATCAACACGTCCGCCGCGTCGGGTTGCCCTTGTGCGATCCGCAACCGCCCTAAGCCGATCTGCGTCGCAATCGTCGCTTCGGCATGGGTGCTCGCCTGCGCTTGTGTCAGCGCTTCGTCGAGCAGGGACTGCGCCTCGTCCAAATCGCCGAGCGCGATCAGCGTCACCGCGAGGTTGACCTTGATCTGCGCCGTCCACAGCAAATCGCTCTGCGTGTTGACCAGCGCCAGCGCTTTGCGGTGACGCTCAACCCCCAACGGATAATCCCCCATCGAGTCATAGACCAAGCCGAGATTATCGTACTGCACCGCCGCGTGCAGCGTTAACCCCAACGCCTCGCTGATCGCCAGCGCGCGTTCGAGCGTCGCCAACGCGCGGCGCGGTCGCCCGACCAGCAGCAGAAACCAACCATAATTGCCACAGCGCGTCGTCTCGGCAGCCCGGTCACCCAACCGTTCGGCAATCGCAATCGACTCGCTGAAGAAGGCGTCGGCGGACTCAGCATCCCCCTGTTCAGCGTAAGCGTTCGCGGCGTTCGAGAGCACCAGCCCGCGCGTTTCGATGTCGTTCTCGCCCAGCGAGTTCAACACGACCAACGCCTGCTCGTAATCCTTGATGGCGCGTCCGCGCAGCCCTAGCTGCTTGCGCGTGCTGCCAATGTCGCAGTACAAGCGCGCGATCTGCGGATAAGCGTGCTGCGCTTCGTAGATCGCCAGTGCCGCCGTCCATTCGTTGATCGCGGCGTTAAAGTTGCCCTGTTTTTGATACGCCAACCCGAAATCGCGCCGCGCTTGCGCCAGTTCCAGCGCCGATCCCGCCGTTTCTGCCTGCTTGATTGTCCGCTGATAGGTCGCAACCGCACCGGCGAAATCGTGGCTGTCTGCCTGTGCTGCCGCTAACGCCCGCAGCACGTCCACGCTTGCCTGATCGCTCGCCGCCGCTGCTTGTAAGTACGGAATTGCCTCATCACTCCGCCTTGCTGCCCGCAGCACGACCCCATATGCTCCCTGCGCCGTCCGTTTCAGATCAGCGTCATCGAGCTTATCGGCGTTGTCGAGCGCGATCTGCGCATGAGCCAACGCTTCATCGTTCTTGTGCAGCGCAAGGCTGATCTTGCTCATCTGCACGACAGCGGCAACAGTCTCCGCCGAGATCGTCTCCGGCGTGAACAAGCGTAAAGCCTGTCCGGTATAAGTCGCCGCGTCTTGATAGCGACCCTCCGCGACCGCCCGCCTGCCCAGCAGTGCCGCCCAGCGCCGTTCATAGACGCGATACTCAATCGCGGTCGCCGTCCGTAGCGCCCGCTCAATCGCTTGCAGACCTTCGGCATCTTGCCCGCTCTGAATTTGCGCCTGCCCCAGCAGACCGGTAAACAGGCTGTTGAGGTCGAGATCGCCCGACGCGCTCAGCTTGGGCAGCGCGTCGCGCAGCAAATGGATCGCGTAGCTGGCGTTGCCGTCGTGCAAATAGGTTTCGCCCAAATGACCGAGCGCCCGCCCCTCCGCGCCCAGCGCTCCGGCATCGCGCGCGTAATCGAGCGCCCGTTCGTAAGCGGCGCGGGCGCCCGCCCAATCGCCTCTTGCCTGCGCCAGTACGCCCATCATGCACTCGGCATACGAACGCTGCGTATTCCCTTGCGCTGCATCGAGCGCGCGCTCTGCAAGTACCCTAGCCTCGTCATTGCGCCCCTGCCGCAGCCGAATTTCCGCTTGATGAAGCTGCGCCATCAACGCCGATGCCGTCACCACAGCAGCGCTGTCGTGTCCCGTTTGCGCCCGCTGAATAGCCTGATCAAAAGCAGCAAATGCTGTTTCGTAATCTTCGGAGCGTTCCGCGAGCCAGCCTGAGTCAAGCGCCTGTTGAACCACCGGTGCTTGACCCTGCGCTGGCTGTAAAATTCCTGCTAATAAATCTTTGAAATCCATCGATCTTCCTGTATGCGTTTGCCCTTCCATTTGTAGCGCCTAATTTCGTTAAAAGCAAAACAGGCGACAAGTGATGCTTGCCGCCTGTTCTTATATCTTGTTGTCGGCACCGGCACGATCAGATGCACATACCAAACGCATCAAACGAGGAGCGCCGTTTTTAAGCCCCTCTCCATGCAATAGAGAGGGGCAGGGCAAAAGGCAACCAGAGGTTGCACGTTTGCACAGGGTGAGGTTATTTGTTTACGGGTAAATGCCGCGTGTTTGCAGCGCGTCCGCCACCCGCCGGATCGCCGTAATCTGAGCCGCCGTCCGCATATCGACGCCGAATTCCTCAGCCGTCTGCTCGGTTGCATAGTAGCTGCGCGCCATCGCCCGCTCAAGCTGGCGATAAATTTCTTCCTCATCCCAGAAGAACGCTTGCAAATCCTGCACCCACTCGAAGTACGAGACGACGACGCCGCCTGCGTTCGCCAAAATGTCCGGCACGAGGAATACCCCGCGCCCGTTGAGGATGTCGTCAGCTTCCGGCGTCGTCGGGCCATTCGCCGCTTCAACGATCATCCACGCCTGCACCTGATCAGCGTTCTTCCGGGTGATCTGTCCTTCCATCGCCGCCGGGATCAGCACGTCACACGGCAGCGTCAGCAGTTCGGTGTTGGTCACTTGATCGCCCAACCCCGTTCCCTTCAAGCCGCCCGTTTCCGCGATGTAACTCCGCAGCGCCGGAACATCCAGTCCATCCGGGTTATACAGTCCGCCGTCGATGTCACTGACGCCCACAACCTTGAAGCCGAGCGAATCCGCATAAGAAGCGGCATTTGCCCCCACGTTGCCGAAGCCCTGAATCACGATCCGGGTATCTTCATTCGCTTTGCCCCTGCCGTGCTGCTTGAGAGCCTCGATCATGCAGGCGATCACGCCGCGTCCGGTCGCCTCATTGCGCCCCAAGCTGCCGCCAATATTGATCGGCTTACCCGTCACAATCGCCGGAACAGAGTAGCCGACCGTCATGCTGTAGGTGTCCATGATCCACGCCATCACCTGCGGGTTGGTGCCCATGTCCGGCGCGGGAATATCAGAATGAGGACTAATTAAGGGGATCAGTTCAGCGGCATAACGCCGCGTCAGTCGTTCCAGTTCGCCCATGCTCAGCTGCTTCGGGTCAACTACGACACCGCCTTTCGCGCCGCCGGAGGGGATGTTCACCAGCGCGCACTTCCACGACATCCACATCGCCAGCGCGCGAATCTCATCGAGCGATACCGCCGTACTGTAACGCAAGCCGCCTTTCGAGGGTCCCATGATCGTGCTGTGATGCACGCGGTATCCCGTGAACATCTCGACGTGACCAGTATCGCGTTTGACAGGGAAGTTGACGGTCAGTTCACGACGGGGGTAACGTAAAAATTCAGAAATCGAGTTGTCAAGATTTAAGTAACCTACTGCTCGGTCGTACTGCGCGAGCGCCGTCTCATAGACGCCCGTCGTCTGCTGTTGGTGTTGAGGGGTATAGGCGACTACCATAACCCGCTTGCTCCTTTGCCAGCCTGTGCTGGTATTTTGTATACTTTGCTGTCAAAAATCCGCTTTCTGTTGTTCAGTATAACTGAATTCATCCATTGGGATAGAGGATGTTTGCATTTGCTGTGCAACTTGCACACGATAATTCGCGTGTGATATAGGCAATTTATCTAAGTCAACAAATTAGAGAAATATCTCACAAGGTTAAGCGAACAATCTTTTCGTCCTTTGACCGGCTAATTATAACATATGATATTAAAAGAGGGTGCAGACATCTGCACCCTCTAAAAGTCTTCTCATCTTTAGTAATAGACCTCTAAACGAAATACGCTTAAAACATTGACTTGACACTACGCCCTCAAATCAGTATCATCGTAGAACAATAGTTCTATTTTGAGTTTCTAAAAATTTACCTCATTACAGGACTATACTAAAATATAGTCATAGGCAATGAGGTGAACAAATGAACACAAAACTAGGCAACTACGATCTCCCGTTTGAAGCAATTCTTGTCAAAGTTCGTGACCTTGATAAAGCCAGAAACCCTGACATTGCTGGATACAAAACGTTAAAACTTTTCGAGGGACAAAAAGCGTATAGGGTTGCAACCTATTGGACAATTAGAGATCGGCACAGCGGGGAAATTCATCATCACTCTCTAACCCTTAGAACCTTTCGGCGATATAAATCTCGTGGCTGGGAGGTAGATGATCAATACAAAATTACATTGTCTGATAAGGATGATGCAGATGAAATCCAAAAACTTCTAGATTTCCTAGTTTCCATTCCGCATTTAACGGGTGACGGTGAATATATTATCGTTAACTCAGAAAATATGGATGATCGGTTGAGTGATATTTTGAAAGCCGTAACTTTCAGCGAAAGAAGTATCGATTTATTATCCCAAATTCTGACTTGGGTACAGTCCGATGCAAGGGCGAATATGGGACTTATTCAACTGGCATCTGCTGACGTTCATCGTTCAAAAGCTTTAGTCGCAGCTTTAAATTATGGACGTTATGCAAAAGCATTAGCGCAGTTCAAACACATGATCAACCAAGACTTGCCAGAGCGAAGCTATCAAGATTTTCTAGAAGAGAATTACTGGATGTTTGGAAGCGAGTACAGCGAGCTGATTGACAAGCGTTCGCTTGCTTTAGGGATTCAACTTGATTTTCCCCTACGTCGCACAGTCGATGGCTATTTGGATATTATTGAAATTAAGACGCCATTGAATGGAAAATCACTTTTTTCGTTAGACAAGAGTCACGATAACCTGTGTGAGATTACTGAAGTAACCAAAGCAATATCTCAAGCAAGAAAATATATCGACACGCTTACAGCAGAGCAGTTTCGAATTGAACTACGTGAAAAATTGAAGGTTGATAAGGTACGTGCAAGGGTTGTCATTGGTAGAGATACCACCAAAGAGCAAGTCAATGCCCTTAGGAGATTGAATGCTGACTTGAGAAGTACGGAGATTATCACGTATGATCAATTGACACTTATTGCAGAACGCATTCTCAAAATCATGGTCGCTGAAAACCCGCTATTAAGTGAAGTGGAAATCGAAGAAGAAAACTTTGTTATCGACGATGAAATCGTGGGGAGTGTCAAGAAACTGGTGTAAATGGTCCCCGGTCGTCAAAACGATAAGCGATCCTCGAAACGAATAGCCAGCTGGTTCAAGATCAGCGGCCAGTTGAAGATCGGT
>JBBSNT010000146.1:0-9905 GCA_038260485.1 Aggregatilineales bacterium | reverse complement strand
GCAGTTCGCGCACTGCTTCGAAACACTTACTCGTGGTAATGCCGTTTTCGAGCGCGATCTGCATCGCCGCTTGATTGACGGGTCCATCCGCCAGCGGGTCGCTGAAAGATAGCCCGATTTCAAAGCCGTCCACGCCTTCTGCCGCCATCGCCGTGATCGCGTCGAGCGACTGGTCATAGGTTGGGAAGCCAATCGGAAAGTAGGGCAGGAACGCCGCGCGATTTTCCGTTTTCGCCTGCGCGAACATCGCCGCCAGCGCGTCAAGTCCGGTGGTCGTTTGTGTCATCAATTCGTCTCCTCTATCAATCTGCGCGTGAGCGCCGCCAACCCTGCCTGTGCCGTCTCGTGGGCAACACGGACGCGAAACGCCCAGCGATCGGCATTCGTGTCATATTCGGCGGCGGCGCGGCGCTGTGTGTCAGCATCAGCCGCCTGTGGCAGATAGCGATCCGCCGTCTCCCAATCAAGTCCATCGACCAGCACGCCGCGAATCGAAAAACCGCCGCGATGGAGCAATACAACCCACTCCGCATCCGTTCCTAACGCTTGCGCGGGATCAGCGTTTGCTAACAGAAATTCAACTACAGCGCGGCTTAAGCCCTTTGATCCAGCGCACAAATCGAGTTCCTGCCCGACGAAATGCGAGAACACCGCGTTCGTGATCGCTTCCGTTTGCTGAAGCGATTGCGGATGCGTTGCCATTGCTGCGGGCGTGCGCCCGATCACGAAGTAATCATTCGTCTCGACTGCGGCAATCGTCTGGCGCAGTTCGTCGGGGTGCAGTTCGCACCAGCGGATCAGGCGGTCGCCGTCAACGTAATGGACGTACTCTGCCCCCATTCGCAGTGCCAAGTTGAGCGCCGTAAAACGCCCCGACTCCCAACCAGCGCTAATTTCAATGCGCACGTTCGGCAGCGATTGGAGCAAATCGAGCGCTTCAGCGTCTGAATCAGGCGGCAGAGTCACGACGATATTGCTGTACCACTGCGAAAAAACGGGGTAGAGCCGGCGCAAGCGAGCAGTTTCGCCGCGCGGATGCCACGCCATCGCCAAGCAAACCTTGTTTGCCGAGACGCTCATGCCCGCGTTCACGCGCGCTGCCTTTCGCGCAAGAAACGCAGAATCACAGGCTTCTTCTCGAAGCCAATTTGGAGCGCCGCGACGCCATCCGCATCGAACCAACCAAGCGCCTGTCCTTCGAACAGCGTCAGACTTTCCGCCGGACGGTCGAAATCGGCGTTGTAGACGTGGACGATCACATCGAGTTCGCCGGGGATGCTGCGCACCGGACACACGTAATCGTCCCAATGCGTGATGCTAAAGTCGAGGTCAAGTTCTTCGCGGATTTCTCGGTGAAGGGCATCCTCGAAGCTGGCGTCGTCGGGTTCGACCGCGCCGCCGAAAATCGTCCAGCAGCCGGGATAGGGAATCCCCAGCGTGTGGTCACGCTGCTGAAGCAGCACCTTACCGCGCACGTTGACCGGAAGCACCGACACCATGTGTTTCTGCCGGATCACTTGTTTTCCAGCGCCTTAATCACCGTGTCGAGGTCTTTGTCGCCACGCCCGCTGAGGTTGATCAGGATAATCGAATCTTTGGGCATGGTCGGCGCGCGCTTGATCGCCTCGGCGACCGCGTGCGCACTCTCCAGCGCCGGAATGATGCCCTCCAGCGTGCTGAGCTTTTGCAGCGCATCGAGCGCTTCGTCGTCGGTGGCGTAGGTGTAGAAGGCGCGCTCCAGCGCGCGCAGATAGGCGTGTTCAGGACCCACCGAAGCATAATCCAGCCCCGCCGAAATGCTGTGCGTGTTCAAAATCTGCCCGTCGGCGTCCTGAAGGACGTAGGAGCGCGTGCCGTGCAGCACACCGGGGCGACCGAGATTCGGGTCGGCAAAACGTGCCGCATGCGCGCCGCTCTCGATGCCAAAGCCGCCCGCCTCGACGCCAACCAGATCGACCTGCTCATCCTCACGGAAAGCATGGAACAAGCCAATCGCATTGCTGCCGCCGCCAACACAGGCGATACAGACATCAGGCAAGCGCCCCGCTATGTCAACGATTTGCTGCTTGGCTTCGACGCCGATCACGCTCTGGAAGTCGCGCACCATCATCGGGTATGGGTGCGGTCCAAGTGCCGATCCAAGCAGGTAGAAGGTGTCCTCGACATTGGTGACCCAATCGCGGATCGCCTCGTTAATCGCGTCCTTGAGCGTCTTGCTACCACTCTCGACCGGAATCACCTCCGCGCCGAGCAGCTTCATGCGAAAGACATTTGGCTGCTGGCGAGCAATATCGACGCTGCCCATATAAACGTGGCAGTCTAAGCCGAGCAGTGCCGACGCCGTCGCGCTGGCGACGCCGTGCTGCCCTGCTCCTGTTTCAGCGACAACCCGCTGCTTGCCCATCCGTTTTGCCAACATCGCTTGACCGAGCGCATTGTTGATCTTGTGCGCGCCAGTGTGCGCTAAATCCTCACGCTTGAGGTAAATCTGCGCACCGCCAAGTACCTCGGTCAAGCGCCCCGCGTAAGTGACAGGAGTCGGTCGCCCGACATAGGTCTTTTGCAGATGCTCAAGCTGTTGTTGGAACTCCGGATCAGCCATCGCTTCAGCGTAAGCGGCGGTCAGTTCGTCGAGCGCCGGGATCAGCGTCTCCGGCACGAAGCGCCCGCCGAACTCGCCGTAGTAGCCCCGCTCATCCGGGACGTTGGTCGTATTCGTTTTGATATAAGGCATAGGATTCTATCTCTCTATTGGTTCTGTTTCGCCGCCTTCACAAACGCCGCGACCTTCGCCGCGTCTTTCTTGCCCGGCGTGCCGTCTTCAACCCCGCTGGCAACGTCCACGCCCCAAGGGGTGACTGCCGCAATCCGCTCCGCGACGTTCTCCGGCGTCAAGCCACCCGCGAGCATCAGACGCGGTATTGCCTCGCGGACGGCGATGGCAACTTCGGCGCTCGCCTGCTCACCCGTGCCGCCGTACAACTGCGGATTGTAGGCATCGACCAGCAGCGTTGGGATGCGCTCGTCGGTCGATGCGAACGCCCCATAATAGGCGGCGTCATCGAGCGCTTCGCTTTTGCTGCGTGGTCGCAGCGCCTTGAAACCGATGCCGCGCAGTTCACGCAGCAGTTCGCCCGATTCGTCACCGCTCAGTTGAGCAAAGTTCAGCCCGACCTGCTCCATCATCCGCGAGATTTTGCTCAGGATTTCGTTGACAAAAACCCCAACCAACGCCGGACACTCCGCGCCAAGTTCCGCGCGCAGCGCATCACAGATCACCTGCGCCGCCACTGGATCGATGTAACGCGAGCTTTTGGCGTAGAAGTTCAAGCCGAGCAAATCCGCCCCGGCGCGTGATGCCATTAAAGCATCTTCCAGCGTCGTAATCCCGCAGATTTTGACCTTCGTCACGCTTTGGCTCCCCGCCGTTGACTGCTAAATGCTCGCACCTGTGCGCCGACGTCGCCCGCCTTAACCAATCCCTCGCCGACGAGGACGGCGTGTGCGCCCAGTTCGCCCATTTTTTGCACGTCCGCGACGCTGCGAATGGCGCTTTCAGCGACCAGCGTCACCCCTTCGGGAACTCGCGCCGCGATTCGCCTCGTCGTGCCCAAATCCTCGTGAAAGGTCTTGAGGTCGCGGTTGTTAACGCCGATCAAGCGCGCGTTGATGCTCAAGGCGCGGTCGAGTTCCGCCTCGTTGTGGACTTCGACCAGTGCTGCCATGCCCAATTCAGTGATCAGCGCGTGCAGGTCGGCAAGCTGCGCGTCTTCGAGTGCCGCGACGATCAGCAGCACGGCGTCAGCATGGGCGGCACGCGCCTCGTAAACTTGATAGGGATCAATGATGAAGTCTTTGCGCAGCACGGGAATGCTGACCGCCGCGCGCACCTGCGTCATGTAGGCGAGGCGGCCGCGAAAGAACTGCGCATCGGTCAGCACTGAAATCGCCGCCGCACCGTTGGCGGCGTAGGTTGTACCGAGCGCCACCGGATTGAAATCCTCGATCAGCACGCCCTTACTTGGCGAGGCGTGCTTAACTTCGGCAATCAGCGCGACGTTCTCTCGCTGCAATGCGCTGATAAAGTCGCGAGGTGGATTGGCTTCGCGGGCGCAGCGTGCCACTTCTGCGAGGTTGTCGCCGATCTCGGTCAGCTTGACCGCGAGAATTTTGTCGAGAATGGTGTCTGTTTTGACAAAGCTGGTCATCTATTTCATCTCCGTAGGGACAAGCTATGCCTTGCCTCTACCTTCGCGTCTTTCTTTTCTTCTTTAGCACTGAATCTTTTTACGCGACTGTTTCCTGCGCGAGATTCTGACTGTAGGCGATCAGCGCGTCGAGCCGTTGAAGCGCTTTGCCTTCGTCGATCACGCCCACCGCCATTTCAATGCCTTTCGAGAGGCTGTCGGTCAAGCCGCCCGCCATAAACGCGGCAGCCGCGTTGAGCAGCACCACGTCCCGCTTAGCATCGCGGATGTCACCCGCAAGGATACCGCGCAAAATCGCCGCGTTCGCTGGTGCATCATCACCAAGCAAATCGGAGATATTCGCACCCTTGAAGCCGTAGTCTTCAGGATCGAACTCATAAGTTGTAACCGTACCGTCCTTGAGATAGCTGACGGTATTGGGACCCGTTGTCGTCAGCTCGTCGATGTTGCCGTAGCCGCTGACAACCAACGCCGTCAGCGAACCGAGGTCACCGAGCACGTGTGCCAGCATCGAAGTTAAGTCGGACGTAAAGACACCCATCAACTGACGCCGAGCACCCGCGGGATTCGTCAGCGGCCCCAGAATGTTGAAAATCGTGCGCACAGCGATCTCGCGCCGCGCGCCGATGGCGTTCTTCATTGCCGGGTGCAGCTTCACCGCGTACAGAAAGCCAATGCCCACGTCATCAACGCATTTGCCGACCTGCTCCGGCGTCAGGTCGAGGTTAACGCCCAACTGACCCAACACGTCGGCACTGCCGCATTTGCTGCTGGCGGCACGGTTGCCGTGCTTGGCGACCTTCAGCCCCGCCCCCGCCGCGACGAACGCGACGGTTGTGCTGATATTGAACGTGCCGGATTTATCGCCGCCGGTGCCGCAGGTATCAAGCAGCGCGTCGGTCGAAGTCGCCGTCGGGACGCGGTGGGCGTTGGCGCGCATTGCCTTCGCGCTGCCAACGATCTCGCCCTGCGTCTCACCTTTCATCCGTAGCGCCATTAAATACGCGCCAATCTGCGCCTGTGTCGCGCCGCCCGTCATAATTTGGTTCATTACTTCTTCGGCTTCTTCCGGCTGAAGATGCCCGAAGCGGCTGAGTACGTCGATTGCTCGCTGAATGTCCATGGGTTCTACCTAACTTTAATTCACCATGCTTCTAATTTGCTGTATGCGTAGGGGCAGGTTTGAAACCCCGCCCCTATTCCAAATTACCCCACCGCAGGAACAGGAATTTTCAGTTCCAGAAAATTCCGCAGAATGCGCGGGCCGTAAGTCGTCAGGATGCTTTCGGGATGGAACTGCACGCCGAAGACAGGATATTCCTTGTGGCGCAGTCCCATAATTTCGCCCTCATCAGTGAACGCCGTCACCATCAGCGCATCCGGCAGCGAATTTTCCTCGACGATTAAGCTGTGATAGCGGGTCGCCTCAAACGGACTGGGCACACCGGTGAAAATCACATCGTCTTTGTGGTAGATCATGCTGGTTTTACCGTGCATCAAGCGTCCCGCACGATGAACAATGCCACCATACGCCTGCCCAATGCACTGGTGACCGAGGCAGACACCCAAGATGGGCGTGGTCGCGCCGAGTTCGCGGATCACGTCGAGCGAGACGCCGCCGTCATCGGGAGTACCGGGACCGGGGGAGATCAAGATGTGCGATGGGTTGAGCGCGCGAATCTCGTCCAGCGTGATTTGATCATTGCGCTCGACTCGAATATCCGCGCCCATTTCGCCCAAAAACTGGACGATGTTGTAGGTAAAACTGTCGTAATTGTCAATTACGAGGATCACTGCTTTGCCTCCAATTCGTGCGACGCGCGTCGCTCTAGCCCTTCGAGGTGTATCACATCATCGACGGCGACCAGTTCCCATCCGCCATCTTTAACGCGAATGGTCGTCACCGAAGTGTTATCCAGATTAACATCAAGTGGATCGTAGCCGGGAATGATCGCCCCCAGCAGTGACTTAATAGCGGTCGTATGCGACAAAATGCCAATGGTCTCGCCCTGTTCTTTCGCCAGAATATCATCGAGCGCAGTACGCATCCGCACGAGCACATCCTTACGCGATTCGCCGCTTGGGACGCGGTATTCATTCACCTGAGCAAGCATCTGCGCGTATTCGTCGGAATACCACGCCTGCATCTCGTCGCGGGTCAAGCCCTGCCACAAGCCAATGTTACGCTCGCGCAAACGCTCGTCGGGGATGGGCGCAAAATTCAACTGCTCGGCAAGGCATTCCGCCGTCTTGAGCGCACGCTTGAGATCACTGGTGTAGAGCGCGCTCATGCCAATGTGCCGTATGAAGTTCGCTAATGCACGCGCCTGCCGCTCGCCTAACTCGTTGAGCGGAATATTGACCCAGCCCTGCCAGCGTCCGAGCCGATTCCAGTCTGTTTCGCCGGGGCGAATGAACACCAACCGTTTTACCGCCATGTCGATCACTCCTCAATGGATAGTGGCTAGTCATTCGTTTTTAGTTTATCGCTTCATTCTACCTACGAAGCGATTCCAGCATCACCAACAACTTATGACACATCTCTAAAAACTAATGCCTAACGACCATCCTTTTTTACAACAAGCCGTGTTCGGCGCGCTCAATCGTGACGGCGAGCGCCTTCGCCTTGTTGATCGACTCCTCGAACTCGGTCGAGGGGTCGCTGTCGGCGACGATGCCCGCGCCCGCCTGAAGCGTGACCGTATCGCCCTGAATCAGCGCCGCGCGAATGGTGATGCAAGTATCCATCGATCCGTCGAAGCTGAAGTAGCCGACCGCGCCGCCGTAAGGACCGCGCCGCGTGCCTTCCAGTTCTTCGATGATTTCCATCGCGCGCACTTTGGGCGCACCGCTAAGCGTCCCCGCCGGAAAGGTCGCGCGCAGCAGGTCGAAGGCGTTCATGCCCGCACGCAGCTTACCCTGTACGTTGCTGACGATGTGCATAATGTGCGAATAACGCTCGACGTACATCATGTCGGTCACTTTGACCGTGCCATACTCGCAGACACGACCCAAGTCGTTGCGACCGAGATCGACCAGCATGATGTGTTCGGCGCGTTCCTTAGGGTCAGCCAGCATTTCGGCGGCAAGGCGCTGATCTTCCGCCTCGTTATGCCCACGTGGGCGTGACCCAGCAATCGGGCGGCTGGTGGCGATACCGTCTTCGAGCCGTACCATCATCTCCGGCGATGCGCCAACGAGCGTGAAATCGTCGCTGAAGTGGAGCAGAAACATATAGGGCGAGGGATTGGTCGCTCGCAGCGCGCGGTAGATCGTCAGCGGCGAGGCGCTAGTTTTACGGCTGAGGCGCTGCGAAACCACGATCTGAAAGGCGTCGCCAGCAGCGATGTATTCCTTCGCGCTGCGAACATTGGCTTCGTAGCGCTCACGCCCAAGGTTCGAGTGCAGTTCGTCGTGAACGACCTTACCGTCATCCGCCGGGATGACCAACGGCTGCAAGAGGGCATCGGTGATCGTCTCGATGTGGCGCAGCGCCTCGTCGTAAGCCGCGTCCGCACCATTAGTGTTATGGGCATTGGCGAGAATGATCAGTTGATGCTTGGCGTGGTCGAAGATCACCAGCGTGTCGATCAGCATAAAAGCGGCATCAGGCACGTCGAGGTCTTTGCTGGCGGTGGTGGGCAGGCACTCGAAGTAGCGCACAATGTCGTAGCTGAGCATCCCGACCGCCCCACCGACGAAGCGCGGAAGACCTTCAAGGCGTATCGAATTAACGCGCCCGAACTCCTTCTCGACAGCATGGAGCGGGTCTTCACCGTCGTTGAGCGTGCGGGTGGTCGTCTCGCCGTGCAGCGTGCGCGTGACGGTGTTGTCCTTGATGCTGATCACGCCTTTGGGGTTGACGCCGAGGAATGAATAACGCCCGACACGCTCGCCGCCTTCGACACTTTCGAGCAGAAACGAGACGTTTCCAGTTTGGGCGAGTTTCATGTAGACAGAAACGGGCGTTTCCAAATCAGCGAGCAGCGTGCGGTAAACCGGCACGAGGTCGCCCTGTTCGAACAATTTGTGGACTTGCTCCCGGTTGGGCAGCACCGCCGGTCGCGTGAGGTTTGGAGACAGAACCATGCTCAATATGCTCCCTACTCAGGCAAACAAAAAACCCCTATCCGTATCAAGGACGAGAAGGGGTTCCCGTGGTGCCACCTTGCTTGCTGGGATCGCGAGATCACAGCCGCTCGTTTAAGAGTACGGGCTTGTGCATCGCAAATAATGCCTAGCCGATACCTGCGCCTTGATAACGGGTGCGCGTCTCCCGGTGAGAACTACTGGCTGTCTTCGACAGCTTTTCGCCCTCACGACTCCCCAGCCCATTCGACCTCTGCGCTTGTGCCGCCTTCTCAGCCCCGGCGACTCTCTGGAACTCCGCTTTGAGATATACTCGTCTGGATCAACATCTTTGTTGGTTTAGATTAGCATTAGAGTAGCGATATTTCAACGGGCTGTCAAGCAGTTGATCGAAATTACACAAGCGTCAGGCAAGCGTGCTTTTACGCTGTAAGCGCACCGTGCTATACTCTTATCTAATACATTCGTTCTATAATGAGGGCGTGATGACCAACCGCGAGATAGCCGATATTTTCGACAATATCGCCGACATGCTGGAAATCAAAGGCGAGATCATCCACCGCGTGATGGCGTACCGCAACGCCTCCGGCGCGATCCGCGACCTGCCCCGCGACATCAACGCCATCGCCGCTGAGGGTGAACTCGGCTCGATCCCATTCGTCGGCAAGATCATCGGCGAGAAAATTCAAGAAATGCTTGACACAGGCAAGCTCAACTTCTATGAAGAACTCAAAGCCGAAGTCCCGGTCGGCGTGGTCGATATTCTGCACGTCAACGGCGTGGGACCGAAAAAAGCGAAGCTGTTCTGGGAACAGGGCATCACGACGCTCGATGGACTCGAAAGCGCCGCACGCGAGGGCAAGCTCAACGGCATGCCCGGCATCGGCACGAAGTCACAGGCGAAAATCATCGAAGGGATCGAGTCGCTGAAGCGCCGTGCCGCCAACACGCGCGTTCCGATTGGCGCGGCGCTGCCTTTAGCCGAAAGCATCCTCGCGCGGCTGCTGGCGATACCCGAAGCGCAAACCGGCACCGTCGCCGGAAGCATCCGACGCGGACGCCCAACGATTGGCGACATGGACCTGCTGATCGCCAGCACCGACCCGAAGCCGATCATGAACGCTTTCGTCGGCATGGATGAAGTCGCGCGCATCTTCGGCAATGGCGAGACCAAAAGCTCGGTCGAACTCCTGAACGGCATGCAGTGCGATTTGCGCATTCTGCCGCCGGAACGCTGGGGCACGGCGCTGCAATACTTCACAGGGTCGCAGGCACACAACATCCACATTCGGGAGATCGCGCTGGCGAAGGGTTACAGCCTCAATGAGCATTCTCTCACGCCTGTCGAAGGGGGAGAGGACCTGCTCTGCGCGACTGAGGAAGCCGTCTACGAGCAGATTGGGCTGGCGTGGATTCCGCCGGAAATCCGCGAGGATTGGGGCGAAATCGAGGCAGCCCAAAAAGACAAGCTGCCCACACTGATCACGCTAGAAGACATGCACGCTGACCTGCATATGCACACGGTCTGGAGCGACGGCAAATTTACCGTTCGCGAGATGGCAAAGGCTGCGCTGGCGCGCGGGCGCGATTTCATCTGCATCACCGATC